>JALESO010000025.1 GCA_022781925.1 Lachnospiraceae bacterium
TCTGGAGTGCATATTAAAGTGGATTATCATGAGTATTCTTCTGACAGTGGCGGCAGAATTTTTAAGCAGCTCATGCTATCATAGTTCTTTTGTAATCTAATCATAGAATCCGGTACAGCTTTGTGGTAAGATAGAACAAAATATGTATGATTCTTTCCGTACGAAAGTAGTGTTCGGACGGTCTGATGCACAGCAGGTTACGGGATTGAAAGCAACCCGTGCATCTGATATTTTAAAAGAATTAGCAGATAAAAATGTAATAGTACCTGTGAGGGGACAAGGAAAGGGAAAATACAAATTTGTAAGTACTGAACAGTAAAAAACTGTGTGGTAATAGGTGAAAACAGGAGCAAAAATGAACAATATAATCGAAATTAACGATATCACTGCACCGGAATTAGACGTATACGCACGGACATCGGAAGTGCAGCTTCTGCGGTATTACGAACCAGATCAGGGATTGTTTATCGCGGAGAGTCCAAAGGTGATCGAACGGGCATTAAATGCCGGCTATGAACCACTTTCTTTCCTCGTCGAGCATAAAGACCTGGAAGGTGAAGCAAAGGAACTTCTGGAACATTATCCGGAAGTTCCGGTATATACTGCAGAATATGATGTCCTTGTAGGAATGACCGGCTACGCGCTGGCACGTGGCATGCTTTGTGCCATGAAACGTCGTCAGCTTCCGTCTATAGAAGAAATCTGTCAGAACACCAGCCGCATTGCGATTCTGGAAAATGTCGTGAATCCGACAAACATCGGAGCTATTTTCCGCAGTGCAGCGGCACTTCATATGGATGCGGTCCTTCTGACCAGCGGATGCAGTGATCCGCTTTACCGAAGGGCTGCCCGCGTAAGCATGGGGACAGTTTTCCAGATTCCATGGACTTATTTTGACAAAAAAGCTTCCTGGCCGGAAGATGGTATGAAAGCAATCCAGAATCTTGGATTCAAAACCGTGGCAATGGCACTTAGAGAAGATTCTTATAGTATTGATGATCCGAAGCTTCTTGCTGAAGAGAAGCTTGCAGTCATTCTTGGCACCGAGGGAGACGGACTGGCATCACAGACGATTGCGGACTGCGACTATACAGTTATGATCCCGATGTCACATGGCGTTGACTCTTTGAATGTAGCAGCTGCAAGTGCTGTAGCATTCTGGGAACTTGGGCGCAGGAGATAAGACAAAAATGGAGAGGAAAATGATACAGTAAATGTTAAAAAGATTTTCAAAATATGTTTTTCAGAGTGTAGCAAGCATGATGGGACAATCAGTCTATATTCTTGCTGATACTTTTTTTATATCGGTAAGTTCTGGCGCAGATGGACTGGCAGTGCTCAATCTGATTTTGCCGGTATTTGGAATGATGTTCGCGATAGGCTCAATGATTGGAATTGGTTCTGCGACGAGATACGGAATCAACAGAGCCAAAGGTGAAGAGGCAGATCATTATTTTACACAGTCACTCAGCTGGGCGATACTTTTTAGTGTTCCATTTATGCTGGTTGGAATTTTCTTTCCGGATAAATTCCTGGCACTTCTCGGAGCGGATGCAGGTCTGATAGAGCTAGGCAGAACGTATTTGCGAATTATTCTTATTTTTGCACCGTTTTTCATGTGTAATTATTCTGTTACGGCATTTGCACGAAATGATTATGCGACCTCAACCGTGATGGCAGGTTCTCTTGCTGGAAGTGCTTTTAATATTGTGTTTGACTATATCTTTATTTTTCCGGTCGGACTCGGATTTTCTGGTGCTGCATTGGCAACAGCATTTTGCCCGATTGTCACTATGTTGGTGTGCTCCAGACATTATCTGAGTAAAAAATGTAATATCGGTTTCAAATGGAAAAAACTGTCCGTGCGACATCTGATTTCCTGTTGTCAGCTTGGTGTTTCTGCATTTGTAGGAGAAATTTCTTCTGCGGTGATCACGTTTATCTTTAATATGCTGATTCTTGGGCTTACCGGAAGTACCGGAGTTGCTGCATATGGAGTGGTAGCGAATCTGTCACTTGTGGGAATGGCGATCATGAACGGAATGGCACAGGGTGTACAGCCACTGATCAGCGAAAGCTTTGGCAAAGGTGCGTTTGATGATGTAAAAAACCTTCTTCACTGGGGTCTGACCTGTGTAGTGGCGATAGAAATTATCATGGTTGCACTGGTCTGGAGTTTTACAGATCCGTTTATTTCGGTATTCAACAGTGAAAATAATCAGCTGCTTTTGGAATATGCGCATGTTGGTCTTAGGTTATATTTCCTAGGATTCTTATTTGCCGGAGTCAATATCGTTCTTGTCGCATATTTTTCTGCAACCGCAAATGCACGTCCGGCGATCATCGGTTCTTTGCTTCGAGGCGCAGTTGCCATTGGAATCTGTGCGATCGTACTTTCCAGAATTTTTGGAATGAATGGAGTATGGCTGTCTTTCCTTACATCAGAAGTGATTACTCTTATAATGGTTCTGATTCTGGCAAGGCACAAAGAAAGCAGGAAAACGAATGCATACGTTTGATATTCTGCTACAGCAGATCGGGCTGTTTATAATCTATATTCTGGCAGGGGTGATCCTTGTCAGAACAAGGGTGCTGAGTTGTGAGACACTGGAGCCAATTTCAAAGTTTGTCTTGAAAATGGCACTTCCGGTGATGGTTTTTATCAACATTAAAGATGGGGTAGAGCGGCAGGTGCTGTATGAATCATGGCCGATTTTTGTGATTGCAGCTATTTTTTATATTTTTATGTATGCTGCCGGACGAGGAATGGTTAAGCTGTTACATTTGCAGAAAAACCGTGCAGGAATCTATCAGGCAATGCTGCTGTTCGGAAATATTGGTTTCATAGGCTTGCCGATGATTGCCGGTGTTTTTTCGGAAAAAGGTGTCTTATATGCATCCGTATTTATGATCATGGACCAGTTTATGCTGTGGACTTTGGGTGTAAAGCTATTGTCTCCGGAAGGAGAAGGGTGGTTTGCCTTGAAAAAACTGGTCAATCCGGCGACGGTGGCGATCTTACTTGGAATGATCCTGATGCTCGCACAGGTGCGGATACCGGCACTTCTGGATACTGCTTTGCAGAAGATAGGTTCTACGGCATCACCACTTGCCATGATTTATGTTGGCGGCATTTTTGCAGGGATTTCTTTTCGAAGATATATACGGGAAATCTCACTGTATGGGATTGTTCTGGTAAAGATGATCGTAGCACCAATCCTTTTGTTCCTGATTCTTGGAATCTTTCCGGTCGGCGAGGAAATCCGGATGGCGATGGCGCTGATTGTGGGAATGCCGACAATGACAGCAGTCGTCATGATGGCGAATGCATCCGGACTCGATGGGGATTATGCGCTGGGCGGTGTGTTTGTCACGACGGTTTGTGGAATAATGACATTGCCGATGGTATGCTGGATATTACAAAATATAAGATAAGATGTATAAGAAGAATGGTGCTTTTTATTCATAATATTTCTGGAAGCTGTTTGGGGAAGAAAGCGACTGTTCTTCTTTTTTATTATTTTAACAAAATCAACTAAGTTCCCTGCTTCAATTGCGAATATCCGCTTGACTTTCAAAAGGGCTAAACGATTTATCTTCTCAACAAGGAAGCGGGAAAAAGCTTGCATGGCCATGAGAATTAGTTTATACTAACTACAGAGTTAGATTAAGGAAACTCTTGCGTGAATAAATCAGATGGACTACAGCACTGAACTTGGAACGTCTTCTGATGAGTAGTAGAAAGGGGAATTGGTCATGTACCTTGAAATCGAAAAAGTAGTAGGAAGAGAAATCCTGGATTCCAGAGGAAATCCGACAGTAGAAGCAGAAGTGTATCTGCTGGATGGAACCGTAGGAAGAGGAACTGCACCGA
>JALESO010000047.1 GCA_022781925.1 Lachnospiraceae bacterium
CACATCCAGGTTACACGGTACGATACCCAGTTTGTCCCGGTTTTTCTTCTCCAGCACGACAACCGCATAGATATCTTTGCTCTTCAGGAACGGGAACGGCTGTTTCTTTCCAATGATCTGCGGTGACAGCAGCGGACGTACTTCATGTTCAAAATAAGAATCCAGAAACTCCACATCCTGTTTTTCCAGTTCCGAATAACTGCAGATCTCCACACCATGTGTTTCCAACCCGCGTTTCAGTTCCGCATACGCTGCGTCTTTCCGCTGTGTCAGCAGTTTTACCTGATCAAAGATCGCAAATAACTGTTCCTGACAGGTCATATTTGTCTTGTTATCACGGATATCCTTGGATACCAGCATCTGATCATACAGTGAACCGACGCGCACCATAAAGAATTCATCCAGATTGCTCTGGAAAATAGATGCAAAAGATAACCGTTCACAAAACGGATTGGATGGATCTTCCGCTTCCTCCAAAACTCTGATATTAAACTTTAACCATGATAACTCTCTGTTGTCATAACATGAATGAACCATTTTCTCCCCACTCCTCATTATCTGCTCTGTTGTTACCTGTTCTCCTGTTTCATGCACAGTTATTTCTGATACGCCTGTTTCCTGTGCATTTTCCTCTGCCGTCTGCGCCTCTGCTGCCAGTGTATTATCCTTCTGCAATTCCATATCCGATACCTCTTTCCTTATTTTTTCTTCCACAGGTATCTTCTGAACCATTTTTTCAGGCTCCGGCTGTGCACTTTTTTTGCTGCCGGTCTGAGGTTGTTTCATACTGATTTTATGCTGATCTGCGGGTTTTCTTCCAAATAATCCCCGTATCATATTTGCAATTCTGCCCATATCTTATTTTATCCTCTTATGCTTTCTCTTATGCTCTGCAAAATCCCTGCGTATCATTTATACTATATCTTTTGAAATTTTGCCGCTATCAGCATTTTATAAAATCTGTGTAAAATCAATGTAAAACATTCATTTTACTTACGCTTCGACCATGACCAGTTCATCCCCGACTTTGATGGTTCCGCCTTCCAGCACTTTTGCAAACACACCCTCTCTTGGCATGATACAATCTCCCACCACTTTATAAATCTCACAATGGCTGTGACATTCTTTGCCGATCTGTGTCATTTCAAGCAGTACATCATTGCACCGGAATCTCGTTCCCACCGGCAGGTTTCGAAAATCATAACCGTCCACGATCAGATTTTCTCCAAATGCACCAAACTGCACATCCACACCTCTGGCACGGAATTCTTCTATTTTCTGCAGTGAAAGCAGGCTGACCTGGCGATGCCAGTGACCGGCATGCGCATCATTCTCAATCCCCCAGTCTGCATTGAGCTTCGCCTCTGAAACTTCATGCTTCTGTGTGCCTCTTTTTTCACTGATACAGATTCCTTTGATCATTCCCATTTTACTAATTACTCCTATCCCTATATTATCTCCATTTTACCATCTTTTGAGCAGAAAAAAAAGTAACTATTCCAGACAATGCTAATTTTTCTCTGTCCTGAATAATTACCAAAAATCTTTCTTCATAATGAACAACAAAAAAAGGATTTCCAAAACCAGAAATCCTTTTTTGTAATGGGCGGAGAAGGATTCGAACCGTTTTGGTTTCTTACCGAAGATTTCTTTTTTCTGTATACGAAAAAAAGACTTCCTAAAGAAGTCTTTTATAATGGGCGGAGAAGGATTCGAACCTTCGAAGGCATCGCCAGCAGATTTACAGTCTGTCCCCTTTGGCCACTCGGGAATCCACCCATTTAACGAAATGAGACATTTCTGCACTCATTCCGTCATTTACTATATCACGTTCTCGGTTTTCATGCAAGCACTTTTTTCAGTGCTGCCTCATCTGCAACCAATGTGAAATCCGGATGCAGCTGAAGGATAGATGCAGGTACTTCCGGTGTTACCGGTCCGAAAAATGCTTTCTGCACTGCATCTGCTTTGTCTTCGCCGGATGCAACCATTACGACTTTCTTTGCCTGGATGATATCACAGATTCCCATGGTAAATGCCTGACGCGGTACATCATCTGCACTGGCAAAGAAACGTTTGTTTGCTTCAATGGTAGATTCAGCCAGATTTACACAATGTGTACCTTTGGTAAATACATGATCCGGCTCATTGAAACCGATATGTCCGTTGCGGCCGATTCCGAGAAGCTGCAGGTCGATGCCGCCCAGAGATGCAATCTGAGCATCATAGCGTGCGCACTCAGCAGCCACATCTGTATTTTTACCATTCGGGATAAAGGTATGGTCCTCGCGGATATTGATAGAATCAAAGAAATTATGACGCATAAAGTATACATAACTCTGATCACTTGTGATATCCAGTCCCACATACTCATCCAAGTTTACAGAATAGCACTCGGAAAAATCAACATCCCCCTTGTTATACCAGTCGATCAGCTGACGGTAAGTACCCATCGGGCTGCTTCCAGTTGCCAGACCAAGTACACAGTCCGGTTTCATGATTACCTGTGCGGAAATGATATTTGCTGCCTTTCTGCTCATCTGATCATAATCTTTTGCTTTAATAATTTTCATAAAAAAATCCTCCTCGTCTTATATCTGATTGTTTCATGTGTTTCATCTATTGCCATACAAATTTTCACCTGTATCCCAATATCGTTTTCTGTCGGCTTCCATCCGTGCTCTACTGCCAGATCTGACCACCGATAATGACCTTTTCCAATTCCAGATTCTCATCCAGGATCAGCAGATCTGCCCGGGCTCCTGTCCGGATACATCCAATCTCCTGCTCCATGCCGATGGACTGTGCCGGTGTCCGGGTAGCTGCCATTACCGCCTGCTCCAGTGGAACCCCAAAGGACACTGCATTTTTCAGTCCGTCCATCAGATGGATAGATGAACCAGCCAGCGTTCCGTCTGCCAGCGTCGCTTTGCCTGCTTTCATCCATACCGGCTGACCGCCAAGCTCGTATTCTCCCTCCGGCATTCCCGCGCAACGCATGGAATCTGAGATCAGATTCAGTCTGTCACCAAACAAAGCTGCCGTCATACGGACAACAGATGGATGGATATGAAAACCGTCACAGATCAGTTCTACCGTAGCTCCTGCATCGAAGGCTGCTCCGATAATCCCCGGCTTGCGATGATGAATCCCGTTCATACCGTTAAACATATGTGTCACATGAGTAGCGCCAGCTTCGAAAGCCGCCTGTGCCACTTCATAATCTGCCACGGAATGTCCCAGGGAAACTGTGCACATTTTGCTGGCCTGCCGGATAAAGGCGAAATCCTGATCTTCCTCCGGTGCCACGGTGATCATACGCACCAGACCGCCACAGGCTTCGTTTAATTTCTCCAGTTCCTCCATATTCGGTTTCTGCAGATACTGTGCGTTCTGGGCGCCACGTTTTTCATAACTCAAAAACGGTCCTTCCAGATGAACCCCCACACAGTGTGCGCCATCACTTTCAAAATCACGTACCGCATACATTGCTTTCAACAATGCTTCTTCTGACAATGTCATGGTGGTCGGGCACCAGGATGTCACACCTTTCTGCGCATAATACCGTGACATCCGCCGCAGACCTTCTTCATCCCCGTCACTGGCATCCGCGTTGACCGCACCATGTGTATGAATATCCACAAGCCCCGGAATCACATATTTCCCGGTCGCATCGATCACTTCTTCTTTTTCCAAAATACCTGCAGTCTTTTTTTCCGCTGCATCGGTATCGCTGCCGGATATCGCAGTAATCCGTTCTTCACATGTAATGTCTGCTTTTTCAAATCTTCCATCCGGAAGAAAGACCTGTCCGTTTGTTATATACATATCTCCCATCTCCTTCGCTACGGATATCTTGCATCTTTTTTTCAGGAATTGCAAGCCTTTTTTTCAGCATTTTTTGTGCTTCTGTTTTGTCCATGTTTGCCCCCTGTTTTCTTCCGTTTTATCCGTTGCACGCCCCGAAAATAACACGTATAATAGGAAAGGTTAATATAGAACACACAAAAGCAGTCCGGCATTTCTGCTGATCTTTCATTCAGTGGCATATGCCTGACTTCCATTCAAGTCAAACGCACGTGAGACTTGGTGCGTGATTCTTGTCAGCATAAGCTGACATATTCTTCTCAGAATCACTGCACTCTACACTTCGTTTCGGTCGGCGCAAAGCCATTGTCTCCCAGACAATGGCTTTGCGCCCTCGCGGAGCGTTTATCTCAGTCGGAGATTGAACTCAGACTGAGATGAATATACTACAAAAACACAGGAGGATATGAAAATGAAAAAACCGATATTAGTTGTTATGGCAGCCGGAATGGGCAGTCGTTACGGAGGATTAAAACAGATGGATCCGGTTGGCGGCCATGGAGAAGTAATTATGGACTATTCCCTGTATGATGCCCGCCGCGCCGGATTTGAGCGCGTGATCTTTATCATCAAACATTCCATCGAAGATGCGTTCAAAGAAGCCATCGGCGATCATATTGCAAAATATATGGAAGTGTCTTATGCATATCAGGATCTGGACGATCTGCCGGAAGGCTATTCCGTACCGGAAGGCCGTGAAAAACCATGGGGAACCTGCCATGCGATCCTTGCAGCAAGAGACCTCATCGATGCACCGTTTGCCGTGATCAATGCTGACGATTACTATGGAACTACCTGCTTTAAGATCATTTACGATTACCTGTCCACTCACAGTGATGATGACAAATATCGTTACTGCATGGTTGGCTATCAGTTAAAAAATACTGTTACCGAAAACGGCTCTGTTGCCCGTGGCGTATGCACCACAGATGCAGACTCCAATCTGGTCAGCGTTGTTGAGCATACACAGATTGAGCAGTACGAAGGCGGTATCCGTTTTACAGAGGATAAAGGCGAGACCTGGAATGACATCGACGGCGACACTATCGTATCCATGAATCTCTGGGGATTCAGCGAAAGCTTTATCAAAGAAGCAAAAGACCGCTTCCCTGCTTTCCTGGATGATGCCATGGTGACCAATCCGATGAAAGGGGAATACTTCCTTCCATCCGTTGTCAGCCAGCTTCTGGATGAGAACAAAGCTTCCGTAAAAGTATTACAGAGTCCGGATAAATGGTATGGTGTTACTTACCGCGAAGACAAACCGGGTATCGTAAAAGCACTTGCAGACAAAGCTACCGACGGATTATATCCGACACCACTGTGGCAGTAGGCGTTATACAGATAAAGGAGAAGATATTATGACACAGATTAAACCTGAGATTTTTCAGGAAGTTCTTTCCGCCTATGACCTGGGCGAAGGCACCATAACTCACAATGCCTATGGGGAAGGTCACATCAACAATACAAACCTGGTAACTGTTACCGGTGAGGAAACACACAGATTTATCCTGCAGCGTATCAACACAGATATTTTTACGGATCCAAAGTCCCTGATGGAAAATATCTGCGGTGTTACTTCTTACCTGAAAGATATTATCGCAGAACGCGGCGGTGATACCGAACGTGAAACCATGACCGTCGTATACACCCGTGACGGTCAGCCATACTACACCGACTCCACGCAGGGAGCATGGCGTATTTATAAATTTGTAGAACACACCATCTGCCTTCAGCAGTGCAGAAATACAGAGGATTTCTATACTTCCGCAAAAGCATTCGGACAGTTCCAGAAAAACCTCTCCGGCTACGACGCTTCCACACTGCACGAGACCATTCCGGACTTCCACAACACCGCAGACCGTCTGCGCAAATTCAAAGAAGCTCTGGCTGCAGATGTGATGCACCGCGCCGCAGATATTCAGGAAGAGATTGATTTTGTACTGAGCCACGAGGCAGACTGCTCTCATATGACAGACCTGCTGGCAGCCGGAAAGCTGCCGCTGCGTGTTACACACAATGATACAAAATTAAATAACATCCTTCTGGACGAAAAAACAAACGATGCACTGTGCATCATTGATCTGGATACCGTTATGCCGGGCCTTGCAGCCAACGACTACGGCGATTCCATCCGTTTCGGTGCAAATCACAGCGCCGAGGATGAACCGGATCTGACAAAAGTAAATTTCTCTCTGGAACTTTTTGAAGCATATACAAAAGGATTTCTTGAGATTGCAGGAGATGCCCTGACACCATTGGAGATCGAGACACTTCCGTGGGGTGCAAAACTGATGACACTGGAGTGTGGTATGCGCTTCCTGACAGATTATCTGGAAGGCGATCATTACTTCGCCGTACATCGTCCGGGACAGAACCTTGATCGTACCCGCACACAGTTCAAACTTGTCAAAGATATGGAAGAACACTGGGATGAGATGAATGCCATCGTGTCTAAGTACGCCAAATAAGATTTTAATATATTTATAAAACGAAATCAAAGGCTCCTTCTACAACCGCTAGTCGTGCGTTACCCTCGTTTTGCTTCGGTTTTATCGCGCTCACTTCCAACTCCTATAAAAGCTGGTCGTTTCCCGCTCGCGCAAAACTCGCAAAACTCGGTCACTTACTAAATCGCTTGTTGCAGAAGGAGTCTTCGATTTCGCCATTTACACAGTGAATTTTCTAAATTCCAAACATTTCTCGTGTCTACATATATTATTTTTGCGCGTGCAATAATTTGATTCAAGAAAGTAAATGCACGCGTGACATGTACAATGCCGTCGTGGTGAAAAATTTAATTTAACAATATTTTCATGTAAATGGAACAAAACAAAAAATAACTCCAAGCCATGGATCGTTGGAAAATTTTCGTCGTGACCGTCAGGCTAGCCCGTCCGCGGGAGTGTGTCTGAGGCTGCCGTTTTTGCAGCCGAGTTCGCGGGAGCGGACGGAAATAAGCGGCGCAACGGTCACAGAAAATTTTTCATGTCCATGCTGGAGTTATTTTTCGTTTGTTCCTTACATAAAGAAGCTTTTAATTATTGCAGCTTACCACACCCTGCTTTGCATCCAGTGTCACGAAAGCCCCGGTTTTCAGAATCTGTGTCGCATTCACTGCGCCTGCCAGAACCGGAATATCCAGGCTCAGCCCTGCAATGGCACCATGACTGTTCATGCTGTCATTCTCAAGGATCAGACCGGAAGCCAGACGGATCTGCTCCATCATCTCATTGCAGGTATCTTTTGCAACGATGATATCTCCGGCTTTGAATTTCTCCTTCAGTTCTTCTGCCGAATTTACCACACACATATTTGCGGAGGTAACTTTGTCATTCAGTCCCTTTCCCTGCATCAGAATATGTCCTGCCACATGCACTTTGATCATATTGGTTGTACCGGAAATACCAAGTGGTACACCCGCTGTCAGGACAACGATCTCACCCTGTTCGATAAGTCCCATCTCCTCTGCCTTATCCACAGCATGATCAAATAACTCATCGGAATTGTGTTTTAACTCTACCAGAAGCGGTGTAACACCCCAGGACATGTTCAATTTTCTGCATACATCTTCGTTTACGGAGCATCCGATGATCGGGCACGCCGGACGGTATTTGGATACCATACGTGCGGTACGGCCGGAATTGGATACGGTGATGATGGCAGATGCATTCAGATCCATGGCGGTGGTACAGGTCGCATGCGCAATGGCGTTGGTAATATCCGGATTGGTCAGGATACCACGTTTTTTCAGGCGGGACATGTAGTTGATGTCCTGCTCGGTACGGGATGCGATTTTTACCATTGTCTGCAGTGCTTCCACCGGATAATCACCGGCAGCGGTCTCACCGGAAAGCATGATTGCACTGGTTCCGTCGTAGACAGCATTCGCTACGTCGGTTGCCTCCGCACGGGTCGGGCGCGGATGTTTCATCATGGAATCCAGCATCTGTGTCGCTGTGATAACCTGTTTTCCTGCTTTATATACTTTTTCAATGAGGATCTTCTGGATCACCGGCACATCCTCCATCGGGATCTCGACACCCATGTCACCACGGGCTACCATGATACCGTCGGATACACGGATGATATCATCGATATTATCCACACCCTGCTTGTTCTCGATTTTTGCAATGATATTGATGCTCTTGCAGTCATGCTCATCCAGAATCTTACGGATCTGCAGAATATCATCTGCGGTTCTGGTAAAGGAAGCCGCAATGAAGTCAAATCCATTCTCAATACCAAATACAATATCGCTGTAATCCGTCTCACTGATAAACGGCATGGAAAGCTCCACATTCGGCACATTGACACCTTTTTTATTGGAGATCATACCGCCGTTGATCACTTCACAGACAATATCTGTACCATCCAGACGTACTACTTTCATCTCGATCAGACCGTCATCGATCAGAATACGGTCACCCACATGCACATCGTTATGCAGATCTTCGTATGTGATGGCAACGCGGCTGGCGTCACCGACAAAATCTCCAAGTGCCAGTGTGAATAACTGTCCTTCCTTTAATTCCGCTTTGCCGCCCTTCAGCTCTTTCAGACGGATCTCCGGACCTTTGGTATCCAAAAGCGCTGCCACCGGAAGATTCAGTTCTTTTCGCAGTTCTACCAGTTTGTCCAGACGCGCTTTCTGTTCTTCATGGGAACCATGGGAAAAATTAAAACGTGCAACGTTCATTCCTTCCAGCATCAGCTGGCGGAGTACGTCACCTTTATCTGTGGATGGTCCAAGTGTGCAGACAACTTTAGTTTTACGGATTTCTTTCATAAATATACGATTCCTTTCCTGTGACTTCTGAAAATCAAATGATTTTTCATGTATAGTAAATTTATGTCAACCTGAGATAAACTTTAAAAGGGATAATACACTCTCTGTCATGCATTATCCCCTTTTTTTCGATTTTATTTCTTAATAATTGTTCCTGTCTGTCCAGCCATAGCTGCTTCAATGCTCCCCAGCTTTGTGATCAGCACTTTACGTGTTGCATAATCACCAATATATGAAATGGCAGTCTCGACTTTCGGAAGCATGGTTCCCTCTCCAAATTCTCCCTCAGCCATATATTTCTGCGCTTCTGCACAGGTCATCTCATGGATCGGCTCCTGTTTGTCCGTTCCGTAATTCTTATAGACACTCTCTTCACCGGTAAGGATAATCAGCATATCTGCCTCTACGCCGTCTGCCAGCAGTCCTGCAATAAGATCTTTCTCGATGACTGCACTGGCGCCTTTTAAAACAGTGCCCTGCTCCAGTACCGGAATACCTCCGCCACCTGCTGCGATGACTACCTGATCCGCATTCATCAGCGCATTGACTGCATCCAGCTCCACGATCTCATGTGGTGTCGGTGCTGCAACGATTCGACGGTAACCGTCTTCTGTCTTAACGACATGGTTTCCTTTTTTCTCTTCCTCGTCCGCTTCCTCTTCTGTCATGACACGGCCGATGATCTTGCTCGGTTTGTAAAAAGCCTCATCGTAAGGATCTACGATCACCTGTGTCAGAATCGTTGATACGGTACGATATACACCGCGGTTCATCAGTTCGGTGCGGATCGCATTCTGCAGATCGTATCCGATATATCCCTGGCTCATGGCAGAACATACAGACATCGGTGTCGCCGTATACTCTGTATACAGTCTGTGGAACTCAGACATTGCAGTATGGATCATTCCAACCTGCGGTCCGTTGCTGTGTGTGATAACCACCTGGCAATCATCCTGTATTAAATCAGCAATCGCCTTTGCTGCACGGCGGGTTGCCTCTTTCTGCTCCGGAAGCGTTGTTCCCAGTGCATCATGTCCAAGTGCAATTGCAATTCTTTTTTTCTTCATCTCAACTGCCTCCAATACTTCAAGATCTAAAAAATTCCGTTTTGTCCATTTTATCACAAGATACAGATAGCGTAAAGGAAAAAAGAAAGACGCATTGCGGGTTTTATTAATATCCCCACAATGCGTCACCTTTCATAATAATCTATGGCAAAACAGATCCGCTGTTCTGTGCAGACTATCTCATACTGTTGAAGAAGTCCTCGATACTGCTGCTTCCATTACTGCTGCCGTCGCTGCCATATCCCGGAATGGTCTGCATGCCGCCGGACTGGGACTGACTGCTGTTCTGGTTCGTAGTGGTACTGTTCTGCTGCTCAGATGCATTGTCCAGTATTACTTTCAGCACCTGCTCCTCATAGCCCTTGCCATCACTGTTTCTCTGGATCGTGATATCTACGGTCTCACCTGCCTGGTAATACTGCAGTTCCTCTTTCAGCTGAGAGATAGAGGTAATGGTAGTGTTACCCAGTTTTGTGATAATGTCACCTCTCTGGATACCGGCGTTGGCTGCTGCACCACCGTCTGTGGTTCCGCTGACATAGACACCTTCCGGAACATTGTATTTTTCAGCTTCGTCGGAAGATACATCCTGTCCTGTGATATTTAAGAAACCATAGTCACTGGTTAGTTTGTCTCTTGTTTCCTGATTCATCAGGTTTTCAATAATGCTCTGTGCTTTTGCCATCGGAATTGCAAATCCCATACCCTCGACTTCATCGCTGGCATATTTTGCACTGTTGATACCGATGACTTCGCCTTTCATATTGAACAGGGCACCGCCACTGTTACCAGGGTTGATGGCTGCATCTGTCTGTAACAGAGTTGCTGTTGTGTCATCAATGGTAACTTCACGGTCTACCGCACTGATAATACCGGTTGTAACAGACTGGCCAAAACCAAGTGCATTACCGATGGCAACGACCTGATCACCGACTTCCATCTGTGTGGAATCGCCCAGTGTTGCGATGGAAATACTGTTTAATACATCCTCGCTGATATCGGAAAGCTGGATAGCGATAACAGCCAGATCGTTATCGGAATCTGTTCCTTTGATTTTTGCATCAAATACGGCATCCTTATCATCATTGAAGCATACGGTTAAGGATTCTGCACCGGATACTACATGGTTGTTGGTTGCGATCAGAAGCTCTGTATCATTCTTTCCGATGATAACACCGGAACCACTGCCAGTACTCTGCTGCTGCATAGTTCCGAACATGGTCTGTACTTCCTGCACACTCTGATTTGTAATCGCTACGACCGAGGATTTACACTGTGATGCGATCTCTGCTACGGTGTAGGTTCCATCAGTGGAACCGGATGCATCAGTTTTCTTATTACCTGAGCTTGTGCTCAGTTTTGAAGCATTAGTCTCCAGATTTGCAGCTGCAACTGCTTTTGCTGAATTCTTTCCGATTGCGAAAGATCCAAGGATCATACCACCGGAAATTGCTCCAAATAAAATTGCACAACACACTACTTTTGCATATACATTCATGCTGTGTCTGTGTTTTCTTCTCTGCTGCGGTGTCTCCTGATGATTACTGTTCCGGTCACCGCCAACGTGATCCTGTTTCTGATGATTCTTGATATAGGAATAACGGTACTGGGAAGCGCCCTCGGTTCCTTTGATATGATCCTCATCAGTCTGTGCTGCGCAATTCTGCGCCTGATCTGTCTCGGAAGTCTGAACGGTATCTGCCTGCGCAGCATCTACTGCCTCTTCCACATCCTGTGGAGGTGTCACAAAATCAGATTCCTCAAACATATCCTCGGTAGCTTTGTTCGTAGCAGAATCCTCTGCATCATTTTTTACAGTTTCTACATTTTCTATATTGCTTTCATTTTTTACTTCTGATTCATTATTTTCTGTATTCATTTTGTTTTCTTCATTCTCAAGCATTTTTCTCTGCCTCCTCATCTTTGATGAGTATATCATACGAAACGATTGTAGTAAAACTTTGTTGAGATTGTGAAAGAATTGTGAATTATGAATCGTTTTCGCTCCTGTAGCAATACTATGATTTGAATGGGAGTGATGTTCTTCATAATGATACAGATAATTGTTTCCTTCCTCTTTCTATTTACCCGAGTAAATTATCATTTTAATTTATCATCCGAAAAAACGCTCCACTTCCACAATTCGATTTCCCCGTTTTTTCTTCCAGATCATCAGATATACGTTATATTCCACGGAATCCTGCGCTGTTGTAAATGGTTCTTCCCGCACCAGTGTGACCTGCTTTCCCTGAGCTTCCAGTTCCATTTTACGCTGTACTGCCTGCATCAGAATTTTCTCATATAACTGCTGTGATATTCCTCCGACTACAGATACAGTTCTCTGCTCTGATGCTTTTGTATCACATACTTCTCTTTTTTCAATTTCTTCCTTCTTGGATGCAGGGTTTTCTGATTTAAGCTTTTCTGTTTTATAGCTGCGTACCGGGTAACTTTCGCTTGCCCGCATCAGTTTTTCCATTAGCAGATCCACCACGACTCCATGTCTGACATGGTGCAGCATCCATGCAAGCAATCTGCTCATTCTTTTTCCATGATGCTTCCGATAAAATGCCAGCCAACGGAGCAGACTGTGATCTCCGGCTTCCGATGCCAGTTCTTCCATGATTGAAATAGCCTGTCCCGTCGGC
This sequence comes from Lachnospiraceae bacterium, assembly GCA_022781925.1. GTDB lineage: Bacteria > Bacillota > Clostridia > Lachnospirales > Lachnospiraceae > Eubacterium_I. The sequence goes on from JALESO010000047.1 coordinate 12,372, forward strand.
TCCCACACATCCACCATCGGCACGATATATTTCGCCGGGACTGCCGGATAGCAGGCATAATTTAAAGGTGGAAAATGTACCAGTTCCGCCAGTTTTCGCTCTTCTTCGCTGGCAGCATCCGCCCCCAGATACTCGCATTTTGTATGCAGAATTGCAATGCGGTACTCCAGTTGCCTCAGATATTCATAGCCCTTCACCCAGAAATGTCCCAGATCTCCGTAACGGTACAGGTGTGTTTCCACTTTTAACTTTTCAAAAAAAATTGTCACGACACTGTCACCCTGATGAACTATCAGTACATAGATACAGCCATCCTCCGTATCTTCCCTGCTTAATTCTGCTTCCAATTCCCCCTCATAATCCGGCTGATACTGGCCGGTCATTTTCGCATTGACAAAGACCAGAAAACTTTCCACTGCGTCATTCATCAGATAGACAAGACGGAGTTCTGACTGTTTTTCATTTTCCGGAAAAATCAATTCAAACTGATCCTGCCAGAGCAGTTCCTCCAGCATTTCAAAAGGATTCAATTCTGTCCTCAAATCATTCTTTTCCAACGTATCTGTCCTCGTCTTCTTGTATTTCTTTTGATTTTATACTACCTCTTCCTAAAATGTAAACAGGGATACCTGTTTTTTGACAGATATCCCTTATACAACCCTTTATTTTCTATTCATCCAGTATCTTTCCTTATTGGAACAAAGCGCACACTCTGCTATCTCATCTGATAGCTTGTATGTAATAATTCATGTGCTTTTTCTGATCCCGGTTCACCCAAGAATGATTCATAAACTTCTTTCACTACCGGATTCTCATGAGATTTTCTGATGGCACTACCTGCATCATTCCGGTATAACGCAGCGCCACGCATTTTCGGCACATCATTCAGCACTCTGGTTGCAGCATTCTGATGCGGCTGTCCGCCACCGTTTACACAGCCACCCGGGCAGGCCATTACTTCCACAAACTGATAATCTGCTGTACCATTTTTGATAGCTGTCAGCAGCTGGTTTGCATTTGCCAGACCGGATACAACAGCTACTTTTACAGTTGTTCCATTTACGTCCACGGATGCCTCTTTGATTCCATTCATGCCACGCACATCTGTATATTCTAAAACAGTATCTTTTCCTGTCAGTTTTTCCACTGCAGTTCTCAGTGCTGCTTCCATAACACCACCGGTGACACCAAAGATAACAGCCGCTCCGGTACCAAATCCCAGCGGAAGATCAAATTTCGCATTCGGGTTCATAGCCTCCAGCTGGATTTCTGCATCTTTCAGCATTTTGGCAAGCTCATTAGTGGTAATCACGATATCCACATCCGGAACACCGGCTCCACACTCATCCTCACGGGTAATCTCAAATTTCTTTGCGGTACATGGCATTACAGATACCATAACGATGTTTTCTTTCGCAATATGCTCCTGATTTGCCAGGTACGTTTTCACAATGGCACCCTGCATCTGATGCGGAGATTTGCAGGAGGAAATATTCTCCAGCATATCCGGATAAAAATGCTCGGCATATTTGATCCAGCCCGGACAGCAGGATGTGATCAGCGGAAGTTCACCGTCATTATTCAGACGCTCGATCAGCTCGTTGGATTCTTCCATAATGGTCAGATCCGCACCAAATTTTGTATCAAATACTTTGTCAAATCCAAGACGGCGAAGTGCCTCAGCCATTCTGCCTTCTACATCTACACCGATTGGAAATTCGAATGCTTCACCAAGTGCTGCTCTGACGGCCGGAGCCACCTGTACAACCACATATTTATCCGGATCTTCCAATGCCTCTTTTACCTGATCCATCTGTGTTTTTTCTGTCAATGCACCAACCGGGCAGACTGCCACACACTGACCACAGTTCACACAGCTTGCAGCTGCCAGTCCGGCCGGAGAAGCCGGTTCAATTTTTGCGTCCAGACCGTCACCGGTACACGCAATAGCAGATACTGCCTGCATTTTTGCACAGACATTGATGCACCGTTTACATTTGATACATTTATTATTATCTCGAATTAATACTTTGGAACTCAGATCCAGCTGCTCAAGGTTTGTCTTCGGCAGATCCGGCTCATCGGTAAATCCATATTCTTTCAACAGATCCTGCAATTCGCAGCTTGTGGAACGGAAACAGTACAGGCAGGATTTGTTATGTTTTTCCAGAATCTCTGCCAATGCTTTTTTTCTGGCTTCCATAATAGCCGGCGTGTGTGTCTGAATCTCCATTCCATCTTTGATTCTTGTCACAGATGCATTTACGATTTCACCATCCACCTCTGCGATACAGACACCGGACTGATCCACATCCTGCACACCTTTCAGATAGTAAAGTGTTGGAATTGATTGCTGCATAAACTCACGCTGCATTTTTAATGTTTCAAAGGAAGCATCGAGAATGGTGATTCCTTTTTTCATGGTATAATCATACCCATTGATTTTGATATTCACTGTACTCACTCTTCGAACCTCCCCTTAACAGTTTGCATAAAATTCTGCTTCATCATATTCATCCGTATGTCCTTCCGGAATGATATAGCCCTGCGGACGCACCGGATATCTCCACATCGGAATATCTTCGGTAAATAATTCCATCTCACCATCTGCTCCCTGACGGATATTGATCCATTTCAGCCAGTTCTGATTATCTGTCTGAGGATAGTCCGCGCGGTAATGCGGATACATGATACCACGGGTTTCTTTTCTCATTTCCGCAGAACGGAAGATCATTTCCAGACAAAGGATCGTATCTGCTGCTTCCAGACATTTTGACAGAGAATGCGGATCATCAGCAGTCAGATGCGGTACGATTGCTTTCATCTTCTCGATATCAGCATACACTTTCCGAATCTCAGCCTCATCTTTCAGAATACATTTATGTACATCGAAAATATACGTCTCGATCATATCGTAAATCTCTTTGAAATGATGGGTATCTTCTCTGTGTAATGGAGCATAAATTTTTTCTTTTAAAGCTGCCACCTGCTCCAGATCCAGTTCATCCCACTCTGCTTTTGCCGCATATGGTGCAATGCTGTCGCCAGCCATCATACCAGTAGTGGAAGCATTTCCAAGTCCGTCACCGCGGGTCCAGCCAAAATATGCATTTCCCTGTGTGGTTACTTTTCCAGGTGCCCAAAGTCCTTCTACATCTGTTTTTATTTCTTTATCTACTTTGATCGGTTCCACCTGAATAACTGTCTTGATTGTAGTATCTACTACTTCGCCCATAACACCCAGATTTTCCTGTGTTTTACTGAATACCAGATGTTCCCATGCCATTTTGTCACGGAACATTCGCTGGGTAGACTCATCCATATCTGTTCCGCCGATCATCATGCGGACTTCATCCGGATGCGCCAGATCTACTGTCAGCGGACCATTTCCAGCCGCTACTTCTTTTACCATGGCGTCAACCAGTGCAGGTGTTACTTCCCACTCCTTATGACCGATATATTTATCTGTCAGGTTCTCACCATTTTTATTGCAGATCATGTTAAATCCACCATAAATCGGTGTATTTGTTTTCTTAAATACAACGTCTACCTGTGTAGAAAATTCTACGTTTCGCATTAATGCGCCAACACGGTACATAGCACCGACACCGGTTCCATATCCCATAAATTCCAGACCGATTTTCTTAAAGTGACATCCCTGTGTTGCCATTGCCACTGCTTTTGCATGGAAGATCTTGCATTCCATATGATCCATATCAAAACCGATGGCTCCGATAACTTTTCCTTTTTTGTTGGTCAGAAGTTCAAAAATATTCACTCTGCTTAATAAACGAATGCCTAATTTCAATGCCATCTGACGCAACTGTGCACATACATTGATGGAAACACCGCCCATATCCAGTGCATCCGGGATAAACGGAAGCGGAGTAGCTTCGCCCTCTTCATTACAAGATGTGATAACACCACAATGTTTCATATAATCAATGTTATCTCTGTGATATACGAGATAATCTCTCAGGAACTCCTGGTCGTTTAAGAACGGGGTATGTGCATGCACCAGATATTCCAGTGCATTTTTTACACCATTCGGATGTTTGGATGTGGAACGGATTCCGTTTCCTGCTTTTGTAGCCTGTCCATTCCATCCGATAATACCTTTATCAATTACAAGGATATCAAGTGTCGGGTCATTTTCCTTTGCACGGATGGCCGTTACAAGGCCTGCCATACCGCCGCCAACAACGAGTATATCCGAAGTATATAATTCACCATAATCTTTGATATCTGCCATTATCTCTACCTCCTACTCGCCCTGCTTCTTCATCAGTTCCGCACTGTATTCCAACGGATCCACCTGAAGAGCGGAAATAACCTGAATATCAATGACATTGTTCAGACAATCCATCTCACACTGATAACACAATACACATTCATCCGGATATTTCGGATAAGCATATTTTTTTTCTTCATCCCACTGCCATACATTTTCCATACAACGGCGGATACATTTTTTACATCCACAGCAACGGTCTGTATCTATTACATAGCGGATACTCTGCTGCTGTCCCCTGTTCTCAACAATCATTCGTTTTTCCTCCATTCTTCTGTTTCCTATCGTTTTCCGATAAATTTATCACTGGAAAGTACCATAAAGATCAATCCGATCACCAGTACTACAATATCAAAGATATACATACCCATGATATTTGCAGCAAAGAATCCTGTCATCATAACACCGATACCAGCTCCGATTTCAAAAATTGTTCCAATTACCTGATAACCTGCCGTATAATCCCAGCGTCCATATTTGCTGGCTACATAAGATGGCAGTAAATTACATAACGCACCCTGTGCAGCAAAAATAATAACACCCGAAACCCAGCAGAATATCAGACCTTTTGGCATGCCGAGTAATGCCACAAATCCGATAATAATAAATACGAAATATGCCACAAATGCTTTTTTTGTTCCGATTTTCTGATCTATAATACCAAAGATAAAACTCCCGACAATTCCCATGATTCCTCCAACGGCGAAAATTGCAGATGCATGTGTATATGCGTATCCCATGGCCAGCATTGCCGGAATTGCAGATGCAATATAACTCATAACAGCCATAAATGCGAGTGCTGATCCAAGACCGATAAACCATGTATTTTTATCTTTTAATACTTTTCCAATTGTAAACGGACTCTTGTATTCTTTCATCATCTGTGCGATTTCAGCTCCGTTTACTGCATAGGTAGGATCTCCATCCGGATATTCTCCGGCTTCCTCCGGGTTATTTTTTACACATATTGCGGTAATAATTGCCACAATAATCAGAATCACTGCGATAACTGTCATTCCTCCGCCAAGACCAAGCTTGCCAAGCAGTTTCGGCATCATCGGTACATACAGGAAGTTCATTGCCACAATACCCATCGTTGTAAATCCAAGTACGATACCTTTCTTTGTCGGCCACCAGTTTGCTGTCAGTGTCATGCCACCGTTCTTCTCATAACCGCCGCCCAAGAATCCGATGATCAAAATGACAACCAGGAATAACGGTAAGCTCTTTGTCGTTCCAAATACGATCAGTAACAAAGCAGAAAGAATCAATGTCACTGTCGTAAGATTCTTAGCCCCTGTCTTTCTTACAACTCTTGCCAGAACCAATACACCGATTGCCTTTGCGATACAGGCTAAGCCGGATACTACGTTGATTACATTGACATCCCATCCTCTGATTTCTGAAAACATTGGGAATACCGTATTGTTATTTCCTCCGATAATACTTGTTCCGATCAGGAACAGGATTGCTGTGTAGATCATCATACCAATCTGTTTTGGACCGTGCCAACTGTGTTTTTTTGCTTCCATACCAAATCTCCTTTTTCTTTTTTTGATACCTTTAGTATAGAGTTTTTTAACTGCCAGTATCTCATAGTATTCTGTTGAAAAAAATTGTCATTTTTCTACTCTAATATAGAAAGGCTTTTCTGTATTCTCTTTTGAACTCGGAATAGAGAAAAACCGCCACTTTCGCGACGGTTTTTCTCTGACTTTAGGTATAGACTTGCAGAGATGCACAAAAGAATATGTCATGCGCTGCATGACGTGCATCTCTATGCTTTCTTATATGGAATCAACATGATCAGTCCTGCTCCGATAATGTCTATTACAATAAATACAACATATGGCAGTGTAAAACTTCCTCCGGAAACTTTCAGTAGCATAGCCATCAGGATAAATGCCAGTGTACGCACAACGTTTGCCAGCGGGTAAATGATACTGTTGGCAGACATAAACCCATCTCTTCCGAATACGGAAATGATCATAGAAGCCAGAAGGTTCAGAAGTCCTCCGATTCCAAGTCCGGCAAAAATACATCCAAGCCATACACATACAATGTTAAAGGATGTGATCAGCAATACCAGTGCAGCCACATAGGAAAATGCAAATACAATGGAAATGCTCTTTGTTCCGAATTTGGAATCGAGCCATCCCCAGAGATAACTTCCCGGAATTGCGATAATTGATGTAATGGACATAAATGTCAGTGCCTCGGCATTCGTATATCCCACAGACATCATACGTGGTACAAACTGAGAAATAATTCCAACCAGTACCATCCATAAAAATCCATACCCAAAAACGATTAACCAGGTGTTTTTATTTTTCAGAATGTTTCTGATGGAGTATTTTTCATTATCCACTACTACTTCCTGCGTAGAGACAGTTTCATCCAGTTCCATGTTGTCCGGAAGACAGTTTACATCCGCCGGCTCATTTTTTGCCCAGAAGAAAGTGACAATTCCTACGATAACTGCCAATACTCCAAAGATAACAAATGCTGTACGGATTCCTTTTGTTGCAAGCAATACAGCAAATCCGGCAACAAACGCACTGGAACTGATTGGTGCACCCATAGTCGCCCATCCAAGTGCAATTCCTTTTTTACGCGGAAACCAGTTTGCGATAAAAGCCGGACATGCTGCTGTACCGAATCCGGATGCAAAAAAGCAAATCAGCATCAGATCAATGGTATACAATGCCACCGACGGAACCATTCCGAGAAGTGCATATAAAATACCGGTAATAATCAGTGTAACTGCAGACATATTTTTCGGTTTTGTCTTAATGACCAGACGACCGAATACAAATCCACCCACCAGACCTATGAGACCTGCCGGTGTAGCCACTGAAAGTAACGTATTGGCATCCCAGCCGTGTGCCTCTGCAAATGCAGACGGGATCAGGTTCATACCATCCGTTGTAATTGCTGCGTAAAAGAAGTATAAGATCATTGTATAAAAGATCATACTCCATCCCCAGCCGCCAAAACGGTTATCTGTCAGGCTTTTTGATAATTTCTTTGTTTCCATAGTTTCTCTCCTTCTTTTTTCGGCTTTTCAAATCTGCTCACAATTCTGTTGTTCACATACTGCGGACACATATGAAATCAACCGCTTTCCCTAATTACCTTGGATTAAAATTCCATTTTAACCAGAAAAGAATCTTCTCCATTATGTATACCTCTTACATACATAACTTCATCTTCCCATGTATAACGTAATTTGGCAGTCTCTCCTTCACGCAATTCCTTTACATACTGTACCCAGATTGTTTTTGGTGTCTTCTCCGTATAAAAGTTACTATCCAACAGCTCTTCTACCCAGTCCAGATATTTTGAATTGTTTAAATGACCATTGTAATCGATTTCTTCTGTCGATACTGTCCGCTGCATCTGATTTCTGTAAACAGCCGGAAAACGCTGCTGCAATTTCGGAAGGTTCGGCTCTCCGCGAACAACAATCGGATTCAAAATTTTCATCTCTTCCGGCTGTGCAGCTACTGTTCTTGTATTCTGATCCATCAGTAAAAACAGCGACGATGTCGCCATCAGTGGCTCTCCATCAGCTGTATACATTGCATAAATCCGTGAATACAGATTCACCTTGTTTTTGCCCGGCCAAATGCCCAGAATCACCTGCTCCCCTTTCTCCGGTAAACGCAGCAGTTCAATATTCGTCCATGAAATCACCCAGCTTAATCCTTTGGCCAGCAACGCCTCCCCGGTAAGTCCTGCCTCCTGGTTAAAATGGCTTTCTGTAATGTGTTGCATCTGTCGTGCCAGAGCACCGATACTCATACGTCCGGTTTCATTGATCATATCTTCTGTAATTTCAAATGCAATCTGATAAACACCCTGCGGGCATTCTGTGGTAAAAAGTGGAACTCCCATTTTGTTCACCTCCCCATAATCATTATTCTATAAATTTGTTACTCACCGCTCATAAAGGCGGGACTCATCTCACATTTGATGTAAATTTACTTGTCCCATGAAAAACCATCCCATACAGGTTTTCCGGTATAAGTCTTGGCTTCCTCCTCTCCCTTCAGGACACGGATTGCGCCAAATCCAAGTGCTTCTGTCTCGAAGCTTCCTGCATAGTTGTAAATTGGTGCGATCCAGGAAATATACTCTGCCAGTTTATCGCAAAGTTCCGTATCTCTTGCCATGCCACCTGTCAGAAGAATAGCATCTACTTTTCCTTTTAACGCACCTGCCATCATAGCTGTCCATTTTCCCATGGAATAGATCATGGTATTGTATACAAGCTCCGCTTTTTTGTCACCATTTGCGATCATTGCTTTTACTTCGCGCAGGTCATCGGTGCCACACCATGCAAGTAATCCACCTTTGCTGGAAGCATAATCTTTCGCTTCATCCGGTGAAATACCTTTTTTGATGCATTTGATGACATCATCAACACACAAGTCTCCGGAGCGATTCGGTGAGAGTGGTCCCTGACCGTCGCCTGCACGGTTTCCGTCAATCATTTTTCCTTTTTCGTGTGCAGTAATGCTGGTACCACCACCCAGATGCAGGATGATATAATTGCAATCTTCATATTTTTTGCCCATCAGTTCACTGTGATGGATTGCCACCTGTTTCTGATTCAGCGGATGGGATTTTGCCGGACGGTAAATCCCCGGTATACCAGTCACACGAGCCATGTCACAGAGTTCATCTGTCGGCATTGGATTTACAAAAAATGCCGGAATATTTAACTCCTGACCAAGTTTATAACTCATAATGATTCCAAGGCTGGCCGGATGGCGGATACCTCCTACATCATTTTTTGCATGTTCATAGGCAAGTTCATCAATTTTATATGTTCCTCCGGCACATGGATATAACCCGACGCCACGACCGGAAACAGCATCCAGATCAGAAAGGGCAATCCCTTCCTCCTCCAGTGCTTTGCGGATCATTGCCATACGGATCGGTTCCTGATCTGCGAATGTTTTACACTCTGCAAAATCTTCTTTGTGATGATCTACCTCACGGTTTACAATCACTTTATCGCCTTTTACCACACCCATTTTCGTACTGGATGAGCCTGGATTGATCGTTAATACAGTAAATTCTTTCATGAGTTGCATTCTCCTTTTCTGCTAATACTCCTATTTCAAACACCGGTTACTTCTCACAAATAATGAACCTCAATTTTCTACTTAAGATTGAGCGTTTTTCCTATTTTCCTGCCATAACTGCCAGCAATGCGATATTGTTATAAAGTTCCACATCTGTATCACTTCTGGAGCAGTCCAGAATCGGCAGACGGAATCCCTGATAAATTGGTCCATACACCTGCACATTATTTGCCAGACGCTGCACCAGTTTTGATCCGATATTGCATCCTGCTGCATCCGGGAAAATCAGTACATTAGCATGTCCTGCTACTGCACTTTCTCTTTTTACTTTTTTCTCTCCGACTCTCGCATCCACTGCTGCATCTGCCTGGAATTCTCCGTCAATTTTCAGGTCCGGTCTCAACTGCTGTGCCAGTGCAACAGCTTCACGCACTTTTTTTACAGGCTCACTTAATCCACCGGAACCATCGGTTGAGAAAGAAAGAAAGGCGCATTTTGCTTCGGTTCCAGTCAATGTCTCGAATGTCTCGCAGGAAGAAATTGCGATTCCGGCATGCTGCTCAACTGTCGGCTGAATGCAGACTGCACCATCGGACATACCGATCAGATTTCCCTGATCTCCGGCAAATCCGTCAATCTCTTCAATGAGAAGTCCGGAAGCTGTTGGACAGTTTGGCTGCATTCCGATGATACTTTTTGCTGCCAGTACAAACTCATATGTTGTTGTATCTACTCCGGCTAATGTTCCGTCTGCTTCTCCCACTGCCTGAAGCAAAGTTGCCAGATACAGTGGGTGATCGATTCTTTTCTTTACAAAACTTGTTGGCATAGCTTTATCCGGAGAATTATTATATCTATCCAGTAATTCTTCTTTATAAACTGTATCATTCACATCTACCACACGGATTCCTGACACATCCACACCGGCTTTTCCGGCAGTTGCTGTTACATCTTCCGGATTTCCAACCAGAATGATATTTGCGATTCCGTCTGCTGTTGCTTTTGCTGCTGCTTTGATCATATATTCATTGGTTACTTCCGGAATTGCAATGGTTTTTACATTTTTCTTTGCTTTATCATAAATAGAATTCATGAACTGAAATGCCATTTTTACACTCTCCTTTTTTGAATTTGAAGAAAGTCACCGTAGGATGCGGTAACTTTCTTCGGCTTTGGTTTAGGTATTAGATTTGGGTTTTGAAAATTTGCTTAAAGTCTTTCGCGTACCACAGATACAAAATCTCCAATCGTATTCAGGTTACTTGCTTCCTGAATTTCAATTGTTACATTCAGCTGATCCTCAATAGTGGAAATCATGACGATCATCTTCATGGATTCATTGGATAAATCCTCTCGAATGTCGGTTGCCAGTGTAATGCCGGATGCATCTACACCGTAGGCATCTGCTGCTGCTTCGATAACAGTTTTTGCCACATCATCCAGTTCTTCGGATGACTGTGCTGCTGTCGCTGTAGCAGAATTATTTGCTGTCGGTGCATTCGAAGCAATTGTCTCTTCACCCAGACGTTCTTTTACTACATTTACAAAATCAGCAATTGTATTCAGGTTACTTGCTTCCTGAATTTCAATTGTTACATTCAGCTGATCCTCAATGGTTGAGATCATGACGATCATCTTCATGGATTCATTGGATAAATCCTCGCGGATATCTGTTGCAAGTGTAATAGATGCTACATCTACTCCATACGCATCTGCTGCCGCCTCAATAACGGTCTGTGTGGTTGCATCATTACTCAGATCTACCGCTGCAGTTGCTGTTGCAGTTTTTGTCTCTTCTTTCTTTGGTTCCGGTGCTTTAATTTCCGGAATCTTTTTAAATCCGTTATCTTCCACCAGTTCCCAGGCTACAACTTTCATATCTTCATCCTGGAACAGTAACGGTTTTACTTCTACTTCATGCTCCTGAATATACTGATCAAATTCTTCGTATTTGTCATAATCTACATGCAGCAGACTTGCATTAAACGAATCCATACCAGGTACTTCAATCTCTACTGCAAAGTAATCTCCCTGTGTGTTACGGAATTCCGGATCACCAAATGCACCTTTTGTCGGGAGTGCCTGCTTTACAATACCACGCATATTTGTCAGATCCACCCACTCGGTATCCAGACCTCCGCACTCGTTACAGCACAGATAAGGAGGAAACTCGATATGTCCGCATCTGGTACATTTTCTTCCCAGAATGGTTCCTTCTTCCAAAGCATCATAATAAGTTTTTACAATTGGTTTTAAATCATATTTTGTCATTTTAACCATCGTCCTCCTCTCCTACTTTCTCTCCATCATGATATTCAATACGTTCTGGCTTCCGCCAAATCCACGGAGCATTGCGTGTTTTACATCATGATGAACCTGTGTTGCACCTGCATCTCCTCGCATCTGGTGAACTGCCTCATACACATCATGTAATCCAGAAGCACCTGCTGCATGACCATACTGGCAACGGCCACCGTTTGTATTGATCGGACGGTCTCCATCATAAGCAATACGGCCTTCTTTTGTATACTGCCAGCCTTCACCCTTCGGCAGATATTCACACATCTCGGCAGACAGGAATTCAGACTGATTGTAGAAATCATTTGCAAGGAAGATATCCATATCCGCACCTGTCAGTCCGGTCAGTTCTTTTACCTGACGATATGCATTCTGTGTTGCATACATCTCATTTCTCGGGTTTCCAGCCTCCACATTAGAATGACCGATACCAAGAATCTCAATCGGATGATCGGTATATTTATAAGCCAGTTCTGTCGGGCATACAATAATTGCTGCTGCACCGTCACAACGCTGTTCAAAATGAGAACCTCTCATGTATTTTCCAATTAATGGATTGAATTTGGAATGCAGATACTCATAAGCGGAATCCATACCATTTGCTGCTGCAAGTTCCTCATATGTATTATTGGTAATGGTACTCAGCGGATTTAATGCTGCTGCACGACGGCAGTTGACAGACAGATTTGTCATCATTGCATCGACATCCTCAGGGCTGATTCCATTCTCTTTCACGTAATAATCCAGCCATGATTCAGAGTTAAATGGCAGAGAACCACGGGTAAATAAGGTATAATCTCTGCACTGGGTAGAAGCCAGTACATCATGGAAAATCGCATCTGTACCGAAACGACGCTTTGTAACTACTCTGGTCGGATATGCGATGGAATACGGTGTCTCGATACAACCACTCAGAACCATGTCATACTCACCGGAAGCTACTAATGCAACCGCGGTCTCAACCCCCACATAACCGGTTGCACATGCTTCGCTGTGATGATAGGAGCCTTTTCCTTTCATTCCGATCCAGTTTGCCACATGCATGTTCGGTGTTGCCAGATTACTGGTCCAGCCCGGTCCGGCCTGTCCATGAATATAAAATTCCACATCACTGCCATCTACTCCGGCATCTTTCATAGCATCCCGCGCTGCATATGCAAAAAGCTCCTGCTCATTCATACCATCTACGGACGGATCATCCAAAATACGGACAAACGGAGTTGCACCCACGCCAATGATGGAAACGCTTCTTTTAAACGGTTTTAATTTCGGAAGATTATCATTAAAGCTCATTTTTCATTCTCCTTTTTATCAATTTTTACAGTTCACAATAACCATCTCTGCTGATTACATTGTATAAAAAATATGTTTCACTTTTTTTGTATGATGTCTGCGAAATATACAAACATTTTTCTACACTAATATAGAATAAATGTTTTTACATTGCTTATTATTTCGTGTATAATAAACAACAGACAGAGGAGGAATGAACATGTACATAGGATTAAAACAAATTCAAAACCAACTGACGGATTACCCAACCCTGCTGACATCATCCGATGGCATACATGCACTGACCGGTTGGAGTAAACTTCAGGATGCCCCGCAACCACTGACTATCCATTTACTGTACACATGTGTCTATACACCGGAGCTGCTTTCTTATCCGTTTATCCCGGATATGCATCTTCTGTGTATTGTTCCTGATAATATCAATATGGATATGCTCAACCGCCGGTTCCCTGATTTTGTAAGTATTTTATTTGTACAATGTAATCATCCGGAAGAACTCTATGCTCTCCTGCAAAATTATTACAACATCCAGTGCGGGGCCGGATATTACGGGGCCACACTGCTTGACTTTCTGGCTTTTGATGACGGGCTGCAGTCTGCGATTGATTATTCCTATCGGGTATTTGGAAATCCGGTTTTTGTATTTGATTCAAATTACAATCTCATCGCAGCTCCATTTGAGAAACTGAAAGGTCAGAATTTCACGGATCGGACATTGGAAAAGAAAGGTTTTACGGATCAGGATTTCAAAATGGTCAGCCGCCAGAACAATATTCATGAACGTGTAAAACGCAGCGAAATACCACTCCGGGCTTTTAACAGCGAACTTGGTTATGAACAGCTCTACTGTTCCATCAATACCAGTAAAGACCTCGGACACATCGTTGTGTCTGCTATTAATAAACCATTTGAACCAATCGATACAGAATTTCTGCTGACTTTGAAAAAATATATCAATGAGCAGATTAAAAAAGATGCCTTTATCCAGAATGCCCGTGGATTTAATTATGAATATTTTATCCGGGATCTTCTGGATCACAAAGTGGCCGCAGACCGGGCATCCATCACCCGAATGAATTATGTAAAAGATGATTTTAAGGGAAATAATTACTGTATTGTGATCGAGATTGCCAGAAGCCAGGAAACTATAAATGCCCGGCATGTCCGCAATATGCTGGAGAGCCGCATTCCATATCTGAAAACCATTATTTATAACGGACAGCTGATCGCCATTATCACGATTTCCAACAAACAACTGTTGCCTCCGGAATATCTAAATGCCATGCAGAAGCTGTGTCAGGAAAATGGTCTGTATGCGGGCATGAGCAACTGTTTTCAGAATATTTTAAAAATCGAAGAATATTATAATCAGGCACTGCGCGCCATTGAACTTGGCATATGCAAAGATAATTCACCAAATCTGTTTGCTTACGAAAACTATTATCTGGAACACATGATGAATGCGTTTACCTTAAACGAATCCAGCTGGACCTTCTGCCATCCGAAAATGCAGTTTCTGCTGGACTATGATAAAGAACATCATTCCGAGTTTGCCTATACACTGTACATGTATCTGACTCATGAACGAAACCTGGCTGCTACCTCAGAGGCCATGGATATGCACCGTACCTCTCTGGTCTATCGTTTCAAAAAAATCAACAGCCTGATAGGGGAAGATTTTGACGACTATCGGGAGCGGATGTACCTGATTCTTTCGTATGAGATGAACCGTCCCACTGCATAAATACTGGGTTGCAACCGAAAGTTGCGCAATCGCTCACGCTGATTGGTAGACATTTTCCGATGATTTTTTATACTAAAATCAGACAAATTCAAGAATGCCTCTGCAAGTCTACACTCCGTTTCGGTCGGCGCAAAACCATTGTCCACCGGATAATGTGCGCCCTGCCGGAGGCTATATCACACACTACGTATTTTGCATTTCCGGAAAGCCACACAACATCAGCTGGATTCTGTATGGAATCATCTTTTTTCCAGACGGAGGTTACTTATGACATTAGGTGAAAAATTATATACATTACGAACAAAACAGAATATGACCCAGGAACAGCTGGCTGAAAAACTTCAGGTCTCCCGCCAGTCTATTTCCAAATGGGAATCCGATGCCACACGTCCGGATCTTGGAAAATTAAAATTCCTGGCAGAATTTTACCATATATCACTGGACGCATTATTAGATGAAAATGTGGATATTTTTGCTGATAAAACAATTTCTGCTTTGAATGAAAATACAGGCACTGCCTCAGATAAAAACGAGTCGGTGAAAGAAAGGTCCGCCACTGATTCTGCTTTTACAAATGATAACGGAAATCCCGGTACCGGTAACGCTGACAATCATTCGTCATACAGCGTTTCTCCCGAAACCATCGATTGGATCACTTCTGAGATTCTGGATAAAAATCACAAACTCTGGAAACGGACAATCATCGGATTGGGTAGTGCGTGTCTGGCACTCACGGTTGCCCTGCTCGTGGTCGTAATAACTTTTTCCGGCAAATTAAGCACGCTTTCTGCTCAGATTACACAACAGCCAGCTCCTGTTTATGTAAACAATGATTCTGATTACACCACGGAACAGGATACTTATTTTCAAAGCTATCACACGATTGCAGATTCTGTTTCCGAAGATGGTAAAAAACTGCATGTCAAATTTACGGCTGTCTTAAAAAACTATCAGGATAACACGATTCTGACTATGCAGCTTCAGAATACTTCGGATCAGAGCAACATTCCGGTAACTTTCATCTGCGAAAACGGAACTTACACTGGTTTTGCTGATTTACCGATTAATACAGACACTTATAACGCAACCGCCTGTATCGATACGGACGGTTCCAAACAGACCGTAAATCTGAGTGAATACGAGACCTTATCCGTCCTTGGATTGACAGACTGGCAACCCACTGTTGAAATTACAGGAAATAGCTTCGATAATCTTTCACGGACTAATTCCGGTGACCTGAATATAAGCTGTCAGCAGTCTGCATTTGTTTCCAATATCACAGATGCTGAATTTCAGGTTGTGTATAACGATACGCTGTTGTATACACGTAGTCTGCCACACGATGATCTGGAATCGTTGTCAGAAGTATATGGGGAAAGCTATTTTCCATACAACTTTAAAGTTCCAAAAAACAGCAATGCCGAAGATTATATCATAAAGTTCCGTTGGTATAACTCTTTTTTGAAACAATATATTACTTACGAAACACAAAATAACTGGACATTTAACAGCACAGACTCAGAAAATGCCGCAAATATTCTGTTCAACTCCGACACAGATATTGACAGCGCTTCCCATCCGGAAAAGATCACATTTTCAACCGAACCGTAAACAAACGAAAGGCGAACAGGTCATTCCTGCTCGCCTTTATTTGCTTCTTTTATATTATTTTACAATTCTATCATGATACGCTGTCCTTACTCCTGTACACGTCCCATCTTCTGTGCGAAACTGTGCAGTGCATCCGGAATCTGAATGGTCTGCGGACAGACTTTCTCACAGCTGTGACATCCGATACAGCATTCCGGCTGTTTATCCGCATCCACGGAAGACAGTGCCATCGGTGCGATAAATGCGCCGGAACCGGCCACCATTGCCTCATTGTATAATTTCAGCAGAAACGGGATATCCAGTCCTTTCGGGCAGTGGGAGACACAGTAATGACATCCGGTACAAGGTACGGTTGTCTTGCGGATCATGTCGTCAGCCACACCGAGGATCAGCTCCATCTCCTCTGCATTCAACGGTTTGTTTTCCTCATAAGTTGCGATATTGTCTTTTAACTGCTGCATGTTGGACATACCGGATAACGTCATAGTTACTTCCGGAATTGCCTGCAGGAAGCGGAATGCCCATGCCGGTACTTTCTCATCCGGTCTTGCTGCTGTCAGTTTTGCTGTTGCTTCCTCAGAAAGTGTAGCAAGCTGGCCGCCGCGCACCGGCTCCATTACCCAGATCGGCAGATTCCATTTTTTCAGTAATTCTACTTTACCTTTTGCATCCTGGAATTTGTAGTCAAAATAGTTCAGCTCGATCTGACAGAACTCCATGTCTTTGCCGTATGCTTCCAGGAACTTTGTCATACACGCGATGTCGCCGTGTGCAGAAAAGCCCAGATGTTTGATACGGCCGTTTTTCTTCTGCTCCATCAGATAATCATAGATGCCATATTTCGGGTCCAGATAGGCATCCACGTTCATCTCACAGACATTGTGGAACATATAAAAATCAAAATACTCCACCTGACATTTTTTCAGCTGCTCCTCAAAAATCTCTTTTACCTTCGGCATATTGGTCAGGTCATAGCCCGGGAACTTGCTCGCCAGATAAAAACTGCTGCGGTCATATTTTTTCAGCAGTTCGCCAACCACCAGTTCAGATTTTCCACCATGATAGCCATACGCCGTATCATAGTAATTGATGCCGGATTCCATACAGTAAGCAAACATTTCCTCGGATGCTTTTACATCGATCTCCCTATCATTGCCCTCCAGCACCGGAAGTCTCATGTTTCCCATGCCCAGTGCAGATAATTTCAGCCCCTGAAATTCATTATAAATCATAAGTAAGTCTCCTTTCCTTGGGTCAACTGTCTCTTCATTCAAATTTCTATCCGTGTCATTATACCAGTTAGAGTCAACTCCAAGTCAAGTATTTTCATAACTTACATTTTAAACCACACAATTACAGCCGCCTCTTTCATCTCACCATGATCTCTTCTGCCTGCAGCGCATGCTCCGCAAACATCCGCTGTGCAAAAGCGTAACTTCCCAGTCCCGCCATAACGCAGGAAACCTCGATTCCACCACGTTCCAGAACATTTTTCCAGGAATCCTCATCTTCTCCTGCCATATCATTTCTGGCATGATCCCCAGCTACCAGCATCAATGGTGCCAGTACCGCTTTTTTGCAGGACAACTGCTCCAGCTTTTTCTTTACATTCGTAATCTCCGGATAGCCTTCCACGGTACCGATCCACACATTTGTAAATCCCTGCGCCTGCAGCTGATGTTCCAGTGCCGGATAGCACGCATTTGCAAAATGACCGGTGCCATGTCCCATAAATACAAACGCATCGGAAGAATTTCTGAAGTCAAAGACTTCATTCAGTCCACAGATCAGCTCTTTATAATCGGACTGCTGGTGGAGCAGCGGATGCCCCAGTCGCACAGACTCAAATTGATCCAGATATCCACACAGGATTTCCACCAGTTCATCGTATTCATAGCCATGAATCACATAGGTAGGCTGCACGATCAGTTCCTTACATCCATCCGCAGCCAGTGCCTCCAGCGCCTCCGGAATCGTATCAATGCATATCCCGTCCCGCTCCTTCAGTTTTTTTATGATCCGGCGGCTGCCGTATGCCCGCCGCATCTCACAGTCCGGCAGTGCCGCTGCGATCGCCCGTTCCACCGGAATGATATTCTGCGCTTGTGCCTCCCGGTAAGAAGTTCCAAAGCTTACAATCAATACACCTTTTTTCATTTGTCTTACACTCCCATATTTCCACCCCTGCCATTCCTGCGTTTCTGAATCTGCTTTAAATGCAAAAATGACCCGGCATTCCTGCTGCTCTCAACCTATATAAGTGGAAATCATCTCTCATCTGATATCTCTGCTGCCAGCAGCTGCATCATGCATGCCCGCAGTTTTTCCTGATCAATGGGTTTGGCAATGTGGGCATTCATGCCGGCTTTTACTGATTTCTCGATATCTTCTGCAAAAGCATTCGCAGTCAGTGCAATGATCGGGATTGTCTTTGCATCCGGACGGTTCAGATTCCGGATCTGCATGCTTGCTGTGTAGCCATCCATCACCGGCATCATAATATCCATCAGAATCAGATCAAAAGCTCCGACTTCCGACTGTGCAAAAGCATCCACTGCCTCCTGTCCATTTTTCACCAGCTGCAGATCTGCTCCCAGATCTTCCAGCATATAGCTTAAGATCTCCCCGTTCAGGGTATTGTCCTCCGCTGCCAGGATGCGCTTTCCGGAAATATCCACCTGCATCATGGCAGTCTGCTTTTTCCGTTCTTTGTACTCCTTGTCAATGACAAAAGATAATATACAGGTAAACGTGGTTCCCACATCTGTCTTGCTTTTCACATCAATGGTCCCACCCATCTGATCTACGATCCGTTTTACAATGGACAGCCCCAGCCCGGTTCCTTTTGACTCACTGCGGGCATCTTCATGCTCCTGCGCAAAAGGTTCAAACATCCGCTTCTGAAACTGTTCACTCATGCCGATACCGGTATCCGCCACCACAAATCTGCAGGTTACCTGTTCTTCCGTTTCCTCGATTATATCTGCCGTCACCGTGATCGTTCCATCCGGGCGATTGTATTTGATGGCATTGCTTACCAGATTCATAATGACCTGACGCAGATGCAGTTCGCTGGCAAATACCCGTGGTGGTTTAAATGCCTTCAGCCCCGGCATCGTCAGCTGCAGGCCATGCTCAGCCGCCCGCGGTTCCAGAATATCCAGACATTTTTCCAGCATTTCTCTCAGATAAACTGATTCCTCCGTCAGTTTGATTTCTTCAAAATCAAGTTTATTCATATCCAGCACATCATTGATCAGCGCCAGCAGATACTCCGATGCGGTACGGATCTTATTGTGACACGCTTTCACCGCCCTCTCATCTCCGATATGCCGGTCTGCGATATCCAGCATACCGACAATCCCGTTCATTGGTGTCCGGA
The DNA here is from genome assembly GCA_022781925.1 of Lachnospiraceae bacterium. Taxonomy (GTDB): domain Bacteria; phylum Bacillota; class Clostridia; order Lachnospirales; family Lachnospiraceae; genus Eubacterium_I. Next base: position 32,084 of record JALESO010000047.1, read on the forward strand.
TATCATGGGACATCCTGGTAAGGAATTCACTCTTCGCCTGATTGGCGATCTCCAGCTCTACATTCTTGTTACCCATCTTTCTCGCATGGATCATCATGGAACAGGCCGTAATAACGACAGCCGTCAACAGACAGAGTATAAGTGCCGCCTGCATCGGATGCCCGTAAAGGTAGCTCAGCAGGGTCGTCTTATGCGCATGCATCGTTCCCTCTTCCAGAAACATTGTTTTCTGCTGATCAGAAAGGCTGTAAATATAGTCATTCATCAGCCGGATAAATTCCAGGTCACTGTCCCTGTCAATCGCCACACAGATCGTCTGTGCCTCCCCGGAAATCAAACTGGTGGACAGCGTACTGTAAGAATCATAAATATAATACTCCAGACCCGAACGGTCTGCGATGGCATAATCTGCGTTACCGGTTTTCACCGCAGCAATACAGGCCATTGCATTATCGCACAGTATGACTTTATCATAATCCGATGTATCTACGCTATTTTCCAGGCCAAACTGCACCGCCACAGTTTCCTTCTTTTCCTCACTGTTTCCATGCAGATATGCCAGATTAGCTTCCATGATGGATTTGCTGCGCACAAAACCGATCTGTGTACAGTAATCCGAGGTAAAAGGAAGACCGATCATCAGATCAAAATGTTCCGTCTTCAGCAATTCCTCTGCCTCTTCCCGATACTGGCAAAATGTATACTCCATGGTGATTCCCGTCTTTTCCCCGAAATCATCCAGGATCAATACTAGCATGCCTGCCGGTTTTCCGTCTCGCTGATATACATAAGGCGCATCATAATCCACGCAGAGCACCTTCAGTGTTTTCAGGGAGTTCAGATATTCTTTCTGCTCATCTGTCGGTGAAAAGGTATACCGCGTGTCTCTGAAATGCCGGTTAAACAGCACATCCTGCACGCTTGGCTGCACCTGATTTAAAATGTTGATTGCTTCATCCAGCTGCCGGATCAGCTCTTTATTTTCTAAGGAAGATGCAAAATAATACGGCCGTGGCGCAAACTTTTCAACAATCCGTGTTCCGGCAACCGGTGACAGTGATACAGAGGAAATAACATCCACTTCTCCACGCTTTAATGCGTCATACTGTTCCTCCTGGGATTGATAGTAAGAAATCTCATAATCAAAATGCTCGGCGTCCAGATAGGCAATCACTTCCTGACTCCGTGTCGTCGCCTGCTGCCACAGACCTACCCGCAGCGGATTCTGCCCTGCCGCATTATCTTCCCGGATATTACTGCTCTCCAGCGCACACAGCGTCGTATAGACCGTACCATAACTGTTATCCGGAAATGCCAGTATCTGCGCGGTCTGATCTGTTTTTAATATCGGTCCCATCAGATCGACCTCGCCGCTTTTCAGATCATCCAGTGCATTCTGGACATCTGTATTCATATCTCCGCTGTCATACGGTATATACTCGATTTTCCAGCCGGTATACTCCGCAATCTTCTGTAGATATGCATAGCTGTAACCATCCGGCGTGCCATCCTTATGAAAATAACTCATCCCGTCCTGCATCGGAAATGCCACCCGTATTGCACGCATCGTCTCTGTCTCCGGTGTCTGCGCACAGACAGAATAAGGACAGAGTAAGCACATACATAACAGAATAAGCAAGCATCGGCGCAGGATTTTTACTGGTTTTCCTTGTCTCATTACTATTTCCCTGGTTTAACCAGTATCCCCCCGTATTTTTAATTAATCTGTCAGTATTATACTACTCTGTCCAATAGAGTGTCAATTTATCATTTTTATTGCACTTCGTTACAGTTCACACGCACCATTCGCAAAGCACTCTTTCTTGAATCATTCTGCTTTTATCTCCAAATGCCACGGCGCTTCCGTATCTTGTAATACATGCTGTTTTCCATAGCCATAACCTTTTCCAGCGGCACGCTCTTGAATACCGGCATCTTCATCTTAAACTTGATCCAGAAGAAAGAATATACCGCCAGTACCGCAAACGTAATACCTGTTACCAGCCAGATCATGTTGCGCTCCACCGGATCCGTGGAAATATTCAGGATCATATAGACGATTCCTGCAATTCCGATCACCGGAAGAACCGGTCCCAGAGGCACTTTGAAGGAACGCGGCGCCTTCGGCAGTCTGCGGCGCAGAATCAGGACGTCCATATGCGCCAGGATATAGGAAATCATCCAGAAGACCGAACCTACCAGGATCAGGAAAGAGATCGCATCGGAAGATCCGTCACTTAATTTTGCAAATACAAAAATAAACACACTGACAAAAATAACGCCAAACCACGGAACGTTTCTCTTATTTGTTTTTGCAAATATCCGGGGCATCATATTCATCTTTGCCATACCCTGACAGATTTCACTCAGGCCGTTAACTGTCGAGTTCTGACTGCTGACCACCGCCAGTACAGAGACAATGGTCATCCAGATTCTGCCGGCTTTGCCAAGCAGATTTTCCCCGTACAGCAGATGCGGTGCTGCGGAATTCAGCAGATCATCCCACGGGGTGTAATTGTGAAAACCAAGCACCATAATGGACTGAACCACGCAGATCAGAGCCAGTCCGATGATCATTCCCAGCGGAACATTCCGCTTTGCATTTTTCACATTTTTGGAAACCGGAATGACATATTCCGCACCGATGAACAGCCAGAAAGCAATGGCCACAGTAGGAATGACATCACTGAATTTTGTCGTCATATTATAAGGCTGTGTCACTACCTGTCCGGTTCCAAGCTTGAACATACCGATCAGTCCCAGTACCACCATGGAACCCACCAGAAGAAATGCTACCACATCCTGCAATTTTGCAAACATATCCACACCAAACAGATTGGCGATCGTAACAATCGCTGTCATGATCAGCGTCCAGACAATACTTGGAATGGGAAGTGGTATCGTCGTTGCCATGGCATAGGCAAAAATGGAAGCCTCCACGCCGGAGGACATGATATTGCAGATCAGATACCCGCCTACCATGGAGATCAGCGTCGGAAACGGTCCCATACAGGCCAGTGTATACTGCGCCAGCCCGCCGGTGGTATTCGGCATCAATGCATTTAATTCAGAAAGGGATGCGATCGTCGTCATATTCAGCAGACATGCCACGATCATCGCCACGATAAAGATCACGCCGACACTTCCGGCGCCCTGTCCCAGGGAAACGAGACAGCTGGTGGCAATGACAAGTCCCACGGAAACAGATACCACGCTATGTAATCCCAGTTTCTTTTCGTTCTCACTCATATTACTCTCAACTCTTTTCTCTCTGATCCTGTATTTCTGCTTGAATTTCATTGCATTTGCAAACAGAAATCGGAATCCGATTTATTTCTTTTTATATCCTGTCTTAAAAACCCCCAACATTTTCTCTCAACCTCTATAAAACTGAAGTTCATCTTTCCTCTGCTGTTACAGTGCATCGACGCCTTCGTCACCGGTACGGACCCGGATGACATTGGTAATATCATATACAAAAATCTTGCCGTCTCCGATGTGTCCTGTATACAGTTCTTGTTTGATAAGTTCCACGATCTCATCTACTTTTGACTTTTCTACCACCAGTGCGATCTGCTGTTTCGGAAGAAGCTCCATCTCATAGTTTTCATCTACTTCATACTCTTTTGTTCCCTTTTCGATTCCACAACCAAGCACCTGGGTCACGGTCATGCCCCGCACACCGGCTTTGCTCAGTGCTGCTTTCAATCCGTTAAATTTTGACATTCCTGTAATAATTTCAATTCTTGCTAAGTCCATGATCGTCATCCTTTCTGCCGTTCGCTTTACGTTATTCTTGTTTCTTTTTCTTCTTCCATTGCTGGTTATCTTATACTTTTCTGCACCTTATTCTTTCTCTTCACGGATCATTTTTTCTTTTTCCGTTGTTTTTTCTTTCAGAAGTTTCTTATATTTCTCCGGCGTCGTTCCTGCAAATACCCGGAAATCCTTCAGCATATGGGACTGGTCATAATATCCGCAGTTCAGTGCCAGTTCTTCGCTGTTCACCTGACCTGCTGCCCCGTGGATTGCATTTAAAAACGTCTGAAACCGAATAAAACGTTCAAATTCCTTGGGAGATATCCCATGAATCTGTTTGAAAATCCTGCGGATATAGCTTTCCGAATAACCGGTTTCCCTGCTCAGCATCTGTATGGAAATATTGCCATTGGTGGCATAGATCCGTTTCCGCATGTACTCCTCCAGCACATGGGCGGAATCCTTTGCCGGATCCTTCTGGTTCTCCGACAGATACTTCAGCAGAATCTCCGCCCGCTTCTTTACATTTCCGGCTTCTGCCAGCGCATCCGTCAGACCGGCACCGTATTCATTTTTATCTATCTCAAGGTCCTGATTGACGACTTCCTGAATGGTCAGTCCCGAAGGCAGGATATATTTTCCCGGGAAAAATCTGGCTCCGAAATAATATCTGCCATCCTCAAACTCCCAGTCCTTTGCCTTCAACACCGTTCCGCCAAGCAGCACCTTTACATCATGCTCGCCAATACCGAATACGAGATCTGTACTGTCATCCGGCACCGCCTTAAAATTCGCCGGTGCACCTTCCTGTACATGAAATTCATAAAAATTGGAAATTCCCATGCGTCGCGGAATAATTTCCTTATAATCATCCGCGTCCAGTGACAAATATGGTTGTACGGGTACCAGTATCTCTTTCTCGTTCATCGTATCAGCTCCTGAATCTTTTTATGCCATTTCCGGTTTGTCCCAGAGTGGCAGTTTTATTCCAATTCCAAGCTTAACTGCGTTGCGGTAAACCATGCCACCCCATGCGATATCCTCTACCGGCATACCGCCGACGGAATATACGATGATGTCATCATCACTTTCCCGTCCCGGGTGTCTTCCTTCTATGATTTCGGTGATATCCACGATGTCCTCAGCCTTGATTTTTCCTTCATGTCTCAGATCCGTAAATTTGGTTCCAATGATCTGCATCTGCGGATACGTCGGATACGGATATTCCTCCTCCCATGCTTCATACAATTTGGAATTATCCACCACCAGCTTGCAGTTGTTTACCAGAAATTCATCGTCAAATCTTGCCGCCGACGGCATACTGATCAGCGCGCCTTTCTTGATCCATTCCCCGTTGATATACGGGAAGGAAGATACGTCATCACGAACCGTTGTGGTAAAACTGATGATATCGCTGTCCCGCACTGCTTCCTCCACGGTCTCACAGATCTGAATATCTTTGATCTGCGGCAGTTCCTCTTTGATAAAAGCAACGAAGGAATCCAGTGATTTCTTTCCTCGGCCTTTGATCTTCACCGTGTCAAGCTGCGGACACACACTGACAAATGCGGCCAGTGACGTTTTTCCCATAACACCGGGGCCGATGACAGATGCGACTTTCGCATCTTTTCTGGCAAGATATTTTGCACCTACCCCCGGAATACCGCCGGTACGGTAAGCACTGACCAGATTCGCTGACATCAGTGCCAGCGGTGCGCCGGTATCTTTATCATTCAGCATCATCATGAGAATGGAACGCGGCAGCCCTTTTTTCTTATTTTCCACATTGGATCCATACCATTTCATACCGGCCATCTGGTATTTTCCACCCAGATATGCCGGCATTGCCATGAACCGCCGGTCGTCTGCGTTCTGCGGCATCCCCGGAAATTCCGGATGATCCGGAAACGTGATCATACAACCGTGGGAATTATGGTTCTGTCCACCCATCACATAGTCACCTTTGTAAAGCGTGATCAGCAGATCTTCCATCACATCCACACACTGTTTCATATCCTTTACTCCAGCTTTGATCATATCCGGTTCACTTAAATATAAAAAATCAATTTTTGAGTCCATCTGATTTTCTCCCTTCTGCTGTATTCAAAAATGCCCTCCAGACCATTTTCATGGAGAAACATTATGGTATATACATCCGGGAGCAACGCATCAGCTGTCCTTGTTACGGACGAGTATACCATATTTTCATTAAAATTTGTACGACATCCATTAGATCACTGCATGAAATCTGTCATAGCGGAACGCTGAGATATCCAGTGTCGTCGCTTCTTCCCTTGCCACCTCTGCCAGCAGTTTTCCGACGATCGGTGAGATACCAAATCCATGTCCGGTAAAGGCACAGGCCGTGATCAGTCCCGGCACTTCATCAATGGCTCCCAGAACCGGAACACCGTCAATACATACATCCTCATATCCCGCCCAGGTACGGACGATCTTGGCATCCGCCAGCTTTGGAATATATTTCATGATTCCGCGGCAGATACACGGTGCCGTAATACTGGATGTCATGTTGTGTCCATTGTCCTTATTTACGGTTTCATATCCAGATGCTCCACCGAATACAAAAGAACCATGATCGGTCTGATGTCCGTAAAAATCAGCATCTGCGGTACCGAGCATCTGTGGGAACATCTGTGGCTCCGCCTCTGTCACCAGTGCCTCAATCAGGTCATTTGACATCGGGATGTCGATGCCTACCGTTCCGAGAATTGCCCGGCTGGCATAACCTGCCGCCACAATGATCTTATCCCCTTCAAACACATTATTCCGGGTAACGACCCGTCTGGCCTTTCCGCGAACCATCTGCAGTTCCACCACTTCTTCTCCGGTGTAAAACTGTACGCCCCGTTTTCTCGCTTCCCGGTAATAACCAAGCGTTGTTACCAGCGGATTTGCATGGCCATCCGTCGGGCACCAGCTTGCACCGATGACTTCATCGCTCAGATACGGATTAATGGCCCGCACTTCTTTTCCGTCGATCATATGGACATCCAGACCACATGCAACTGCCCGGTCTGTCAGTCCCTGCAGGATTTCCATGTGATGTTCGGTTTTTCCCAGTCTCAGATTTCCTTCTTTGTGATATTCCACGTCAATGCCAAGTTCTTCCGAAAGGTGCGGCCACAGATGCTCTACCGCATACATTGCCAGTGGAAGCTCCCTCGGATCACGACCGGACTGGCGGACACCGCCTCCGTTTCGGCTGGAACCTCCGTTTCCGATACTTTCATCTTTATCAAGAACGATGACTGAAGTTCCTTTCTTTGCCAGTTCGTAGGCTGTGGCACATCCGATCACACCGCTTCCTATGATAATTACGTCTGCCGTCTTACGCATCCTGCTCACCTTCCTTTGCAAAAATCTTCATTTCCAGAGGTCTCATCGGAGCTCTGGATGTGGCCGGTTCCAGCACCGCCGGTGATACCCCAAGTTCTCTCGCCACAATACCTTTTACCAGCTTCGCACAGGTCTGTCCCTGACAAAGCCCCATGCCACAGCGCAGGTATCTTCGGATTTCTGTAATGGTATACATACCATCATGTACCGCCCTACGTATCTCACCTTTTGTTACCTCTTCACATCTGCAGATGATCCGGTCATCATCCGGCTGCGGAACAAATTCCCCCAGCGCATCGATTCTGTCATATATATTTTCCATCCTTGTGTCCTCTCTTTTCTGCCTTCTACCGATCTGTTCATTTCTATTCATTCAACGAAATACATTTCAGTTGTTCTGTAATCTGTTTTCGGCATATCTATACTTTCCCTTCCGCCAGCGTTCCTCTCAGACTGAGTTAAGCTCTGTTATTTTCCTGATTTATGCTTGATAAAATCGTGCTTTCATAGCCATATCCGCCGGAACCTTTATCGTCAGCAGATTGGTATGATCAAAGGCCTTCGCAGTTTTGACATCCACTACCTCTGCCTCACATATCTTTCTTCCATCACGGCCAAGTCCGTATCCTTTTTCTCCTTTTTCCGGAAGCGGAAGGAACTCATACGGAATGGTAACGGTTGCAAATCCCGGTTCATACGTCTCATTTACCAGGAAAATCGCCTGACCGGAACAGGATGCCACACACATGCCACAGCCGATGCAGGCCGCCGTTTCATCCACCGCTGGAAGTGCGGTAATATGATCCCCGATGCGGATACAATGCTTCGGACATGCATCCTGACACGGATTACACGGGATATTCTGTGTGCACTCCATCACCGGATGAACACCAACCTGATGTGTCACACCCGGAAACCGCTCGATCTCATCATCTGCCACAAATCCTTTTGTCAGCAGATTCATGGATATATCAATTCCCTCTTCCGTTTTTTCAATGAGTTTTCCACGGTTTTTCGGTGCAAACATTCCCTGCCGCAGTCCGTCAAGTGCCTTTTCATTTGCGGCAACACCTTCCTGCATTTCAGCCTCATCCATATAGCCCAGATATTTCGCTGCTGTGATTCCTGCAATCCTTCCTTCGATCATCGCAGAGCTTGCTTCCTCGATACCGGATACATCACCTGCCACAAAAATTCCTTTGATGGATGTCTCACCGTACTCATCCACCACTGGAACCTGACCGCCCCGTTTCGGATCATCTACCATATCGCAGCCTGCCATTTTCAGCAACTGTGACATCGGAGACAAACCGACTGCCAGACAGATCGTATCCACATCAAAATGTTTTTCCGTTCCCGGTATAAACTGGAAATGACTGTCTACCTCAGCAATGGTAACACCGGTCACATGATCCTCACCTTCCGCTTTTACAATTGTGTGTGACAGATAAAATGGAACCCCGGTTCTTGCAACTTTTGCTGCATGCACACCATAACCACCGATTCTTGGTGCCGCATCCACCAGTGCAACCACTTCACATCCACACTGCTCTAACTGAAAGCTGACTACCAGGCCAACATTTCCGCTTCCAAGCATCAGGATTTTATTTCCCGGTTTTACCCCATGCAGATTCATCATCGTCTGCGCTGCACCTGCACCAATCACCCCGGGAAGTGTCCATCCTTCAAAAGTAACCATGTTTTCCGCAGCACCGGTTGCAACGATAATGGCATCTCCTTTATAATGAAAAATCTCATCCCCCTGCCGCACGGTAATCTCTTTATCCTGATACATACCAACAACCGTGGAATTCAATGCTACTTCTACACCTGCTTTTGCCGCCTCTGCCAGAAGTTCTTCTCCGATCACAAATCCTCTGACCTTTGCTTTGTGCTCTTTGGAACCGAAGAATTTGTGAATCTGCTTGAACAGCTGACCACCCGGTCTGTCATTTTCATCAAATACGATTACCTTCATTCCCTTTTTTGCTGCTTCTATGGCTGCGGATAATCCCGAAGGACCGGCTCCAACAACAATCAAATCATATCGTTTCATTTCTACGTCTCTCCTTTTCTCTTTTCAAAAGTATCTGATCTGCTTTTAAAAAGGCTCTGCCGATACACCGTACTGCGTCTGTATTTTCATGCCTTCCTGTAATGGTGTCACGCAGGTTCTCACATTCGGGACTCCGTCCACTACCATGACACAATCCGTACATCTTCCTATCGCACAAAAGATTCCCCTTGGCTTATGCTCTTTTTTTGTATATCTGTGGATCATGATCCCGGCTGCTTTCAATGCCGCTGCAATCGGTTCTCCCTCATATCCCTGAAGTTTCTGTCCATCGTAGGTGAAGCTGACAAGTTTTCCTTTTTCCGGTACGCCTAAAATCGGATGCTCTGTAATTCGAGTTCCCATACTCATTACCCTCTTTCTGTAAAAATCAAGAAAACAAAAAAGATGCCTGCGGCTGCAGACATCTTTGACTGGTTTTATTTTCTCTATTTTGTTTGCTGTTTTTTATTTGCACTTATCATAATCACTGAAATAGCATTTGTATTGTAAAAAACGATACAACACAGAATGAAAAATGTAACAGCCTGGAATACAACACATCCCTTTTTCAATGAAAAAAAATACCGCAAACCTTTGTAAATCAAAAGTTTGCGATACTTTACGGTACGTGCGTGAGAGGATTCGAACCCCCGACACCTTGGTCCGTAGCCAAGTGCTCTATCCAGCTGAGCTACACACACATATTTTATAAAATTAACTCGAAAGCTAATGCCGGCGACCGGAATCGAACCGGTACGATGTCGCCACCACAGGATTTTAAGTCCTGCGCGTCTGCCAGTTCCGCCACGCCGGCATGATGCTTTAGCATCGATGGGACCTACAGGGCTCGAACCTGTGACCCTCTGCTTGTAAGGCAGATGCTCTCCCAGCTGAGCTAAGATCCCATTTGAAATACATTGCATTTCGAGTAATCAATATTAAATTAATTACAAACGACCCGGATCGGGTTC
>JALESO010000046.1 GCA_022781925.1 Lachnospiraceae bacterium
TCCAGAATTTATTTATTAAAGGAAAAACAGAGTACGAACTAAAAAATAAGACTGTCGCTGTAACGGTAATAAATCGTGAAGCGACAGTTTGTTTTTATATGAGCGTCTGGTTTATTTCCTGATTTTATATAATACGAGACCTGTGAGGCATGAAATCGCTTCAGCTACAAGCAAAGAAAAAATAACTCCGTTTACCTTAAAAAGATAATTCCCAAACGCGATGGCAGGGATGAGTATCAGCCCTCTCATAACGGACATGATAACAGCCGGGGTTCCTTCTCCTTTTGCCTGAAAAATTCCAGTCAGAAGTCCAGCGCCTGCCGCAAAAAAAGAAGAACAGAGCTGGATGGTCAGGATGTAAGCTCCTATGCGGATGACATCCGGATCATTTGAAAAACAGTGAATGATAAAATTCCTGCAAGTAAACAAAATGATAAATAAACCCGTGATGATCAGCGCTAAATACAGAGAAGTCTTTTTGATGATTTCTTTCATACGGAGCTTATTTCCGGCACCATAGGCGACAGCGATAAGTGGAATGACACCCAGATAAAGTCCCATGCCGATCAGATCCACAATCTGCACAAGTTTTTGCGAAATTCCAAATCCGGCAAGCACATAATCGCCATATTTTAAGGCATAATAGTTAAACATGAAGCTTGAAACAATCAAAAGAATATCTAGTAACATTGCAGATAATCCAACGGAAAAAATTTCTTTTAACATTTGTTTTTCAAATCTGAAATGTTTCGGAAGAACCGATAACTGATTGTCTGCATGGCAGATACAGATAATGTAGTAAATAACAGCGGTAGCATTTCCAAGCACGGTAGCAATCGCTGCACCACTGATACCGAGATGGAACCCGAACATCAAAATTGGATCAAGAATGATATTTGTACCAACACTTATCATCATTCCAATCATGGATTGTACGGATTCGCCCTCACCTCTGATTAACTGTTCTAATGTAAAATTAGCAATAATAAATGGTGCACCCATTCCGTAAAAAATCAGATACTGTCTGATATAGGAAAAAGTATTGGCATCAGCACCAAGCAGTTTTGTGATAGCATTGCTGAAAATGACGGATATTACCGCAGCCAACAGACCAAAGATAAATGACAGCCATAAGGTTGTAGCAGAGCATTGTCTGGTCTTGTCGGTATTTTCACTTCCTATCAGTCTGGAAAACAAAGTGCTTCCACCTGTTCCAAATAAATTCCCTATTGCCATTAAAATCGTTGTGAATGGTAACAGCAGTGAGATGGCTGCAAGTGCCGCTGTGTTATTTAATCTGCCGATGAAGAATGTATCTGTAAGATTGTAAATGATGTTTACAGACATCCCAAGCATCATTGGAATTGCCATGTGCCATATAGCTTTTGAGACAGGTGCGTCTAAAAGCCAGTAATTTTCGTTTTTCTGGTTCATTTTGTTTGTCTCCTTTTCAAAAAAATAAGTCCTGTGGAGTTCAAAAATCTCCATAGGACTTATCGCTGCTGATAATTATACAGTGCCTTTTGTTACTGGTTGCTTTGTCTGAAAATGTGGGGTGGGAATCCTTCTCTGTCAGGAACAGGTCCGTTATAGTTTTCGGAAAAGCGTTCTGCACCCGGTATATCTTTGGGTGGCCGCATATGTCCAAAGGCTCTTTCACGCATAGACATTAACTGTTCAAAATGCTCATCGCCCATACGCTCCCTTGCCTGAGACATCCAGTCACCCCATTCGTTTTCTCCGGAAGGATTTCCGGTTTGCGCTTGAAAAGCATCAATAATGCGATCCAAATACTGTGACAGTTGCTGCAATTCTTCCGGGAGCAGACAGGAAAAGATATTTTGATAGTCTGTTTCCGGCTGTTGAAGCTGTTTTCCCTTTTCTGTCAGATGAACGATCATAACGCGTTTATCACTTTTCGATGGTTTGCGTTCAACATATCCGTTTTTCTCCAGTTTATTGAGTAACTCATTCAGAGACTGCTGACGGATTCCAAGCAGATAGGCCAGTTCTTTGGTTGCAATTTCCGGTTGGATTTTCAGCATGGCAAGAATTCTGCCCTGACCTCTGGTTGTGTCTGCAAATGGACCGGATTCTGCCTGACGGAACATCTGATGGCGTTTCATAAGCCATTGTAAAGTTGAGAGTTTTTCATAAATATCAGAATAAATATCGTCCATAATATGACCTCCTTTTGATTTGAACAGGTACCTTTAATAAATAATATACAGGCACCTGTTGAAAAAATCAAGAGGGTACCTGTATATTTTTTGTGAATCTTCATTTAAATTTTCCTGTTGACTCTACAACTGTTATAGAGTTTATGATATGTTTATATCAGATAAGAGAGAGGAATTTGTTATGGAAAAAAATCTCACAACAGGAAGTGTGTTCAAAAATGTAATTTTATTTTCACTTCCATATTTACTTTCCTATTTTTTGCAGACACTCTACGGAATGGCAGATTTGTTTATTATTGGACAATATGACGGTGTGGCGAGCACTACGGCGGTGTCTGTCGGCTCACAGATTATGCACATGATCACAGTTATGATCGTAGGTCTTGCTATGGGTACAACAGTAAGTATTGCACAGGCCATTGGGGCAAATAACAAAAAACCGGCATCTGAGGCTATTGGAAATACAGTCGTTCTGTTTATGGGAGTTGCTGTTGCCGGAATGGTGTTGCTGCTTCTGTTCGTGCATCCGATTGTATCTGTAATGTCTACCCCGGCAGAAGCTGTAGGCGGAACAGTTACATATCTGACCATTTGTTTTATTGGTATCCCGTTTATTACAGCATATAACGTTATCAGTTCTATTTTTAGGGGGATGGGAGACAGTAAGAGTCCGATGTATTTTATCGCAGTGGCATGTGCCACGAATATTGTGCTGGATTACGTTTTTATGGGAATTTTTAAGCTTGGTCCTGCAGGTGCGGCACTGGGCACAACTATTTCTCAGGCAATCAGTGTATTGGTTTCATTGACGGTTATTCTAAGAAGAAAAAGCGTTGTACTGATTAAGGCGGATTTCAAACCGCATCGTCCTGTAATGGGAAAAATAGTATCAATCGGTATTCCGATTGCTGTACAGGATGGCTTGATTCAGGTTGCATTTATTGTGATAACGATTATCGCGAACCAGAGAGGATTAAACGATGCAGCCGCTGTTGGCATTGTAGAGAAAATTATGAGTTTTCTGTTTCTGGTTCCGTCTTCTATGTTATCTACTGTTTCAGCTCTTGGAGCACAGAACATTGGGGCAAAGAAACCAGAAAGAGCGATTGAAACCCTGCGGTATGCTGTGCTAATTGCGGTTGGATTCGGAATACTGGCAACGATTGCAGTTCAATTTACTGCCGGATCAATCGTTTCTTTATTTACAGATGGAAGTACATCAGAAGGTGCGGATGTGATAAGGCTTGGCAGTCAGTACCTGAGGGGGTATATCTTTGATTGTATTTTTGCCGGTATTCACTTTAGTTTCAGCGGTTATTTCTGTGCCTGCGGAAAGTCAGGACTGTCATTTTTGCACAATATTCTGGCTATTATACTGGTGCGAATCCCGGGAGTATATCTGACCTCACGAATGTTTCGGACAACACTGTTTCCGATGGGACTTGCAACAGCGGCAGATTCGCTGCTATCAGTGTTAATCTGTTTGATTGCATTTTATGTGATATACCATAAAAAAGTGATAAAGAAGGGAGCGTGATACTATGGACAGAAAAGGACTATTTTCCATAGGTGAGGTATCAAAACTGTTTCACATCAGTGTCAGCAGTCTGCGGCATTATGAGAATGTTGGACTGCTTCACCCGGAATATACTTCACCGGATACCGGGTATCGTTATTATGGAACAGAACAGTTTGAGGTACTTAATACCATCAGATATTTGAGAGCACTGGATATGCCATTAGCCGAAATAGAGGACTTTCTGAAAAACAAGGATATAAGCAACATTGAGGAAAAGCTGATACAGCAAAAAAAGATTGTTCTGGAAAAGCAGCAGGAGTTGAAGCGCATTGAACAGAAAATAAACCACCGCTTGAATGGTTTATCAGAAGCACAGAATATGCCATTGGATACTGTGACATTGGTACAGCTTCCGGCGAGTCGTATTGTGTGGGTGGAGGCTCCGTTGAAAATAGAGGCTTCGCAGGATATGGAAGCACCCATCAGAAAACTGGATCAGTCACAGGCAGAGGCCGTTGTATTTCTTGGCAAAGTGGGACTTGGAATTTCGGCAGATCATTTGCAGAAATCAGAATATAAAAAATATGACGGCATTTTTTTAATCCTGGATGATGAAGATATCTATGATGGAGAGACAATGCCTGTGGAGGAATCATTATGTGTCCGTCTGTGCTTTCGGGGCAGTCATGCGGAAGCTCCGGAACAGTATAAAAAATTATTGGATTATGTAAAAAAACATCAGCTGCAGATTGTCGGATTTTCCCGTGAGATTACACTCATCGATTATGGCATCACGAATGATCTGGAAAAATTTGTGACGGAAATCTGTATTCCTGTAAAATGTGATTGATTGGAGGATTTGAAATGTATTTTAGAGTGGAAAAAGAAATATTTGAGAAATTACCAAATGCCTGTTTTGGAGTTGTTATGGCAAGAGGAATAGATAACAGTAAAGCATACCCTGAGATTGAAAAGTTGCTGACAGAAAGCATTCAGACAGCAGCATTACATTTTGATGGGAAAAAGGTAAAGGAAGAAGCGGAGATTCTGCCATACAGAGCGGCATTCCGTACACTTGGAATCAATCCGAACAAATATCTTTGCTCTATAGAGGCTCTTTTTACCCGTATTGCAAAAGGAAAGGGAATGCCATATATAAATCCAATTGTAGATTTGGGAAATGCTGTTTCTTTGAAATACACACTGTCAATGGGGGCGCATGATTTAGGTGGAAGCAGTGAAGATATTTGTATCCGTTTAGCGAAAGAGGGAGATACATTTCTCCCATTTGGTGCAGATACAGAAGAAACACCGGATGTTGGTGAAATTGTATATGCAGTCGGTCAGCAGGTGCGTACAAGACGCTGGACATGGAGACAAAGTGAACATGGAAAGATAACTGCTGATTCGACTGACATCTTCTTCCCAATCGATGGTTTTAATGATTTCAACAGAGACAACGTGATAAAGGCACAGGCAGAACTAGACAGTCTCTTGAAAAATATTTTCCAATGTGAAACCTAAATTGGATTCATAGATAGCAATAACAGGGAAATGAAATTATAAAAATCTGGCTTGAAATCGAAAAAATTTATATTACAATGATTTCCATAAAGTGATTAAAAAAGATTCCACCATTGTTCATTATAAAGTTGCCTATTACATCAAATCCATTTTATCCCAAAGAATATTGCCATTGACATCCAGATATTCTTCATCTACATGAATAGCTTCAACCTTTCCGATGAACAATTCATGTGTACCCGGCATAGTACTGTCCACAACACTGCACTCAATGCTTACCGGACAATCTGTAAGGATAGGGGCATCTACATAAGTTGCATCTTCCCATTTGATGTCGGCTTTTGCAAATTTATCTTCATCTCTTCCGGAAGCTGAGCCAAGATAGCCATATTCTTTTTTATAGCTCTTTTTCGGGAAATGGATTACAAAGCAGCCGGATTCCTTTACTATATGGTGGGAATATCTTGCAGGTGTGATGCCGACCATTACCATAACCGGATCAAGGCTTACATTGGCAACGAAGCCAACTACCAAGGCATTGTTTTTGCCATCTTTGTCCCTGCAGGAAACGATTGTCTGAGGGAGCGGCTGGACACAAAGTACAGTATTAGATGCTAATTTTTTCATTGATTTTTACCTCCATTCGTTTTCAAAAATTGTAAGATAGTCATACTTTTTTACGGATTGACCACCAATCGCAATGAGTGCCTTTTTACCCGGAAGCTGTTCGCTATGAAGTTCACTCAGTTTTCCGGGACCGAAAAGCACTTTCGTAGGCATGTAGAAATTAAAATTATACATATTTAGTACCTCCTGTTTTAGTGAATTTTCCAGAATCTCTCTGAATCTGAAGTAATTATATAATTATGTCGGCAGAGAGGGCACTATTGTATGTTAATAAATATAGTGGTAATTTCTAATATATATTTTGGAGACAGAACATTATGACATAGATTTCAGATACTCTCTCGGGGGCATTCCGTAATATTCTTTGAATGCTTTGTAAAAGTTACTGTGATTACTGTAACCGAGAAGTACAGAAATTTCCTCAAGTGAAAGGGATGTATTTTTCATCAGAAGAACTGCACGTTCCATTCTTTTTTCAAGCAGGATTTCTGTGAATTTTCTGCCGGTTTCTTTGTGAAGAAGCGTAGAAATATAGTTTGGATGATAGGAAAAATGTGCCGCAATGTCTTTTAAGGTGACAATATCCGAATGATCTCCCATATAGTCTATAATCTGTTCTGCAAGTGATTTTTCTGCTGTGCCGCTTTTTTCTATCCGATATCTTCGGGCAATTTCAAGCAACAGCGTCTGGAGCATGGATTTCAATATACGCTGGGTATCTTTCTGCCTGTCAGCGTATTCCACTGCCATAAGCTCAAGAATCGTGCGGATGGCATGATCTTTCGTAACAGGCAGATGGATATATTCGTCCGAAAATTTATTGGTCTGTGGTTCGACAAAGAAACGGAAAAGAGCAGAATCCGTATATACTGTTGGCAGGTATTCCCGGAAAAAGGAATCCTTACGGATGAGCACACCAATAATCACTACATCCTCGTTACTGTCAGCACGCAGAGCATAGCCACTGTAAGGCTGTCCGATATAACATTCATCTTCGTTTATTGTGATCAGATTATTATATTTTTCGGATAAAGCCTGATAGCTATTTTTGTATGCATAGTTGATAAAGAAAAAATCCTGCCTGTGAAAGGGTTCATGTATCTGTTTCCCTTTGAAAACGCATATCAGCACATCCTCATCATCCGGACCAGGCCAGTAGGAGGTGACATCTCCGGGCACACCGGTATTCATCTGATGAAAGGTCAGGTCAAGAGAATCAAAAGCAATTCCCAGTTTGTTAATGGCGAGATCAATATATTTATTACGCATAAGAAGGACTCCTTTTTTTATAATCTGTCCCAATTATATATCATGATATTAGAAAACACCACCTCAATTATTAAGAAATGATAGTGATTGGCTGACCACCTATATTTAAAATAAAATCATAAGTTGAGATTAAAATACCATTTGAAATTTGGAGGAAAACATGTATGAACAAAACTCCTACTCTGGATATGACGGAAGGTAAAGTAATACGGGTACTTCTGGTGTTTACAATTCCCATTTTTATTAGCAATCTGTTTCAACAGTTTTATAATGTTGTAGATGTGGCTGTGATCGGACATATTTTAGGGGATAATGTACTGGCAGCGGTTGGCGCGACATCATCTATTTACAGTCTGGTAATCGGATTTATCAATGGAATGTCAAATGGTTTCTGCATAATAATTGCAAGATATTTTGGTGGAAATGAACAGGATAATTTCCAAAAATCTGTGCAATTTTCAATTATTCTGTCCATTATAACAACCGTTATTCTGACGATTGCCTCAATACTATTTTTAAAACCATTACTGCGTTTGCTAAACACACCTGTTGATATTTTAGATTTATCTCAGAGCTACATTTCAGTTATCATGCTGTTTTGCTGTGTTACTTTTGCATACAATCTTTTGTCCTCAATACTCCGGGCAATTGGAAATAGTTATATTCCACTGTATGCACTGATTATCGCATCTGTTTTAAATGTAATACTTGATATCTTTTTTGTGAAAACACTTAATATGGGAGTAAGGGGAGCAGCCTTCGCAACAGTAATAGCACAGGGATTTTCCGCACTTTTCCTGTTGATATATATAGCAAAATACTGTCCATTGCTGCATATAAATATTCGTAAATTTACCATCAACTGGACAATATTACTTGAACTTTTAACTACTGGATTTTCAATGGCGATGATGCTTGTTCTGACTAATATCGGTACGGTTATATTGCAGGGAAGCATTAATTCCTTTGGCACAGCCACTATTACAGGCCATACAGCCGCAAGAAAATTTCATGATCTGTGTATGCTTCCGCTTGGCACGATATGTACATCTTCAGCAACATTTGTCAGTCAGAATTATGGTGCCAGAAAAAAGGAACGTATAAAACAAGGTGTTTCAGCCAGCATTTTTCTCGGAACTATCTGGAGTGTTCTTGTACTGATGGTTGTATTGCTTGCCGGTCAGGAACTGATCCATGCACTTACCGGCTCTACAGATGAAGCAGTTATCGGAATATCTATGAAATATTTATATTGGAATGTTCCGTTTTATGCGGTGCTGAATATTTTACTTATTATGAGAAACTGCCTTCAGGCATTGGGAAATAAGAAACTTCCTGTAATTGCCAGCATAGTAGAACTAATAGGAAAGTTTGCAGGAGCTTTCCTGCTTTCACGAATGATCGGATATCTGGGAATCTGTCTGACAGAGCCGATTACATGGATTGTATGTGTACCGATTGTATTAGCAGGATTTGTGCAAAAAATCAAACAAATTTCAAAAATATAATAAGAAAAGTATCAAAAATATCAGGAGGCTCATTATGACAGAAGAAGAAAAACTAGACGCAGGACTTTACTATGATTTCTGGGATGTCGGAGTAAATGGCAGAAAACTGAATGCAATCAAATTCTGCCGGGAACTTCGCAGAATGCAGGATGCAGATGCGACAGAGGATGAACAGGCTGTATTGATAAAAAAATATTTTGGTTCGGTAGGCAGTGATGTGTGTCTGTGTCCAGGCTTTATGTGTGACAGCGGCAAAAATATTCATGTTGGGGATCAGTTCCTTGCAAATTACAATGTCACAATTCTTGATATCATGCCGGTGCATATTGGCGATTATGTGATGATCGGACCAAATACTTTGATTACGACTGTAAATCACCCAATCACCCCAAAAGGACGCAGAGAACACCTTGGCATTGGCAATCCTGTTACGATTGGAAATGATGTATGGATTGGTGGAAATGTGACCATTCTTCCGGGAGTGACAATTGGCAACAACGTGGTCATTGCAGCCGGAGCTGTGGTAACAAAAGATGTGCCGGATAACTGCGTGATAGGCGGGGTTCCGGCTAAGAAGATAAGAGACATTGAGAATGATGTTTTATAATATTGGCAGAATAGGAGAACCCTTGTTATGCAGTGTATACAGAAGATACAGAGCAGAATAAATGTTACGGCTGAATATATAACCGAAAATTGAAAGGTTCTGAACAACTAAAAGATAATCAAAAAAAGGATGAGGTTGAATAGACAGGTAATGTTTTACTGCGATAATGAATCTTTCGCATCCACCCACTTGAATATGCAAAATTCCATTAATTATTATTTGTGGAATACTAACTATGCTAGTATCAGAAAATATTGTGCAAAATGTCCTTTGCATTTGCTGCTCAAATTTTGCTAAAATATTTTACGCGCAAAAGGAAACGATATTTATGGAGATATGACACAAAAGTGCATGTCTCCATTTTTTTGTGCAAAATCGAGATAACTGTGCAGCAAAGTTATCGTAATTTTTTGACAGGATGGTGGAAGAATGAAAAATAATGTAAAAGTACCAGTAAAACTTACACTTTCTGTAATTGCAGCATGTCTGGTATCATTTTGCGGACTGATTACAGAAACAGCAGTGAACATTGCATTTCCGGCGGTTATGAGTACGTTTGAAGTTTCCACAGAAATCGTGCAGTGGCTTACGACAGGGAATTTGTTGGTTGTAGCAATGATTACGCCGTTAGCAGCTTTTTTACAGAAACGTTTTAAATTAAAACGCCTGTTTATTTTCGGAACATTATGCTTTATTATTGGAACCGTATTAGCAATCGTTTCTCCGAATTTTGCACTTTTATTAATTGCAAGAATGATTCAGGGTGTTGGTACGGGAGTCGGTGTTCCAATTGCATTTTGTATTATTCTGGAACAGATTCCATTTGAAAAAGTGGGAACCTATATGGGTTATGGTGCACTGGTATCGGCAGCGGCTCCGGCTTTGGGACCGACGTATGGCGGTATCGTAAATCAGACATTGGGATGGCGTTATATTTTTGTAATCTTGATTCCGGTGTTGATTTTTACATTGATTCTTGGCGTGAATACAATCGAAGAAAAACATGAACCGAAGAAAATACCAGTGGATATTTTAGGAATTATTTTTATTATGCTGACCTTCCTTGGACTTGTTTATGGATTTGCAAATATTGCCGCATTTCGTGAAAAAATGGTTATGGAAATCGCAGCATTTGTCATTGGTGTTGTGGCATTAGTATTGTTTGTAATGCATTGCAGAAAATGTGAAAATCCTCTGATTGATGTTGATATTTTTAAAAATATTCCGTTTACCTGTCATCTGGTTGCTTTCTTTCTGATTAATGCAATCATGCTTGGCGCAAGTTTCCTGCTACCGAATTATCTGCAGGTTGCACTTTTATGTGAATCCATGATCGCTGGATTTATGCTGCTTCCGGGTGCAGGTTTAAATGCGTTGATGGGACCTTTCAGTGGAGCGGCCCTGGATAAGATTGGTGCCCAACTTCCAATTTTGCTTGGAACAGGTTTAATGGCAATAGGAGTTTTATTGTTTGCTGTTTGCGGCATGAAACTTACACCGGGAATGATCATTGCTTTTTATATTATTTTCGGAATTGGATGCGGAATGTCATTCGGGAATACTATGACCATTGGAAATCTGAGACTTCCGGTTCCACAGAAAGCATATGGGAATACCTGCTTTAATACCCTGATGCAGTTTGCCGGAGCGGTTGGAACCAGTGTTTGTGCAGCTTTAGTGGCAACCGCACAGATGCAGAATAATTCCCTGATATATGAGGCAAAAACAGCAGCAGGTTCCACACATGCATTTCTGTTTTTACTAATCCTTGCTATTGTGTGTCTGGTACTGCAGATTGTTGGCTTTAAAGTGTTTCAGACAAAAGAGGATACAAAACATGTACTGTAAAATTCATGCCGGAAATATAAAATTATGATACAAAAATATCAGATTTTTGATTTGACATTTTGGTCGAAGGGAAATATAATATTTTTTGAACGAGTGGCAGATTTGCGTAAATCCAGTTTTGCCATTCGTTCTCTTTATTTATAAATAATGTGATGAAAAAGTGTGTAGCTTATCAGCGTAAGTCCAACTTATGTGGTAAGCTGCACTTTTTTTGTGGAAAAGGAGGATTCAGTTAGAATGGCAGAAAATAATAAGATGAAGACGATGCCGGTGAACAAACTTATGATCCGGATGGGAATTCCAATGATCTTATCCATGGCTCTGCAGGCAGTTTATAACATTGTGGACAGTGCTTTTGTGGGAAATATGAGAGTCGGAAGTGAAGCGGCACTGAACGCATTGACACTTGTATTTCCGGTACAGATGCTTATGGTAGCGGTTGGTATCGGAACCGGAGTAGGAACAAATGCGTTGCTGGCCAGAACATTGGGACAGAGAAACCCAGAGAAAGCGGCAAAGGTTGCAGGAAACAGTTTATTTCTAGGTGTGGTTATCTATATAGCGTGTTTATTATTTGGAATTTTTGGTGTAAAAGCATACATTTCATCACAGACGGCTGATGCAGAAGTTCTTACTATGGGAACAGAATATTTACGGATCTGTTGTGTGATTTCTTTTGGCATTATTTTCTTTTCATTGTTTGAAAAATTGTTGCAGGCAACGGGACGTTCCCTTTATTCTACCATCGGTCAGGTTGTGGGAGCAGTGGTAAATATTGTGCTTGATCCAATCATGATTTACGGTATCGGACCGGTTCCGGAAATGGGAGTCAAAGGTGCGGCATATGCAACCGTCATTGGACAGATTGCCTCCGCGGCATTATTATTTGTATTTCATCTGAAACTGAACCGGGAATTTGAACATGGCATGCAATATCTGAGACCGGACCGGGAGATCATCAAAGAGATTTATTCCATTGGTTTACCGGCAATCATTGCACAGGCCCTGATGTCTATTATGGTTTATGTCATGAATATCATCCTGAAATTTAACCCGTCTGCTCAGACAGCATATGGTTTATTCTACAAAGTGCAGCAATTTGTATTGTTCCTTGCCTTTGGATTGAGAGATGCGATCACACCGATTATTGCATTCTCTTATGGAATGCGCAGCAGAAAAAGGATTCAGGCTGGAATCAAATATGGTCTCATTTTTACTATCGCATTGATGATTTTTGGTGTTCTGATCACAGAAATTTTTCCGGGAGCATTTGCAACGTTATTTAACGCCGGTGCATCCAAAGAGTATTTCATTGGTGCTATGCGGATTATTTCCATCAGCTTTATTTTCGCGGGAATTAATGTGGCTTATCAGGGCATTTATCAGGCCTTGGACGGGGGAATGGAATCCCTTATAATATCGCTTTTAAGACAACTTGTGATTGTATTGCCATTGGCAGGCATTTTTTCCGTATTTGTCAGAAAAGGTATGGCAGGTGTTTCAATGATCTGGTGGGCATTCCCGATAACGGAGTTTGTGGCATGTCTGGTGGGATTTGTATTTTTAAGAAGAATCCGAAAAAACAGAGTGGATGTTTTGGAATAGTTTCAAAACGAGAAGAAATAAATGGAAACCCCGATAGCAGAGTGATAAGAACATTCTGTTACCGGGGTTGATTTTTTGAATTGTTTTACTTTTTTCCTTCTTGAACTGACGTTCAGGAAGTATCGCTCGCAAAAAAAGCTCGCTTATTTCTGGTTTTCTTTTGCCAGCTCCTGCATTCTCATAGCACGAACTTTTAACGGCAGACCGAATAATGTAATGAATCCGTCTGCATCGTGATGATCGTAAAGGTCACCGGTTGTGAAGCTTGCCAGAGACTCACTATATAAGGAGTATGGAGAAGTAGTACCAGCTTTGATGATGTTACCTTTGTAAAGTTTGAATTTAACTTCACCGGTTACATATTTCTGAGTGGACTCTACGAATGCCTGAACTGCCTCACGAAGCGGTGTGAACCATTTTCCTTCGTATACGATCTGAGCCATGCGGTTACCCATATCTTTTTTCACATCCATAGTAGCACGGTCAAGTGTCAGCTCCTCTAACTGTTTCTGAGCCTCAAGCAGGATTGTTCCGCCAGGAGTCTCATATACACCACGGGATTTCATACCAACAACACGGTTCTCAACGATATCGATGATACCGATACCATGTTTTCCACCGAGACGGTTCAGTTCACGGATGATATCAGCAACTTTCATCTCTTTGCCGTTTACTGTTTTCGGAACACCGGACTCAAATGTCATAGTAACGTATTCCGGTTCATCCGGTGCTTTCTCCGGAGAAACACCTAATACAAGAAGGTGATCGTAGTTCGGCTCATTTGCCGGGTTCTCCAGCTCCAGTCCCTCATGGCTGATGTGCCATAAGTTGCAGTCACGGCTGTAACTCTGATCCATAGCGAACGGAAGATCAATGCCATGTGCTTTACAATATTCCACTTCGCCTTCACGGGAATCGATGGTCCACTTCGGATCACGCCAAGGAGCGATGATCTTGATGTCCGGAGCAAGTGCTTTGATGGAAAGCTCAAAACGGATCTGGTCGTTTCCTTTTCCTGTTGCACCGTGGCAGATAGCAACAGCACCTTCTTTTCTTGCAATCTCAACTAATTTTTTGGCAATACCCGGACGAGCCATAGCAGTACCAAGTAAATATTTGTTCTCATATACAGCACCTGCCTGAACGCAAGGAATGATGTAATCCTCTGCAAATTCATCACAGATATCTTCGATATATAATTTGGAAGCACCTGAATACTGAGCACGCTCCTCAAGTCCCTCTAACTCTTTGCCCTGTCCGCAGTCGATACAGCAGCATACTACATCGTAATCGTATGTCTCTTTTAACCACGGGATGATTGCTGTTGTGTCAAGTCCGCCGGAATATGCTAAAATAACTTTCTCTTTCATTGTAATAGTTCCTTTCTTTCTTATCATTAAGCAGATCTGTCTGTCACAGACCGTTTCTTCTGAATATTTTTCTGAAAACAAATTCATCTTTCGTTTTCGACCTGATTCATCATACTACAATCAGAATGAGAATGCAAGTGTAAATTTATACATATTTTGCTTATAAAAATACATCTTTTTATTCAGGAAGCACAGAATGACAAAAAAAGAAAAAAGTCCTTTTCATTTGAAAAAACTTGTGCTATTATTTGATGCAGAGCAAAAATCCGGAAAAATCACGGAATGAATAAAAAACTGAATACATGCATAAATATACAGTTGTGTGTATAAAATATGCAAAATAAAAAATCAATACTTTACGAATTGCGTGAGAAGTATTATTATAAGAAACAGTTCAGTTGAAGATTAAGGAGGCTGCAAATGATTAAAGCAGGAATTATCGGAGCGACAGGTTATGCGGGCGCAGAGCTTGTTCGTATTCTGATGGGACATAAAGAAGTAGAAATTGTCTGGTACGGATCCAGAAGTTACATTGACCAGAAATATGCATCCGTATATCACAATATGTTTGAAATCGTGGATGCGACATGTCTGGATGATAATATGGAAGCACTCTGTGAGCAGGTAGATGTGATTTTTACCGCAACACCGCAGGGATTTTTGGCATCTGTTCTGACAGAGGAGATTTTATCCAAGACAAAGATCGTGGATCTGAGTGCGGATTTCCGTATCAAAGATGTTGCTACTTATGAGAAATGGTACAAGATCGAGCATAAGAGTCCGCAGTTTATTGAAGAAGCGGTGTATGGTCTGTGCGAGATCAATCGTGAGAAAGTGAAAGGCGCCCGTCTGGTGGCAAATCCGGGATGTTACACAACCTGTTCTATTTTAACCGCTTATCCGCTGGTAAAAGAAGAACTGATCGATCCGGATACACTGATCATCGATGCAAAATCCGGTACTTCCGGAGCCGGACGTGGTGCGAAAGTGGCAAACCTGTTCTGCGAAGTAAATGAAAATATGAAAGCATACGGTGTGGCAACTCACCGTCATACCCCGGAGATCGAGGAGCAGCTTGGCTATGCGGCTGGCAAAGAGATCGTGATCAACTTCACACCGCATCTTGTTCCGATGAACCGCGGTATTCTGGCAACAGAGTATGCGACCTTAAAGAAAAAAGCAGACGGCTCCCTTCCTACTTATGAAGAAGTGAAAGCTGCTTATGATAAATATTATGCGGACGAGAAATTTGTTCGTGTCCTGGAAAAAGATGTTGTGCCTGAGACAAAATGGGTGGAAGGCAGCAACTATGTGGATGTAAACTTCAAGATCGATGAGCGTACCGGCAGAGTCATTATGATGGGCGCTCTTGACAATCTTGTGAAAGGTGCTGCGGGACAGGCCGTTCAGAATATGAACCTGTTGTTTGGTCTGGATGAGAGTGAAGGATTGAATCTTGTTCCAATGTTCCCGTAAATATATGGAAGGAAACCGGATTTTATGGAAATAAAGATTCGTCCGATGACGATTGAAGATTACGATGAGGTATATGCACTGTGGATGACCATCAAAGGCTTTGGTATCCGGAGCATTGACGATTCCAGAGAGGGAACGGAGCGTTTCCTGAAACGGAATCCCACCACAAGCATTGTGGCAGAAGCAGACGGCAAGCTTGTCGGGGCAATTTTATGCGGTCACGACGGCAGAACCGGATGTTTTTACCATGTGTGCGTGAATGAAGCTTATCGTAACCGTGGTATTGGAAAACAGATGGCAACCGCAGCGATGCGTGCCTTACAGAGCGAACAGATCAACAAAGTCAATCTGATCGCATTTAAGAAAAATGAACTCGGCAATCAGTTCTGGCAGGAAGAAGGCTGGAAGATGAGAGACGATGTGAATTATTATGATTTTGTTTTAAATGATGAGAACATTACAAAATTCAACGAATAAAAAGCAATGTTTTAAATGATTTTTCAGATGAACTTTTAAATGAAATAAAAAGATAAAAATAACAGATACAATGATACCGGATATACATTGAAACATATGTGGCAGGTATCTCACAGGAGGATTGGATCATGAAACAGATTACAGGTGGCGCGACAGCGGCAAAAGGATTTCAGGCAGCCTGCACCGCAGCCGGAATCAAATATGAAAATCGTACCGATATGGCTATGCTTTACAGCCAGGTACCATGTCGTGTGGCAGGAACATTTACGACAAATCTTGTAAAGGCGGCACCGGTACTCTGGGATCGGGATATTGTAAAAAACAGTGAATATGCACAGGCAGTTGTTGTCAATGCAGGTATCGCAAACGCCTGCACCGGACAGGAAGGCTTAGATTACTGTCAGAAGACCGCAGATCAGGCTGCAAAAGTGCTTGGTATTCCGGCAAGTGCTGTCTGCGTGGCATCCACCGGTGTCATTGGAAAACAGCTTCCGATCGACCGCATCATGGCAGGTGTTGAGGCATTGGCACCGAAGCTTGCAGATGGTGTGGAAGCAGGAAATGCGGCAGCAAAAGCGATTATGACCACAGATACACACGAAAAAGAAGTGGCAGTGGAATTTGAAGTTGGCGGAAAAACCGTTACCATCGGCGGAATGTGCAAAGGCTCTGGTATGATCCATCCGAACATGTGCACCATGCTTGCCTTTGTGACAACAGACCTTGCGATTTCCAAAGAATTATTACAGGAAGCGCTTTCTGCTAATGTCAAAGATACTTTTAATATGATCTCTGTTGACGGAGATACTTCCACAAACGATACACTGCTTTTAATGGCAAACGGTCTGGCAGGCAATCCGGAGATCACAGAAAAAGATGCAGATTACGATGCGTTCTGTGAGGCACTGAATTTTGTCAATACAACCCTGGCAAAAATGATGGCAGGAGACGGTGAAGGTGCGACTGCATTATTTGAAGTAACGGTTGTCAATGCAGAGACAAAAGAGCAGGCGCAGGTACTTGCAAAATCCGTGATCTGCTCCAGTCTGACAAAAGCAGCAATTTTCGGCCATGACGCAAACTGGGGAAGAATTCTCTGTGCCATGGGCTATTCCGGAGCGACCTTTGATCCAGATAAAGTAGATCTGTATTTTGAGAGCAAAGGCGGCAAGATCAAACTGATTGAGAATGGTGTTGCACTTGATTACAGCGAGGAAGAAGCTACAAAGATCTTATCCGAGCCGGAAGTAACGGCCATTGCAGATCTGAAACTTGGCGATGCACAGGGAACCGCCTGGGGCTGTGATCTCAGCTATGACTATGTAAAAATCAATGCGGATTACCGTTCTTAATTATAGAAAAATGTAAAAAAGTGATTTGTTACAGGAGGACAGATAGATGAACGAAGATAAATACGAAGCATTGCGGGCAAAAGCCGAGGTGCTGATCGAAGCATTACCATATATCCAGCGGTTTAACCGCCGGATCATTGTCGTAAAATACGGCGGAAGTGCCATGCTGGATGAAGAATTAAAACAGCGTGTCATTCAGGATGTGACACTGCTGAAACTGGTTGGTTTTAAACCGATCATCGTACACGGTGGTGGAAAAGAGATCAGCAAATGGGTAGCAAAAGCCGGAATGGAGCCAGAGTTTGTAAACGGTCTGAGAAAAACAGATGCAGAGACAATGGAGATCGCAGAGATGGTACTTGGCAAAGTCGGAAAATCTCTGGTATCCATGGTAGAAAAACTGGGTGTTCAGGCAGTCAGCATCAGTGGTAAAGACGGCGGTTTACTGAAAGTTGAGAAAAAATATTCTCAGGGACAGGATATCGGATTTGTAGGTGATGTAAAATCCGTAGATCCGAAGATTTTATTTGATCTGCTGGAGAAAGATTTTCTGCCGATCGTATGCCCAATCGGTCTGGATGACAATTATCAGACTTACAACATCAATGCAGATGATGCGGCATGCGCTATCGCAACAGCGGTTCATGCGGAAAAACTTGCTTTCCTGACAGATATTGAAGGTGTTTACCGTGATCCGAAAGATCCGTCCACACTGATCTCTGAACTGACAGTTTCCGAGGCAAAAGACCTGCTTGACAGCGGTTATGTCGTTGGTGGTATGCTTCCGAAATTAAATAACTGCATCCATGCAGTAGAAAATGGTGTTTCCAGAGTCCATATCTTAGACGGACGTATGGCTCACTGCCTGTTACTGGAGATTTTCACAAACAAAGGAATCGGTACCGCGATCCTTGGAGATGAGGAGGCAAAGTTTAATCATGAATAAACAGAATTATATTGATCATGCAGAGCAGGCGCTGCTTCATACATACAACCGTTTTCCGGTTGTATTAGATCACGGTGAGGGTGTCTATCTGTATGACACAGACAATAAACAGTATCTTGATTTTGCGGCTGGTATCGCCGTTTGTGCCTTTGGATATGGTAAAAAAGAGTACAATGATGCGCTGAAAAATCAGGTAGATAAATTATTACATACTTCTAATTTATATTATAATGTACCAACTATGGAAGCTGCTGAAAAAGCACTGGCTGCCGCTGATATGGATCGTATTTTCTTTACCAACAGTGGTACAGAAGCGATCGAGGGCGCATTAAAAGCAGCAAAAAAATATGCTTACACCAGAGACGGACATGCAGGTCACGAAGTGATCGCAATGCAGCATTCTTTCCACGGAAGAAGTCTTGGTGCATTATCCGTTACCGGAACCAAACATTATCAGGAGCCATTTGAGCCGCTGATCCCGGGCATCCGTTTTGCAGAATACAACAATCTGGAGAGCGTAAAAGCACAGATCACAGATAAAACATGTGCCATCATTATGGAAACCGTACAGGGCGAGGGTGGTATTTACCCGGCTGATCCGGAGTTCTTAAAAGGTGTGCGTGCACTCTGTGATGAGAAAGATATCTTACTGATCCTGGATGAGATCCAGTGTGGTATGGGACGTACCGGAGCTATGTTTGCATGGCAGAATTACGGTGTAAAACCAGATATCATGACGGTTGCAAAAGCACTTGGCTGTGGTGTGCCGGTAGGTGCATTCATGATGACTCAGAAAGTGGCAGATAAATCTCTGGCACCTGGCGATCATGGAACTACTTATGGTGGAAATCCATTCGTAGGAGCTGCTGTCAGTGCAGTATTTGACATTTTTGAAAAAGACCAGATCATCAACCATGTACATGAAATTGCACCGTATCTGGAACAGAAACTGGATGAACTGGCTGCAAAATATGACTTTATCACAGACCGTCGTGGTATGGGGCTGATGCAGGGACTGGAGATGAACATTCCGGTTGGCCAGGTAGCTGCAAAAGCACTGGAGAAAGGTCTGATCATCATCACAGCAGGATCCAACGTGGTTCGTTTCGTTCCACCGCTTGTGATTGAAAAAGAGCATGTGGATGAGATGGCTGCAAAATTAGACGAGGTTCTTGCAACTTTCTAAAAACAGTATATGTTCGACCTGGCATATTTTTGATATGGAACTACTGATAAAAATACTGATATCAAAAAAAATTGTGTCCGGTTTGAAATGGTTCACAGCAGACAGCTGCGTTTCCCATCAGGGAAGCATGGCTGTCTGTTTTTAACGCAATCAACGCTGCCCCAAATGCATAAAAAATATATAGTTCCTGTTTCCTGCTAAGGATTCCAGGTATAAAAAATCCCTTTTGTGGCATTCTGATAAATACATGCATAAATAAGTATAAGTCATCTACATGGTATCTGCGCATTGCGTTTGAAACGATAATGCGCAGATGATTTATGCAAATATTCTGTACAAAAAGGAAGCGGAAATCTATGGTTGGAATTTTGATCGCAATTTTATCAGGAATGTTGATGAGTATTCAGGGAGTATTCAACACGGATGTAACGAAACAGAGCAGTCTCTGGGTGGCAAACAGCTGGGTGCAGCTTACTGCACTGGCCGTCTGTCTGGCAGCCTGGGGAATCACGGATCGCAGCTCCTTTGCCGCACTCTGGAAAGTGCAGCCGAAATATGTGCTGGCAGGAGGAATCATCGGTGCTTTTATAACACTGACAGTAGTAAAGAGCATGCATACGCTGGGACCGGCCCAGGCGGTATTGTTTATTGTGGTTGCACAGATGATCACCGCCTATGCCATTGAACTGCTCGGCTGGTTTGGTACGGAAAAGGCGGACTGGTCTGTGCAGAAGCTGATCGGCATGGCAGTGGCCATCGCAGGCGTAATTCTCTTCCAGTGGGAACGGAAGTGAAAATTTCTAAAACGGATTGCAAAAAAGGGAAAAAACTGCTGTTTTTGTTCAAACCATGTGCAAAATAAAAACAAGGCTTGTAATATTTGTAATATTTGATAAAATTGTTACAGGTATTTGAGAAATCCTTTGCTTTTCAGAGTAAAGGAGATTTTATATGAGACGTTTGTTGCTTGTATTTTCTATGATATTGCTGCTGGGGACACTTTCCGGCTGCAGGACAGAACCGCAGGATATCCTGTTGGGAGTAGAATCTGCCACGACAGAAGAAGTAAACGGTGAGATTGCGGATCCGGGATCAGCTTCGGATGAGGGGGAAAGGAAAAACCCGGAGGATGCCGATGGATCAGAGACTGCAGATGCCGGTGCGGATGAAGCAGTGGTACAGCAGACGGTGTTTGTCTATGTCTGCGGAGCAGTCTGCCAGCCCGGAGTCTATGAACTTCCGGCAGAAAGCCGCGCATATGAGGCGGTTTCCATGGCGGGCGGTCTGTTGGAAAATGCGCAGTCAGATGCCGTTAATCTGGCAGAAGTGCTGACGGATGGTCAGAAGTTACAGATCCCTTATATCGGGGAAACTCCCGTGATGGAAGCAGAAACATCCGGTCAGACAACGGGATCGGGCAGCAGTGAAGGGACAGACACGACAGTTAATATCAATACAGCGACAGCTGACATGCTGATGTCTCTGAAAGGGATCGGACAGACCCGGGCAGAGGACATCATTGCGTACAGGGAAAAACATGGTTCCTTTCAGAAAAAAGAAGATATCATGAATGTAGATGGTATCAAGCAGGGAACCTATGACAAAATAAAAGATAACATAAGTGTTCAATGAGGTGACGAAATGGCGAAAAAAGTGCTGGTGGTAGATGATGAAAAATTAATCGTAAAGGGAATCCGGTTCAGTCTGGAACAGGACGGCATGGAAGTGGATTGTGCGTATGACGGAGAAGAAGCTCTGGAAATGGCACATAATAAACAATATGACATTATTTTACTGGATATTATGCTTCCAAAATTAGACGGATTTCAGGTGTGCCAGCAGATTCGCGAGTTTTCCAGTGTACCCATCGTCATGCTGACGGCAAAAGGCGATGATATGGACAAGATCCTCGGCCTGGAGTACGGTGCCGACGATTACATAACAAAACCCTTCAACATTCTGGAGGTAAAGGCCCGTATCAAAGCGATCATGCGCCGTACTTCCCGCAAGGAAGTGGAAGAAAATCCGAATGTGATCGTGGATGGAGATGTGCGTCTGGACTGCGAGAGCAGAAGACTGTTTATCCAGGGACGGGAGATCAAACTGACCGCAAAGGAATTTGATCTGATGGAGCTGATGGTAAAGACACCGGAAAAAGTATACAGCAGGGAGCGTCTGCTGAACCTTGTCTGGGGCTATGAGTATCCGGGCGATTTCCGCACCGTGGATGTGCATGTGCGTCGTCTGCGTGAAAAAGTAGAGGCAAACCCGAGTGAGCCGAAGTATGTTCACACAAAATGGGGCGTAGGCTACTATTATCATTCTGACAAACAGAGGTAATGGAATTGAAAGCAATTATCACATATTTGAAAAGTCTGAAATTTCGCATTTTCCTGCTTATTATATTATTTGGAATTGCTCCGACATTTTTACTGCGTGCGGGTATTTTGTCTGCTTATGAGAAGCGGGCGGTGGATACCCGTACCGTGGATATCACAAGTCAGGCAAAACTGCTTGCCACACAGATCGTAGCAAACAATTATCTGCAGGATACTTCTTCCAAAAATATCACAACACAATTGGATCAGCTGTCAACGATTTATG
This sequence comes from Lachnospiraceae bacterium, assembly GCA_022781925.1. Classification (GTDB taxonomy): domain Bacteria; phylum Bacillota; class Clostridia; order Lachnospirales; family Lachnospiraceae; genus Eubacterium_I. The sequence continues at coordinate 22,099 of JALESO010000046.1, forward strand.
ACGGCCGTGTGATGCTGATTGACAGTTCTTTCACCATTGTAAAGGATACATATGCGCTGGATGAACAGAAAACGATCCTTGCGGAAGAAGTCATGCAGGCATACAACGGGGAGACGGTGCAGAAATATGATGCGGACAACCGTTATATCGAAATGACACTTCCGATGTACGATGAGTCCGGTAAAAATGTGATCGGTGTGATGCTGGTCAGTGTATCTACGGACAGCATTGCCGCTACCCTTGGTATTTTGAAACAGTATGCCTTGATGATCCAGTTCTTGATCGCAGTCATTGTCATTATCGCCGGATTTGCAGTTTCTACCGGTCTTGTGCGTCCCTTCCGTCGGCTGACAAAGTCCATCAAGGATGTACAGGACGGCTATGAGGCGGATTTTATCGGTGTCAATTCTTATTCTGAGACAGAGACGATCTCTGCAGCCTGTGATGAGATGCTCCGGCGTCTGCAGACGCTGGACGAGAGCCGTCAGGAGTTTGTATCCAATGTGTCCCACGAACTGAAGACGCCGCTGACTTCCATGAAGGTACTGGCAGATTCACTGATGGGACAGGAGGACATCCCGGTGGAACTTTACCGGGAGTTCATGACGGATATCGGAGCGGAAATCGACCGTGAAAACAAGATCATCAACGATCTGCTTTCTCTGGTAAAAATGGATAAATCCGCCGGAAATATCAATATCACAAGTGTCCAGATCAATGAACTGCTGGAGCGGATCATGAAACGTCTGCGTCCGATCGCACAGAAACAGAATGTGGAACTTGTCATGGAAAGTTTTCGACCGGTAGTGGCAGAAGTGGATGAAGTAAAACTCACTCTTGCGCTGACAAACCTGATTGAAAATGCGATCAAATATAACAATCCGGACGGATGGGTCCATGTGTCCCTGAATGCGGATCATCAGAACTTTTTTGTGACGGTGGAGGATAACGGTATCGGAATTCCGAAAGAATCCCAGAATCGGATCTTTGAGCGATTTTACCGTGTGGACAAGTCCCATTCCCGGGAAATCGGTGGAACAGGCCTTGGTCTTGCCATTGCAAGAAACGCCATCATCATGCACCGTGGCGCCATCAAAGTACACAGTATGGAAGGTGAGGGGACCACATTTACTGTGCGGATTCCTCTGACCTATATCAGTTAACAGCACAGACACATATTCCAAAGAACTCAAAATAGTTCAGGTCAAACGCAGGTGAGACCTGGTGCGTGATTCTGAGTTCTGCCTGTGTCATGAAAGGCAATAAAAATGAAACGATTGAAAACAACAGGGATCCTGTTCTGTGTGTTTCTGCTTCTGATCTCCGGCCTTGCAGCCGGCTGTGGAAGACACAGACAGGAAAACACCGGATATTTTCTGTTTTATCTGAATAAACAAAGAGAAAAAATTGTCAGCAAGTCTTACGATCCGGAGTCCACGGACACGAAGGATCTGATCGAGGAGTTTATTACCCGGATGTCGGAGGACAGTGACGATGTAGATTATCAGAAGATTTTTCCGGACAATGTAAAAATTGAGCGTTATGAATATACCGATCATCAGCTGTATCTGTATTTTAACAAGGCTTATGGCGATATGCCGACGACAGAAGAAGTGCTCTGCCGCGGAGCGGTGGTGCACAATATGATGCAGATCCACGATATCGACGGGGTATCGATCTATGTAAATAATCTGCCCCTGACCGATGCAAACGGAAATGAGGTCGGAATCCTGACCAATGATTCCTTTGTGGAAAATCCGGGCGAGAAGATCAACAATATCCAGGAAGCGAATCTGACGTTATATTTTGCCTCCACGACGGGAGACGGACTGGTGCGGGAGACCCAGCATGTATATTATTCCAGCAATACGTCCCTTGAAAAACTGATCATGGAACGGCTGCTGGACGGACCAAAGTCCTCCAATGCACGTTCTGCCATTCCGGATACGACACAGCTGGTCAGCGTTTCTGTTATGGATGGAGCCTGCCTGGTCAATCTTGACGAGGGGTTCCTGAACCAGAATTTTGAAATCAAGGAAGATGTCATTATTTATTCTATCGTAGATTCGCTGACAGAACTTGATACCATCAATACGGTACAGATTGCCGTAAATGGCAAGACAGATATCACCTACCGGGATAAAATGTCCCTCGGTGAATATTATAAACGTGATCTGGATCTCGTCACCGAGGATGGAGACGAGGTAGAGGTTGTACAGAAACAGGAGAAGGAGGGATTGCTTGATTCTGGAGAATAAGCATCATATCTGCCTGTGTGCAGCCGCACTGACAGCCGGAATCCTGCTGGCCGGAGAACAGTCTTCGGCACAGCATATCGTTCCGGCTGTTCTCATATTATTTGGCTGTGTGGCAGGCTTACATAAAAAACGCCCGTCCCGGGAGCAGATTGTTATGGCAGTTTTGCTGACGGGCTGCTGTCTGCTGGGGATTGGTCTGACTCGGCAGCATCTGACATCCTATACCAGGCGGCAGGATGCCATTCAGACCAGCGCACCGATTACCTGTTACGGAACGGTAACCGGCAAAGAAATTAAATCCGATTCTTATCTATATCATCTGAAACAAACGTATCTGAATACAGATCAGACGCCCGTATTTCTCGGGCATGTTATTTTTTCCAGTGAAACAGACAGCGTTCCGGTGGGAGCAGAAATTACAATTACCGGTACGGTACAGCTTTTTTCTCATGCGCGCAATGATGGCAATTTTGATTTTGCTGACTATTATAAACAGCAGAATATCCTCTGCCGCATCAAAGCAGTCGACGAAAAAGATGCCATACAGATACGGCACGTGCCGTCTCTGTTATTCCGGGAACGGCTGTATCGTCTGCAAAAACATATGGTTCAGATTTACACAAAACATCTGAATGAACGAGATGCCGGAATTCTCTGTACGCTGGCAGCCGGGACAAAATCCCAGCTGGATCCGGAGACAAAGCAGCAGTATCAGAAAGCAGGGATTTCCCATCTGCTTTCTATTTCCGGTCTGCACATTTCTATTTTGGGGTTTAGTATCTATCGTTTCTTACGTTTTCTGCGCAGGTCGTATCCGTTTTCTGCAGCAGTCAGTATTGTCTGTATCTTTTGTTTTTCCTATATGAGTGGGTTTGGGATTCCGTCACGCAGAGCCATTGTCATGTATCTGTGCCTGATGGGCGCGCAGATCTTTGGACGGACCTATGACGGTTCCCACGGGCTTGCACTGGCTGTAATTCTGTTATTGACCACGAATCCGCTGGCCTTATACCAGACAGGCTTTCTGTTTTCTTTTACCGCAATGCTGACCATTGTTCTGTATGGCAGGCTGTTTCCGAAAAAAGAAGATGAAATCCGGACATCCCATCCAAAAGAGCAGCATCAGCGCTTTGTTCCTGCCTGTATCAAAAACAGGATGGGAAAGGACCTGAATGCGCTGAAACAGAACTTCTTCTTCAGTCTGTGGCTGCAACTCTGGATTCTTCCGCTGACGGCCTGGTTTTATTATGAAGTGCCGCTATATGCCATGTTGCTGAATCTGCTGGTTCTTCCTTTCAGCAGCTGGCTCCTGGGTGGAGGACTCCTGGCAGGTCTGCTCTATACGCGGATACCGGGAATCGCCGGCTGGATGCTGGTGGCATGTCATGAGATCCTAAACCTGTATGATGCGGGGATGCGTGTTGTCCGGCATTTGCCGGGAAATCTGCTGCTCACCGGTCGGCCGGAATCTGTTTTGATGATGCTATACTATTTTATTTTGGCAGGATTCTGCCTGTGGAAGATGTATCAGAGGTCTGTTCCCTGTAACCGGACACGCATCTGCCTCTGGCAAAAAGGACTTGCCGGTGGAATTGCAGGAGCCCTTCTGGCAATGGTTCTTCTGGTACATCCGGCAGAGACCCCGGGCATTTATCTGCTGGATGTGGGGCAGGGGGATGGAATCTTTCTGACAGACGGACGGGGCAGTCATGTATGGATCGATGGCGGAAGCAGTTCGGAATCCTCTGTGGGAACGTACCTGATGCTGCCGTTTTTGAAATACCACCGGGTGGCGTCTGTGGATGCTTGGATCGTCACGCATCCGGATGCGGATCATATTTCCGGTCTGCAGGAACTGCTGGAGCAGGATTATCCGATACAACGTCTGCTGCTTGCAAAGGCAATGAAAGAGGATGTCTCCTGCCAGAAACTGGCGGGACTGGCAAAAGAACACGGTACCAGTGTCTGTTATGTGGATACCAAAGATACGCTGAAATTAGAGGATATGACATTGCAATGCCTGTATCCGGATGCAGAAGAGACAGCACCTGATGTGAATGGTCTGTCTCAGGTATGGGAGTTAAAAAGCCATGATTTTTCCATGCTGTTTACCGGAGATCTGGGGGAAGAACAGGAAAAACTGCTGCTGGAACGAAACCGCCTGCATCCGGTCACGGCACTGAAAGTGGCACACCATGGTTCCCGGTTTTCCAGCTGTGCGGAATTTCTGGATCAGATACATCCAAAGGCTGCTTTTATTTCCAGCAGTGCAAACAACCGGTATCATCATCCGTCACCGGAGACACTGGAGCGTCTGGAAACGGAAGGCTGTGGTATTTACTGCACAAAGGACTGGGGCCAGATTTCTATTCTGTACCGGGAGAAACAGTGGCAGATCAGACGGTATCTCGATGAGCACTAATATTTTTTACATATGACAGAGAACAAAGTTTTCTTTGCAGCTCCCATCACATAGGACGAATCTATGCAGGTGATTTTATGGAATGGTTGTAAGTGTAGGGTTGCAAGTGTAAAACAGCTGTCTTGACAGTTGTAAACTATGATAGTATAATGGCGGAAGCATTAAAAAGAGGAAAAAGACTATGAAAGAATATTATGACGTCATTATCGTAGGTACCGGCGCTGCTGGTTTATATTGTGCATTAAACCTGCCGGAACGGAAGCGAATTTTATTGATTACAAAACAGGAAGCCGATCAGTCAGATTCTTTTCTGGCGCAGGGCGGTATCTGCATGCTGCGGGGGGAAGATGATTATCAGAATTATTTTGAGGATACCATGCGGGCCGGTCATTATGAGAACGATGCCCGTGCCGTGGATCTGATGATCCGCAGTTCCAACAGCATCATCCGTGACCTTGTGCATAGAAAGGTAGATTTTGCCAGAGATGAACAGGGAAATCTGCTGTTTACCAGAGAGGCAGCGCACTCTCAGCCACGTATTCTGTTTCATGAGGATATTACCGGCAAACAGATCACACAGACTTTATTAAATGAAGCAAAGACAAAACCGAACATCGAAATCTGTGAGTATATGACCATGGTGGATCTGATCGCAGCAGATAATGTCTGTGGAGGTGTCATCATCATGGATACGGAAAATCATGTGTATCCGGTGTATGCAGAGCATGTGGTACTGGCCTGTGGCGGTCTTGGCGGGTTATATCAGAATTCCACAAACTTTCCACACATTTCCGGTGACGCACTGGGAATCGCCCTGAAGCATCAGATTCAGTTAGAGCATATTGATTACATACAGATCCATCCGACGACACTGTACTCTAAAAAGCCGGGGCGGAGATTCCTTGTATCCGAATCTGTCCGCGGGGAAGGTGCACTGCTGCTGGACAAAAACGGTCAGCGTTTTACAGATGAACTGCAGCCGAGGGATAAAGTCAGTCAGGCTATTTTTGCACAGATGGAAAAAGAAGGATCCGACTGCGTCTGGGAAGACATGCGTCCGCTTGGAAAAGATGTGATCTTAAAGCATTTCCCGAATATTTATCAGCACTGTCTGGAGGAAGGCTACGATCCATGCAAAGAACCGGTTCCGGTGGTTCCGGCACAGCATTACTTTATGGGCGGCATCAAAGTAGATCTGGGAAGCCGCACTTCCATGAAAGGTCTGTACGCCTGCGGTGAGACAAGCTGCAACGGCGTACATGGGAAAAACCGCCTGGCAAGCAATTCTCTGCTGGAGTCGCTGGTATTTGCCAGAAGAGCGGCAGATGACATTCTGTTTGGCACAAAAACGAAATTTCAGGGAACACAGCTGGATATGCGGCAATATGAAGACCAGGATCAGATTCTGTCAGAATATCATACCGCAGTACGCAAAGAGATTGAGAGGGTAAAAAACAGCCATGAATGATATAACGATGAAACTTCAGGCGGACAATCTGATCCGTCTTGCATTACAGGAAGATATTACCAGTGAAGATGTATCCACAAATGCCGTGATGCCGACGGCACAGATGGGGAAAGTGGAACTGATCGCCAAAGAGGAGGGTGTGATCGCAGGACTTGATGTATATGCCAGAGTGTTCTCACTGCTGGATGAGAAAACCACTGTTACCTTTTTCTGTAAGGACGGGGACAACGTAACATGTGGTCAGCGGATGGCTGTTGTGCGGGGTGATATCCGTGTACTGCTTTCCGGTGAGCGTGTGGCGCTGAATTATCTGCAGCGCATGAGCGGCATTGCTACTTATACGAGACAGGTGGCAGACTTGCTGAAAGGCAGCTCTGTGACACTTCTGGATACCAGAAAGACCACGCCAAACTGCCGTATTTTTGAAAAATATGCGGTTCGTGTCGGTGGCGGATGCAATCACCGCTACAATCTGTCTGACGGTGTGCTGTTAAAAGACAATCATATCGGAGCGGCAGGCAGCATCACAAAGGCCATTCAGATGGCAAAAGCATATGCACCATTTGTCCGCAAGATTGAGATCGAAGTAGAGACATTGGAGCAGGTGAAAGAGGCTGTGGAAGCCGGTGCAGATATCATCATGCTGGACAATATGACACCGGAAATGATGAAAGAAGCGGTACAGCTGATCGACGGCCGTGCCCAGACAGAGTGCTCCGGCAATATCACAAAAGAAAATATTGCAAAGATCTGTGAGATCGGCGTTGATTTTGTATCCAGCGGCGCATTGACCCATTCTGCACCGATCCTGGATATTTCCATGAAAAATCTGCATCCGGTGGAAGCGTAGCTGTCAGTTTGAGAAGATTTGTAAAAAGAAAGCGAGAAAGTGAAATGACAATAGCAGAAATACAGCAGGAGATCCTGCGAATGAAAAAGGAGCAGGATGTCTGTATCCTGGCGCACGCCTACCAGGGACAGGAAATCCTGGAAGTAGCGGATTACATGGGGGATTCCTATGGACTGAGCGTGCAGGCTTCGAAAAGCGACTGCCAGGGAGTCATCATGTGTGGTGTCCGTTTTATGGCGGAGACATGTAAAGTATTGAGTCCGCAGAAGCGGGTATGGCTGGCAAATCCGGCAGCCGGATGTCCGATGGCAGAGCAGCTGGATCTGGATTTCCTGCGTGCGTTAAAGCAGAAATACCCGGATCATACCGTGGTCGCCTATATCAATACGACATCCGAGTTAAAGACGGAGTGTGATGTATGTGTCACCTCTTCTTCTGCTGTGGAGATCTGTAAAAAGCTGGACGCGGATAAGATCCTTTTTGTCCCGGATCCAAATCTGGGCCGTTATGTGGCAGAGCAGATCCCGGAAAAAAAGTTTGCCTTTTATACCGGCGGATGTCCGCGTCATATGATTGTGACCCTGGAGCATGTCAGAAAAGCAAAAGAGCTTCATCCGAACGCATTGCTTCTGGTGCATCCGGAGTGCCGCCAGGAAGTAGTTGCACAGGCAGATTATGTCGGATCCACCACAGGCATCATGAACTATGCAAAGAAATCCGAGCACAAAGAATTTATCATCGGTACCGAAAACAGCATTGTGGAGCATCTGCAGTTTGAATGTCCGGAGAAACAGTTTTATCCGCTGACCGTGCAGCTTACCTGCATGAATATGAAAATCACCACATTAATGGATATTTACAACTGTCTGAAAGGCTGTGGCGGCGAAGAGATTGAACTGCCGGAAAACATCATTGAGGGCGCAGGACGATGCATTCACCGCATGGTAGAACTGGGCGGCTGATGTAGGAATGATCATGATTGTATAAAGAATTCCATGGATAAATAGTGATAAGTGAACGGTAATCGATACATTCATACGGCGGGAGAGATTTTTCTTTCCCGCCTTGTGTTTTTTGCGGATTCATATTATACTTTGAGACATGAAAACATTACAGGAAGATTTAAAAACAGGAAATTTTAAACATTGCTATTTATTATACGGGGAAGAACCCTATCTGGTGCAGCAGTATAAAACCCGGCTGAAAAATGCGTTATCCGTGGAAGGGGATACGATGAATACCTCCGTATTTTCCGGCAAAGATATCCGTCCGGAAACACTGATCGATCTGGCTGAGACATTGCCGTTTTTTGCGGAGCGTCGTGTTATTCTGGTGGAAAACAGCGGATTTTTCAAAAAGAGCACCGAAGATCTGGCTGCCTATATGGCGGAACTTCCGGAAACGTCCTATTTCGTCTTTGTAGAAGAAGAAGTGGACAAGCGTGGAAAGATGTATAAGCAGGTCAAAAAATACGGCAGCGTGGTGGAATTCAAACGTCAGACAGATTCAGTGCTGATGCAGTGGATCCTCGGAACACTGAAAAAGGAAAACAAGAAGATCACCCGGTCTGTGATGGAGCTGTTTTTGAGCAAGACCGGAAACGATATGGAGCTGATCACCCAGGAGCTGGAAAAACTGCTTTGTTATACCATGGAGAAAGAGGTCATTGAAGCGGAGGATGTGGAAGCCATCTGTGCCAACCAGATCAATGGAAAAATCTTTGACATGGTGGAGGCCATCGGACGCAAGGAATCCAAAAAAGCACTGGATCTGTATTATGATCTGCTGATGTTGAAAGAACCGGCCATGCGTATTCTGTTTCTGGTCACCCGGCATTTTCAGATCCTGATGCAGCTGCGGGATATGATGGGCGGCGGTTTTGATTACAAATCCATGGCTTCCAAAGTCGGTGTGCCGGAATTTGCCGTGCGTAAATATGCCGGACAGGCAAGAGCTTTTGAAGGAAAGCGGCTGGAGCAGATTGTGCGGGAATGTGTGCAGACCGAAGAAAATATCAAAACCGGACAGATGGCAGATCAGCTTGCCGTGGAACTGCTGATCATCTCCAGTATGGGATGACGGTGGCTGTTTTGTGCACCAGTTTTTATATGCTCCAGTTCACTCGCGCCATTCGCATTTTTAAACTGGAGCACAAAAAAAGTGTTGCAATTCCATTTTTACTGTGCTAAAATCAGACGCAGAAAGACAAAGACGTCTGGATGAAATTCATCCAGGCGTCTTTTTGTTTGTTAAGGAGGATTTTGAAAATGAACACAGGAGATACCGCTTTTATGATGATCTGCTCGGCACTGGTATTTTTTATGACACCGGGGCTGGCATTCTTTTACGGAGGACTGGTCCGCAGGAAAAATGTAGTAAACACAATGATGGCATGTGTATCCATCATGGGTCTGGCTGTTGTGATGTGGGTGGCTTTTGGCTATTCCCTGGCTTTTGGCGGCAACCACGGAGGCATCATCGGAGACTTCCGATGGGCATTCTTACATGGTATTAACATGTCAGAGGCAGGGCCTTATGCAGACAGTATCCCGCATCTTGTATACATTGCCTTTCAGATGATGTTTGCCATCATCACTCCGGCACTGATCACAGGATCTCTTGTGGGCAGAATGAAATTCAAAGCATTGTTTTTCTTTATCGCTTTGTGGTCTGTGGTTGTATATTATCCATTGGCACATATGGTATGGGGCGAAGGCGGACTGCTGGCAGCCATCGGTTCCGTGGATTTTGCAGGCGGAAACGTCGTTCATATCAGTTCCGGTATCACAGCTTTGACACTGGCTATTTTACTTGGACGCAGAAAAGGTTATAATAAAGTAGCTTATCGGGTACATAACATTCCATTCGTTGTACTGGGTGCATCTATGCTGTGGTTTGGATGGTTCGGATTCAATGCGGGAAGCGCTTTAAAAGCAGACGGACTTGCCGCACATGCCTTTATGACAAGTGCGATCTCCGCCGGTGTGGCAATGTTATCCTGGATGCTTCTGGATGTGCTCATGGACAAAAAGCCGACACTGGTAGGTGCGTCCACAGGTCTCGTTGTTGGTCTGGTAGCCATCACTCCGGGGGCTGGATTCGTCCCAATCTGGTCTGCATTTATCATCGGAGCTTTAGTCAGTCCGATCTGTTTCTTCGGTGTCAAACTGATCAAACAGAAACTGAAAATCGATGATGCGCTGGATGCCTTCGGATGCCATGGTATCGGCGGTATCTGGGGCGGTATCGCAACCGGATTATTTGGAAAATCATCCATCAACAGCGCTGCACGCTGGGATGGTCTGGTATTCGGTGATGTGCACCTGTTTCTGGCACAGCTTGCCGGTATCGGTATCACCATCGTGATCGCAGTCGTCGGAACACTGGTTTGTATCGGCATCGTGCGTATCTTTACAAAGATCCGTGTGGATGACCGTGCAGAAACCATCGGTCTGGATCTGTCCGAGCACGGTGAGAAAGCTTATCCTTCCTTCAATGGCTGGGATTAAAGCATATGGATGAAAAATATTCGATGTTCTGAAAAGACAGCCAAAAATAGACTTTGAAAAATCAGGTTAGATTTTGATAAAGACAGAACAAATAGAAGGAGATATCTATGTTAATCAAAGTAGAAGCAATCATAAATGAAGAAAAATTTGAAGATGTCAAAGAAGCTCTAAATGCCATTCATGTCAATGGTATCACGGTGTCTCAGGTCATGGGCTGCGGAACTCAGCGTGGATTAAAGCGTTATGTCCGCGGTTCTGAAGTAGAAATCAATCTGCTGCCGAAGATCAAACTGGAGATTGTGGTTTCTTCCGAAAAATGGGAGGAACAGGTCATTGATACGATCCAGAAGACTGCTTACACCGGAAACGTCGGCGATGGAAAAATCTTCAGCTACGAACTGCGCACCGCGACAAAAATCCGTACCAATGAGAAAAACGAACATGCCATCTGGGGTGATGAGCAGCGGCAGGAATATGCACGAAATCCGGAGGCAAAAAAGGATCTGTAAGTTGTCAAAAAAATAACGTTAGTGTTAAATAATTAATTAGTGGAAATCCTATTGCATTTCCGAAAAATTGTCTGTATAATAAGCGCAACCGCAAGATTGTTCTCAAAAAAATACAATCTGCCCTTATGTATATCCATCCTAAAAGCAGATTGCCTTTTTGAAAAACAGGTGCAGACGAATTTACAGGAAAGGAAAAAGTATGACGGAATATTGTTATACGGTGTAGTGTTATGGGATTTAAAAAAGTGGTTGTTGTCGGTGGTGGCGTACTTGGAAGCCAGATTGCTTATCAGGTTGCATATAAAGGATTCGATGTAACAGTATGGCTGCGCAGCGAGGGTTCCATCGGACGCGCAAAACCGAAATTCGAGCGCTGGCATGAGACCTATAAGAAAGATCTGGAAGCAACAAAAGCACTGATCGGTACAGACAGCAAACTTTATCCGCGTGGTCTGGTCGATGATTTTGCATCTCTGACTCCGGAAAAAATTGATGCATTAAAAGAGCAGGCAGATAAAACATATGAAGGTCTGATCTATGAGCTGGATATGGCAAAAGCCATGGCAGATGCAGATCTGGTCATTGAGTCACTGTCCGAGGATCCAAAAGCCAAAATTGAGTTTTATCAGGCAATGGCTCCGTTACTTCCGGAGAAAACAGTGGTCGTAACCAATTCTTCCACCATGCTGCCAAGTACCTTTGCATCTTATACCGGCAGACCGGAAAAATATCTGGCATTGCATTTTGCAAACGAGATCTGGATAAATAATACGGCTGAGATCATGGGACATCCGGGAACGGATCAGAAATACTATGATGAGGTCGTTGCCTTTGCAAAACAGATTGGAATGATTCCGTTACAGCTGAAAAAAGAGCAGCCGGGATATATTTTAAATTCTCTGCTGGTTCCGTTCCTGAATGCAGGACAGGCCTTATATGCAAACGATGTGGCTGATCCGCAGACCATTGATCTTACCTGGATGCTTGGAACCGGAGCACCACTTGGTCCATTCCGCATTCTGGATATTGTCGGACTGGATACCGCTTACAATATCGTAATGATGAACCCGGAAGCACAGAATCCGGAGACATTGCCGGGCAAGATTGCAACCCGTCTGAAAGAATTTATCGATGCAGGCAAGAAAGGTGTCGCAACCGGAGAAGGATTCTATAAGTACAATTAATGACAGTTCTTCGGAACTAAAATCTAATGTAAAAGAATAAAGAATATACAAAAATGGATGTTATTTTCCGAAAGAACCACTTCGGAAGACAGCATCCATTCTTTTTCTGTTTGACTTGAATTTTGTGTCAGAAGTTTTTATACGCTGGAATGTCCCAGGGACTCTACTCTGTACTATTCCGATACCAGTTCCAGCCCTGTAATATCCGGCTGAATGGTGAGAGAGTAGTTTGTGTAGTAAACCACAAATCCCGGTTTTGCCTTATTCGGCTTTTTCACATTCTTTTTCTGCAGATAATCGATCTCTACTTTTTCATTGCCACGACCTTTGGAATAAAAAGCAGCTAAGCGTCCGGCTTCCTCAAAGGTACGATCCGGCATTTCGCCTGTTTTCGTTTTTACAAGTACATGGGAACCCGGCATGCCTTTTGCATGGAACCACCAGTCGTTGCCCTCCGCAAATTTGAAGGTCAGCTCATCGTTCTGGAAATTGTTTTTGCCGACATAGATGTCAAATCCGTCGGTAGAACGGTAGTGATATGGTTTGCTCTTGCCCTGTGTTTTCTTCTTGGAATACTTGTGCCTGATGTAGCCGCTTTCCATCATTTCTTCCTTGATCTGCTGCAGGTCGGCCTCTGTCTCAGCAATATCAAGAGCAGTAGCGATAGAATCCAGATGGTCGATCTCAAGCTGGGTATCTTCAATCAGATCCGTCAGTGCCTCGTAAGTACGTTTCAACTTTGCATACCGGTCAAAATATTTCTTCGCATTATCCATCGGAGAGAGTGTGGCATCCAACGGGATATGAATGGGCTCATTTGTATAATAATTCAACGCATCAAATCCCTTGCAGCCTTCCTCCAGCTGATAGCCGTAAGTATGGATCAGTTCACCGTAAACTTTGTATTTTTCTCGTTTTTCCGTATCTTTCAGCTGTTTTTTCTGCAGATCATATTTCTTGCGGTTACGTTCCAGCAGCGTATTGATGACATGGCGCAGATCTGCGGATTTTTGACGCATGCGGGTGTACAGACTCCGCTGTGCATAATAGTTTTCCAGTACCTCTGAGACAGAAGCGTATGGAACAACGGTATCGGATGCGTAGGAAGTCAGCGGGATTGCCGCATATTCCACCGGTTCCTCCTGGTGCATGATGATATTCGGGTAAAAATGTCCTTCCCGGATCTCTGTCATGGCATGTAAAAAGACTTCTGTGAGTTTCTGTTTCTGGACTTCACTCAGCGAGGCACATGGCGCATCCCCATCCACATCCGCCCGGTAGCAGAATTCGTTGGCAGCCAGCGGACTGATACCGGTATAAGAGGTATAGATTGCTTTGGCGGCACTGCACGGTTTCTGTAATGCATGTGCCATAAAATGATCCTCATTTTCTTCCAGAGGATTCATTTTGTCCTGCTGTGCAGGAATGAAATAGGTGCGTCCCGGAAGAACCTCCCGGACAGAACTTACCTGTGCGGAAATGTGCTTGATACTGTCAAGGATCATATCATTTTCGTCGCAGAAAATGATGTTGCTGTGTTTTCCCATCAGCTCAATGATCAGTTTTTTATGTCTGAGATCCCCCAGATCATCCAGATGTTCTATCTCAAATACGATGATACGCTCCATCCCAGGCTGCGTGATCGATGTGATACGACCGTTTGCCACATGCTTGCGCAGCAGCATACAGAAGTTCGGTGCTGTCATCGGGCTTGGTTTATTTGTGTTTGTAATATATACCAGCGGCAGTGATGCACTGGCGGACAAAAGCAGACGTTTCTGGCCATTTGGGCCTTTCATGGTAAGAAGCAGCTCGTCCTTTTCCGGCTGTGCGATCTTACTCAAACGAGCATTTGTAAAATTTTCCTGTAATTCTTTTGCCAGACTGGCAACTACGATTCCATCAAGAGCCATAAAACTCCTCCTAACTCATAAACTGTAAGAAATGGTAGCATGATTCATGGAAAAAAGCAAATTAAAACTGGAAAAAGCGAAAATGTTGTGTTATTATATTGGATGTTTGACTACAACAAGAGAAAACGCTGTTTTTTTACACAAAAAAAAGAATTCGTTTGTAACTGACAGAAGGATCAGAATGTAAAAAACACAATCGATATAAAAATACAATAGATATTAGAAGAAAGGGGTTTTTGTATGCCGACAGAAGAACAGAATCCACTTGCCACGCAAAAGGTAAGTTCTTTGATACTGAAATTTACGATTCCGGCCATCATCAGTATGATGGTAAGTTCCTTATATAATATTGTAGATCAGATTTTTATCGGTCAGGGCGTGGGTATACTTGGAAATGCAGCGACAAATATTGCATTTCCGGTAAATATCATCTGTACCGCCGTCGCGCTTTTGCTTGGAATCGGCAGTGCGTCAAACTTTAATCTGAAATCCGGTGCGGGACACACGGAGGAAGCGAAAAATTATGCCGGCAACGGTCTGACCATGCTGGTAGTATGCGGTGTGATCATTACCGCTGTGACATTATTGTTTTTAACGCCATTGATGCATATTTTCGGAGCGACCAAGGAAGTCCTGCCATATGCCATTGATTATACAGGTATTACAGCAATCGGTGTTCCGTTTCTGACACTGACCACCGGTGGCTGTCATCTGGTGCGTGCGGACCGGAGTCCTTCTTTTTCCATGGCCTGCATGCTGACCGGTGCTATCATTAATACGATCCTGGATCCGGTATTCATTTTTGTGTGTCATTGGGGCATCAAAGGTGCTGCCTGGGCGACGGTACTGGGACAGGTTGTTTCCGGCGTGATGATCCTGGTATATTTCTGGAAATTTTCCAAGATGAAACTGACCCGACAGCAACTGATGCCAAAAGCCAGATACCTCGGAGAGATCGTAGCCCTTGGTCTGGCTTCCGGTATCAACCAGGTTGCCATGGCGATTATTCAGATCACCATGAACAATATCCTGCGCAAGTACGGAGCAGTTTCTGACTACGGTGCGGACATTCCGATTGCCTGTGCGGGAATCATTTCCAAGGTAAATATGATCTTTATGTCCATCGGAATCGGTATTTCCCAGGGCTGTCAGCCGATCTTCGGATTTAATTACGGAGCGGAGAAATTCGGCAGAGTGCGGGAAACATACAAAAAGGCGGCGCTGGCAGCTATTATTGCCGGTATCGTATTTTTTGCCTGCTTCCAGATCTTCCCACGACAGATCATTTCTCTGTTCGGTGGCGGAAGTGAAGCATATTTCCGGTTTGCAGAACGGTATTTCCGGATTTTCATGTTTATGACATTTATCAACGGTATCCAGCCGATGTCATCCGGTTTCTTTACATCCATCGGAAAAGCAAAGCTCGGTATGATCGTGTCCCTGACCCGTCAGATCATGTTTTTGCTTCCGCTGATCCTGATCCTGCCGGTATTTATGGGCATTGACGGTGTCATGTACGCTGGACCGATTGCGGATCTGGCTGCAGCTATTATCACCATATGGTTTGTTTATCTTCAGTTCAAAGATATGCGCCAGAAAGAAGCTGCCCTGTATCAGTAAAATGATATTAGCAATATGGAAATCGAAAATGGATTACACATGGAAGGTTACAAATTGAACCACGGAAATATTTGACTTCCGTGGAAAAACATTTTATAATAAATTGATTATGCAGAACAGGAAACGTTTGTATAAACAGAATTCGAGATAAAGCAGGTGCAAGACACATGATAAAAAGTATGACAGGATTTGGACGTTGTGAGCTTTCCAATGAGAAGAGAAAGATCACCGTGGAATTAAAATCCGTAAATCACAGATACCTTGATATCAATATCCGTATGCCGAAAAAGCTGAATTTCTTTGAGGCAGCCATCCGTTCTTTATTAAAAGAATATATGCAGCGTGGAAAAGTGGATGTTTTTATCAGCTACGAAGATTTTTCCGAACAGACCATGGCGGTAAAATACAATTCCGCGATCGCACGGGAATACCTGACTTATCTGCAGCAGATGGCTGAAGAGTTCCAACTGGAGAACGATATCAGAGTCAGCACATTGTCACGTTATCCGGAGGTCCTGACCATGGAAGAGCAGGCACCGGACGAAGAGGAACTCTGGTCTATGCTCGCCCAGACGATCCGTGAGGCATGCACCCAGTTTACTGCTGCCCGCACGGCGGAAGGCGAACATCTGAAGGCGGATCTGGTGGAGAAGCTGCATCATATGGCTTCCAATGTAGAGAAAGTAGAGCAGCGCGCACCACAGGTTATTACGGAATACCGCGCAAAACTGGAAGAAAAAGTACAGGAACTGCTGGGGGATACCCAGATTGATGAAGCGAGACTGTCCACAGAGATCATCCTGTTTGCAGACAAGATCTGTACCGATGAAGAGACAGTTCGTTTGAAGAGCCATATCACTTCCATGCTGCAGGCACTGGAGGGAGACGAAGGCATCGGTCGCAAACTCGACTTTATTGCCCAGGAAATGAACCGCGAGGCAAATACGATTCTGTCCAAATCCAACGATCTGGAGACATCCGGTATCGCCATTGAATTAAAGACAGAGATTGAAAAAGTGCGGGAACAGATCCAGAATATTGAGTAATCGCAGCGCACGGGAGCAGATCTGAAGGAAAAGGAGCTTTTAATGGCAGGATTGATCAACATTGGTTTTGGAAATGTGGTAAATACAGATAAGATCGTAACGATCATCAATCCGGATTCGGCTCCGGCAAAGAGGATCGTACAGCGGGCAAAGGATTCCGAGCGGATCGTGGATGCCACACAGGGGCGAAGGACAAAGAGCATTATCCTGACAGACAGTGAACATGTTATCTTATCTGCACTTCAGCCGGAAACGCTGGCAGGCAGATTTCAAAATAAGGAAATGTAATAAAGAGGAGATTGGATCATGGCAGATTCAGGATTATTAATTGTAATATCCGGATTTTCGGGTTCCGGAAAAGGAACGATCATGAAAGAACTGATTCGTCGTCACCCGGAAGAGTATGCATTGTCAATATCAGCAACCACTCGTCAGCCACGGGAGGGCGAGCAGGATGGACGGGAATATTTCTTCAAGACAAAAGAAGAATTTCTCTCCATGATCGAGCACAATGAACTGCTGGAGCATGCGCAGTATGTCGGAAATTATTACGGAACACCGAAAGCATATGTACAGCAGCAGCTTCAGGCACACAAAAATGTAATTCTGGAAATTGAAATCCAGGGCGCATTAAAGATCAAAGAGCAGTTTCCACAGACATTGCTGTTATTTGTGACACCGCCATCTGCCGAGATTTTAAAGGAGCGTCTGACCGGACGCGGAACTGAGACGGAAGAAGTGATTCAGTCCCGGTTATCACGGGCCGTGGAAGAAGCCGACGGCTGTGAAGTATATGACTACCTGGTTGTAAACGATGAACTGGACGAAGCCGTAGAAAACGTCCATGAGATTATCTGCAGTGAGCGTCAGCGGATGCAGCACAATCTCGACAGCATCGAAACAATAAAGAATGATTTAAAACAGTTTGTGAAAGGAGATTTATCATGATACATCCATCTTATAATGAATTAATGAAAGTTGTAAATAACAATGCAGAGTACGGTGAGGAGCCGGTTGTAAACAGCCGTTATTCCATCGTTCTTGCATCTGCAAAACGTGCACGACAGATCATTGGCGGTGCAGAGCCGTTAGTTCCGAATGCTGCCGGCAAGAAACCGTTATCTATCGCCGTGGAAGAGTTATACACAGGAAATGTAAAGATCCTCGGTGAAGATGATGATGTGGAAGAGGAAGGCGATCGCTAATCAGCCTTTTTACATGCTGCCTTGTAAAAAAGGCAGCATTGTTGTTTCTGCACATCACATGGCAGAAATACCATGGATATTTTTAGACTAACTATAATGGAGGAACCAAATGAAAGTATTATTTATTTCACTTGGCTGTGATAAAAACCTTGTAGACTCAGAGTTTATGCTGGGAAAATTAACACAGCATAAATTCACGGTAACGGACGATGAGACAGAAGCAGATGTCATTGTAGTAAATACCTGCTGTTTCATCCATGATGCCAAAGAGGAAAGTATCCAGTCGATCCTGGATATGGCACAGTACCGCACGGAGGGAAACTGCAAGGCACTGATCGTATGTGGCTGTCTGGCAGAACGTTACCGGGATGAGATCCTGAAGGAGATTCCGGAAGTAGATGCTGTTCTCGGTACCAATTCCACCGAGCAGATCTGCGACGCCATCGAAAAGGTATTACTTGGAGATAAATACGAAGCTTATGAGCCGCTGACCGGTATTGAGACACATGAGGCAAAACGAAGCGTGTCCACCGGCGGTCATTATGCTCATTTAAAGATCGCAGAGGGATGCAGCAAACACTGTACCTACTGTATCATTCCGTCCATCCGCGGTGATTTCCGTTCCGTTCCGATGGAGGAGATTTTAAGTCAGGCGAGAGACCTGGCAGAAGCAGGCGTCAAGGAACTGATCCTGGTAGCACAGGAGACTACGCTGTACGGTATTGATCTGTATGGAAAAAAATCCCTGCATATCCTGCTCAACGAGCTGAACAAGATTCCGGGCATTTACTGGATCCGTCTGATGTACTGTTATCCGGAAGAAATCTACGATGAACTCATCGAAGCCATCCGGGACAATGAAAAAGTCTGTCACTATATTGATATGCCGATCCAGCACATCAATTCCGATATTTTACGCCGCATGGGCCGTAAGACAAACCGTGAGATGCTGGAAGAAAAGATTGCCGCTCTGCGCGCTGCAATTCCGGATATTGCCATCCGTACCACACTGATCTGTGGTTTCCCGGGGGAGACACCGGAGCAGCATGAAGAACTGATGGAATTCTTAAATGAGACGGAGTTTGACCGTCTGGGCGCGTTTACTTATTCTCCGGAAGAAAATACACCGGCGGCTACTTTTGACCATCAGGTAGAAGAGTCTGTCAAGGAAGACTGGCAGGCAGATGTCATGGAACTGCAGGAAGAGATCATCCTGGATAAGAATGAGACCATGATCGGGAAAGAAATCCTGGTTATGATCGAAGGAAAAGTAGCGGATGAGAATGCCTATGTGGGACGAAGCTACCGGGATGCTCCGGATATTGACGGTCTTGTCTTTGTAAATACCGATGTGGAACTGGTAAGTGGTGATTTTGTCAAAGTCCGTATTACCGGAGCCTACGAATATGATCTGATCGGCGAACTGATGTAAAACATCTGATACGAGATAGGAGGAACTTATGAACTTACCTAATAAACTTACGATTTTTCGTGTGATCCTGATTCCGTTTTTTGTATTTTTCCTGCTGACGAACGTACTTGGCGCAGCCGGTGATACGTTGGCTCTCATTATTTTTATCGTAGCCAGCCTGACGGATATGCTGGACGGAAAGATTGCACGAAAATACAATCTTGTCACAAACTTTGGAAAATTTATGGATCCGCTGGCAGACAAGCTGCTGGTGTGCTCCGCTATGATCTGTCTGGTAGATTTAAGATTACTGCCAGCATGGATCGTGATCATCATCATTGCCCGTGAATTCATCATCAGCGGATTCCGTCTCATTGCCGCAGAACACCAGATCGTGATCGCAGCAAGTATGTGGGGCAAATTCAAGACCACATTCCAGATGGCAATGATCATCTTACTGATCCTGAATATGAACTTTGACGTATATGTGGCAGGTGTCGGCATCATTCATGTACTTGCACTGATCGCAACCTATGTAGCACTGGTGCTTACCATCGTGTCACTCATCGATTACCTGTACAAAAACAAAGCAGTTTTAAAAGAGCAGGATTAATCAGGCGTAAGGTAAACACGCCCTTTCATTTATATTATATAGGAGGTCCGCTATGAGAATTATAGCCGGAACAGCCCGCAGCATGCCTTTGAAAACCATTGAAGGCAAAGATACGCGGCCGACAACCGATCGAATCAAAGAGACATTATTTAATATTTTACAGATGGATGTACCGGGCTCTGTATTTCTGGATCTGTTCGCCGGAAGCGGCGGTATCGGTCTGGAAGCAGTCAGCCGTGGAGCAAAAAAAGCAGTGTTCGTTGAGAACAGCAAAAAAGCTGCTGCATGTATCCAGGAAAACATCCGTTTTACCAAATTCACGTCCAGCTGTGACCTGAAGTGCATGGATGCGTTATCCGCACTCCGGATGCTGGAACGCCGGTATGTGTTTGATATTATTTTTATGGATCCGCCTTACGGACTTGGACTGGAGTACGAGGTACTGGCGCATCTGAAGGATTCCTCCATTCTGACGGAGGATACCCGCATCATCGTGGAAGAATCTCTGGATACGGATCCATACGAAATGGAAAAATATGGTTTTGAAATTACACGTGTGAAAAAATATAAATCCAACCAGCACGTGTTCCTGAAAAGAATCTAGCAAAGGGGCATGCGATAACAGGAATCGCTGATACGAAAAATGAAAAAAGCAATCTATCCCGGAAGTTTTGATCCTATGACTCTGGGACACCTTGATATCATTGAACGCTCATCCAAAATCGTGGATGAACTGAATGTTGCAGTTTTAAAGAATAATGCGAAAAATCCGTTGTTTTCTGCGGATGAACGTGTTAGTATGATAAAAGAATTTACTTCACATCTTCCGAATGTTACAGTGACTGCATATGACGGACTTCTGGCTGATTATGCAGATCAGATCGGAGCAAACATTATTGTGCGTGGATTACGCGCGGTGACAGATTTTGAGTATGAGTTACAGATTGCACAGACCAATCATGCCGTGAATCCAAAGATTGATACCATTTTCCTTACCACAAGTCTTCAATACGCATATTTAAGTTCTACGATCACAAAGGAAGTAGCTTCCTATGGCGGCGATATTTCAAAATTCGTTCCAAAGGAGCTGGTTGACAGAGTGTACAGCAAATTTAACATAAAGCGATAAAGGAGAGATTTTAAATGACAAGCCGTATTGAACAGATTATTTCTGAAATTGAGGAATATATTGACGGTTGCAAATTTCAGCCGCTGTCAAATTCAAAGATCATTGTAAATAAAGAGGAACTCGAGGAACTACTGACAGAACTCCGTATGAAGACTCCTGACGAGATCAAACGTTACCAGAAGATCATCAGCAACAAAGATGCCATTCTGGCAGATGCACAGGCAAAAGCAGAGGAGATCCTGGCGCAGGCACAGATCCAGACCAATGAACTTGTCAGTGAGCATCAGATCATGCAGCAGGCATATGCACAGGCAAACGAAGTGGTATCCATCGCGACCAACCAGGCACAGGAAATTCTGGACAAGGCAACAGAGGATGCCGACAGCATCCGTACTGCAGCCATCGAATATACCGATAACCTGTTAGGCAATCTGGAAAATATCGTGGTTCATGCCATCGACACAAACAAAGCAAAATATGAGGGATTATTATCTTCCCTGCAGAACTGCTATGATATCGTAAAGGCAAACCGTAACGAACTGACACCGGAAGAGGAAGAGCCAGTGGAAGATTCCGAGGATGAGACTTCCACAGATGCGGAACAGGAAGGTTTCGATGTTATCGGTGGTTCAGACAACAAACCAGAACAGCTGTAAGAAGCGTTGCCGTCATGGCATTCAGCAGTTTAAAGATTACATAGGTATGTATCCTGCAGTGCAGTTTTGACAGCATGGAAGCGGTCTGACAGATGCCGCTGATACCACCGAAAGAAACCATTGCCATGGCAGACAGATACTGGTGGGCAATCGGCCATTCTGTGCCGGATACGGCATAGATCCCGTTTGTGACTTCCAGCAGGCCGATGCAGCAGCATGGCAATACCCTTCCGGGAAGCGGAAGGTGCTGTACGAGATCTGCCGCAATGGAAAACAACATAATATATCCGGCGAGTTTTATCATTGTGGTAAAACCGTTCATAATGCCGTCATCAATGATTTTTAAAGTTATTTCAGATCTGGATGCCGGCATTTTTTCTGGTTTTTTTTCTGGCGGCTGCTTCGATACAGAAAAGAGCATAAGCCGTCCGAGAAGCAGCGGGGAACCATAGCATATGGCGAGGAACAGCCATTCCGGCATTACACCTTCCGGCAATGCGCCAAGCACATAATTTATGACAAAAGCCGGTCCGAAATTGTTACTGATACAGCTGACGGTCAGGGCTTCTTTTTTTGAGATTTTTCCAACTTCATACAGATCTGCACAAAGTTTGCTGCCCAGTGGGAATCCAAACAGATATCCGGCAATCAGTGGATAAAACAGGGGGGCACGCAACGGATAAATATGACTCAGAAGCGGACTGACCCGTTCCAGAACCGTATCATACATACCGGTACGAATGATGATCCCGGACAAGATTCCAAAGGGCAGAAGTGTTGGCAGCACGGAATGATACCACAGATACAGCCCGTTCGCTGCGGATTTCGCCAGTAGTTCCGGCCAGATGATCCCATAACAGATACAGATCGTAATACACAACGCAAAAAGATTCTTTTTCATACTACAGTTTATTTTTCATATCTTAAAGTAATTCCTGACTGGAGAAAAAGAATGAAAAGAAATCGAATACATGCCATTACAGGAAAAAGAAAATCTCTCCGTATCCGGCTGGCTGCCATTCTGCTGCTGGTCCTTTGGAACTGCCTGCTGACGGGAAAACTGCGCACGGTGCAGCAGATCAGCTCCGGAAGTGTACCTGATACGCAAATCATGTCGGAATTGAAGTTTTTCCCCCTTGCATTTCAAAGCGATAATAAAAGTAGCGGGCAGCAAAATAATCCGAACATCTGCAATTATGAAGACTCTTGGCAGTCCGCCCGCACATACGGCGGCGACCGCAGGCATGAGGGGACGGATCTGATGACGGTACGGAATGAACGTGGCATCTATCCGGTGGTCAGTATGACAGACGGTACGCTGGAACAGATGGGATGGCTGAAGCTTGGCGGATGGCGGATCGGCATCCGCAGTGCATCCGGCACCTATTATTACTATGCGCATCTGGAATCCTATGCACTGGATCTGGAACCGGGAAGTAACGTGTATGCCGGGCAGTTTCTGGGGTTCGCCGGTGATTCCGGGTATGGAACGGAGGGGACAACGGGACAGTTTGCCGTACATCTGCATGTGGGAATCTATGTCCCCGGAACAGACAAAGACAAAGCCATCAATCCGTATCCTTATTTAAAACAGCTGGAACAGCGAGTGATTTATGCCGACTATCCGTAAACAGCTTGCAGATTTGAAGACATACCACTATAATAGGAATGATGTAAACATGATTTCAATGACAACCAGTAAATTTCATGGAATTTAGAATAGAAAGTAAAACTGATTATGATCCGAATTGATAAATTTCTCTCTCAGATGCAAGTGGCAACCCGTTCTGAGAGCAAAAAACTGATAAAAATGAAACGCATTACGAAAAATGGTGTGACTGTGACAGACGGTGGAGAAAAATGTGATCCACAGAAGGACTGTATCTGTCTGGATGGAACGCCTATCGCTTATCAGGAATATCATTACCTGATGCTGCACAAACCAGCGGGATGCGTGACTGCCACAGAAGACCGGCGGGATAAGACCGTGATGGATTATCTGCCTGACAATCTGCGCCGTGGTCTCTCTCCGGTGGGACGGCTGGATAAAGATACGGAAGGGCTTCTGCTGATCACAGACGACGGAGCATTAAACCACAGTCTGCTGGCACCGGGGCGGCATGTACCGAAGACTTATTATGCCAGGATACAGGGAATTGTGACGGAGACAGACGTTACAGCCTTTCAGGAGGGACTGGATATCGGTGAGAAAAAGCTGACCGCACCGGCCCGTCTGGAAATCCTGCATGTGGAAGAAGAGGAGCAGGTCTCCGAGATCCTGGTGACGATCACAGAAGGAAAATTCCATCAGGTGAAGCGGATGTTTCAGGCGGTCGACAAGTGCGTGTTATATCTGAAGCGTCTGTCCATGGGAAGCCTGCATCTGGATCAGGAGTTGGCACCCGGCGCATGGCGGGAACTGACACCGGAGGAAATTTCAAATTTAAAGGAAGAAGCAAAATGATGACAGAGCAAAAAGAAGCGGTGATTTTTGATCTGGATGGAACCATGACGGATTCCATGTGGATCTGGGAAGAGATTGATCAGGATTTTTTTCGACAGCAGGGGATTCCCATGCCGGATAATCTTCATGACGAGATCGAAGGCATGAGTTTTACAGAAACCGCACAATATTTTATTCGAAAATATCAGCTTCCCCAGACGGTGGAAGAAGTAAAAGAACTGTGGAACCGGATTGCACTGGACAAATATGTACATGAGACTACGTTGAAGCCGGGGCTGGATGCATTTTTGCAATTACTGAAAGAAAAGCAGATAAAAATCGGCATTGCAACCAGCAATTCCAGACTTCTTCTGGATGCATTTCTGGAAGCGCGTAGCCTGACTGGAATCATTGATGCCATCACCACCAGCTGTGATGTCAACAAAGGGAAACCGGAGCCGGATGTATATCTGAAAACCGCAGAAAAACTCGGCGTTTCCCCGGAACATTGTCTGGTATTTGAAGATATCCCAATGGGAATTTTAGCAGGAAAGAGAGCCGGTATGACGGTTTGTGCCGTAGAGGATGATTATTCCGCACCGCTGCGGGCAGAGAAACGCAGACTGGCCGATTATTACATTACGGATTACAGACAGGTTCTGGATCATACTTACGAAGATTTAAGAGGATTAAAATAGATGAAACAATTTTTACCAATCAGTCGTGCCGATATGAAGGCACAGGGAATCGATCAGCTGGATTTTGTATATGTCATCGGCGATGCCTATGTGGATCATCCATCTTTTGGACATGCCATTATCAGCAGGATCCTGCAGGCAAATGGATTTTCCGTGGGAATCATTTCCCAGCCGGACTGGAAAGACCCGGACAGCATCAGTATCCTTGGCGAGCCGAAGATCGGTTTTATCGTAACCGGAGGAAATATGGATTCCATGGTGAACCATTATTCCGTATCCAAGAAACGGCGTCAGAAAGATGCCTTTACACCGGGCGGTGTCATGGGAAAGCGGCCGGACTATGCCACCGTGGTATACTGTAACCTGATCCGCCGCACCTACAAGCACACACCGTTGATCATAGGCGGTCTGGAGGCCAGTCTGCGCCGTCTCGGCCATTATGATTACTGGTCAAACAAAGTAAAACGCTCGATTCTTCTGGATTCCGGCGCGGATCTGCTGTTATACGGAATGGGAGAGCGTAGCATCGTGGCTGTGGCAGAGGGACTGCGCAGCGGTATCGATATCAAAGACCTGACTTATATCGACGGAACCGTATACAAGACAAAGGATCCGGACAGTGTATATGATGGTATCATACTGCCATCTTATGAAGAAATCTGTGCCAGCAAGGAATCTTATGCCCGAAGCTTTTATACGCAGTATTGCAATACAGATCCTTTTACGGCAAAGCGGCTCATTGAGCCTTACCCAAATAAATGTTACGTGGTGCAGAATCCGCCATCCAAACCGCTGACGACCAGCGAAATGGACGCGGTATATGCACTTCCTTATATGAGAACCTACCATCCTTCCTATGAAGAAGCTGGCGGTGTCCCGGCCATTGAAGAAGTAAAATTCAGTCTGGTCAGCAACCGTGGCTGTTATGGCGGATGCAGCTTCTGTGCCCTGACCTTCCACCAGGGAAGGATCATTCAGACCAGAAGCCACGAATCCATTATAAATGAGGCAAAACAGGTGGTCTGGGAGCCGGATTTCAAGGGATATATTCATGATGTAGGCGGTCCGACGGCAAACTTCCGTGGTCCTTCCTGTGACAAACAGCTGACCCGTGGCGTCTGCAAGAACCGTCAGTGTCTGTTTCCAACGCCATGTCCGAATCTGAAAGTAGATCATTCCGACTATCTGGACCTGTTACGGGAACTGCGCGCACTTCCGAATGTGAAAAAAGTATTTATCCGTTCCGGTATCCGTTTCGATTACCTGATCTGTGACAAAGACAAGACCTTTTTCCGGGAATTATGCGAACATCATGTCAGCGGCCAGTTAAAAGTAGCACCGGAGCATATTTCCGACTCGGTACTGTCCCTGATGGGCAAACCGCCGGTGGCAGTATATAACAAATTCCGGGAAGAATATAAAAAGATCAACGAGCGCATCGGCAAGAAACAGTATCTGGTTCCGTATCTGATGTCTTCCCATCCGGGTTCCACCCTGAAAGAAGCAGTGGAACTGGCAGAGTACCTCCGGGATCTGGGCTATATGCCGGAGCAGGTACAGGATTTCTATCCGACTCCGTCCACAATTTCTACCTGTATGTATTACACCGGACTGGATCCGCGTACCATGAAAAAAGTATATGTCACAAACAATCCGCATGAAAAAGCCATGCAGCGTGCCTTGATCCAGTATCGCAATCCGAAAAACTATGATCTCGTTTATGAGGCATTACATCTGGCGCACCGCACGGATCTCATAGGATTTGATCCGAACTGCCTGATCCGCCCGAAACACAACGGACACCCGGGCGGCAATGCGCAAAACCACAGTTACGGATCCTCTGCTGCAAAATCCGGTAACAGAAAAGGAAATGCAGCCGGTAGAAAAAGCGGATCAAACAGCGCCGGAAAAGACCGAAAATATGAAGCATATGGAAATAACTACGGAAATGCAGGAAAAGGAACCAGACCGGAAAGCAGTAACGGGACAGGCACATCACATCCGAAAAAACGGAAAGCCATCCGCAACGTGCATAAGAAAAAACAAAAGTAGAAAGTGAATGATCTATGAAAGAATTTTCCGTATCATCCAAGGAAGCCGGGCAGCGCATGGACAAATATCTGTTTAAGATATTGAACCAGGCTTCCAAAGGATTTGTCTATAAAATGCTGCGCAAGAAAAATATTGTGTTGAATGATAAAAAAGCGACCGGGCAGGAAGTGCTGAACGCTTCGGATCAGATCAAAATCTATCTGTCTGACGAAACCTTTGATAAATTTGCATCTGCTCTGGGCGATACAGCAGAAGAAAAAACAGCAGAGAAATCTGCCTCCGGGAACGCAAAACCGGCTGCAAAAACCTCTGCGGTGCATCATCCGAAGATCCAGATCGTATACGAGAATGACGATATCCTGATCCTGAACAAACCGGTAGGACTTTTATCTCAGAAAGCGCAGAAAGAGGATTATTCTGCCAACGAAATGGTCATTGACTATCTGCTGGAGAGCGGACAGCTGACCCGGGCGGAATTGCGCACCTTTCATCCTTCCATTTGCAATCGGCTGGACCGTAACACTTCCGGGCTACTGATCGCCGGGAAGACCATCCGTGGGCTGCAGGAGATGGCAGATGCCTTGAAATCCCGCAGCATGCAGAAATATTACCGCTGTCTGGTGGCAGGTCAGATCACACAGGATGCGCATCTGAAAGGCTATCTGGCAAAGGATCATCAGAGCAACAAAGTAACGATCCGCAAGGAAGCGTTTGCAGATGCTTCTTATATTGAAACCGCATATCACCCGGTAAAAGTGTATGAAAACATGACACTTCTGGAAGTTCACCTGATCACCGGCCGTTCCCATCAGATCCGTGCACATCTGGCAAGTATCGGGCATCCGATCCTGGGAGACGGAAAATACGGGGATAAAAAAATCAACCAGACGGTTAAGGACAGCTGTCGGATCCGATCCCAGCTGCTGCACGCTTACCGGATGGAATTTCCGGATGGCAGGATTGTTACTGCACCGGAACCGGCGACCTTTACACGGGTACAGACGAAACTTGCAAAAGAGAAGAGGTAGATACACAATGCATTTATATATTATGAGACATGGAGAAACGTTCTGGAACAAAAAAGGACTGATCCAGGGGTCCTCCGATATCGCTTTAACTCCCTATGGGGAAGAACTGGCGCGGGATACCCGGGACGGATTTGACCGGGAGGAAATCCGATTCCAGAAAATATATTCCAGTCCCTATCAGCGTGCCGTAAAAACAGCCGAGATCATTGCCGAGCATCAGGAAGTTCCGGTGCAGGTGGATCTCAGAGTGCGTGAGATGTGTTTTGGAAAATACGAAGGGGATAAGATCAGTGAGATCAGAGACAGTGGTGACCAGAATCTGATTTACTGTTTTTCCAAGCCCTCCCTGTATGTGGCAGATGAAACCGGAGATAACTTCTCTGATCTGTATGGCCGCATTGAAGATTTTCTGAGAAATGAGATCCTTCCGATGGAACAGGATCCATCCGTGGAAAATGTTCTGGTCGTATGTCATGGGGCAGTGATCCGTGCGTTTCTGACTTATATCAAAAAACTGTCCATGGATGAATTCTGGAGCATCCATCAGCCAAACTGCAGTGTCAACCGTATTTGGGTGAAAGACGGAGCTTTCACCGTAGAAAAAGAAAATATCCTCTACTATGATGATCCGGAACTGACCCACCGGGGGATTTTATAATGCCGACCTGGAATTCCAGGGGACTGCGTGGCTCTACCCTGGAGGAGTTTATCAACCGCACGAATGAACGATACCGGGAGAATCATCTGGCGCTGATCCAGAAAGTCCCGACGCCCATCACTCCGATCAAAATGGATAAAGAGAGCCGTCATATCACGCTGGCTTATTTTGAACAGAAAAGTACCGTGGATTATATCGGTGTCGTACAGGGAATTCCGGTGTGCTTCGATGCCAAGGAATGTCAGGTCAATACCTTTCCGTTACAGAATATCCATCCCCATCAGGTGCAGTTCATGCGGGACTTTGAGCAGCAGGGAGGAATCGCATTTTTCCTGATCTTTTATACGCATCTGGACCGGTTTTATTATCTGCCCTTCCGACAGCTGGATCAGTTCTGGGCGCGGATGCAGCAGGGCGGCAGAAAGAGTTTCCGGATGGAGGAACTGGATGAGACCTTTTTCTTTACCGGTCACTCCGGACTTCTGGTACCATACCTGGATGCGCTTCAGATGGATTTGAATTTAAGGGATTGACATTTTTGTGTTATTTTCTTATAATGTTTAAAGACTTTTACATATTAGCATGGTAGCACACTAAAGTGTTTAGGATTTATCAATCACGAATCCCTGCTGTTTATGTAAAAAATAAAATGGAACAAAAAGGGGAACATAGCAGTGAAGAATCAATTATTACATACGCCCGAAGGTGTCAGAGATATTTATAATGAAGAATGTGAACGCAAGATCATTCTGGAAGGCCGCCTGCTTTCCGTATTAAAATCTTACGGATACCATCCGATCCAGACACCGACATTTGAGTTTTTTGATATATTTGGAAAAGAGATCGGTACCACACCGTCCCGGGATCTGTACAAGTTTTTCGACCGTGAAGGCAACACACTTGTTCTCCGCCCGGATATCACACCATCCATTGCCCGCTGTGCATCCAAGTATTATATGGAGCAGGCAATTCCGATCCGCCTGTGCTACACCGGCAATACCTTCCGCAATAACTCCAGCTACCAGGGCCGCCTGAAGGAAAATACCCAGTCCGGTGCCGAGCTGATTGGAGATGGAAGCGTAGAGGCAGATGCAGAGATGCTGGCATTGTCTGCACAGCTTTTAAAAACTGCGGGACTGAAGGAATTCCAGCTCAGTGTCGGACATGCAGATTTCCTGCGAGGCTTATTCGAAGCAGCCGGTCTGGACGAGGATGTCATGGATGAGATCCGTAATCTGCTTCAGAACCGCAATCTGTACGGCGTACAGGAAGTGGTGGAGCAGTATGTCACCGATGAAAATTTAAAACGGCTGTTCGGACTGTTGACGGACGTTATGCTGGACAAGGAGAAGATCACCGCCGCAAAAGCATGGGCGCAGGATTTCCCGCGGGTGCTGAACGCACTGACCCGTCTGGAACAGCTGGATGAACTGCTGGAATTATACAAGATCCATAAATATGTATCCTATGAGCTGGCTATGATCTCCGGTTTTGATTACTATACAGGCATTATTTTTGCCGGATATACGTTCGGAAGCGGCGAAGCAGTTGTAAACGGCGGACGTTATGACAATCTGCTGAAATCCTTTGGTAAATCCGCGCCGTCCATCGGTTTTGCTGTCGTGATCAATCAGCTGATGGCAGCACTGCAGCGCCAGAATGTACGGATTCCGTTTGAAAATACCACGAAATGGTTTATTTACAGTGACCAGTACCGTCAGGATGCCATCAAGGATGCCCAGGTACTCAGAAGCCGTGGTGAGCAGGTGGAACTGATGCCGCTGACCGAAGAAAACACAAAAGATGTCTATGAAAAATATGCCAAAGAGAATCATATTCAGGACATTATTTTTTATATGTAGGAGGACCGAAAGATGAGATATTTAACATTTGCACTGGGAAAGGGTCGTCTTGCAAATAAGACACTTGAGATGTTTGAGAAAATCGGGATCACCTGTGAGGAGATGAAAGATAAAGACACACGAAAACTGATCTTTGTCAATGAGGACTTAAAACTGCGTTTCTTCCTCTCCAAAGGACCGGATGTACCGACGTATGTGGAATACGGTGCCGCCGATATCGGTATCGTCGGCAGAGATACGATCCTGCAGGAAGCCCGTAATATTTACGAAGTCTTAGACCTTGGCTTTGGAAAATGCAGAATGTGCGTCTGCGGACCGGAATCTGCCAGAGATCTGCTGCAACATCATGAGCAGATCCGCGTGGCAACCAAATATCCGAAAATCGCCAAAGATTATTTTTACAATAAGAAACATCAGACGGTAGAGATCATCAAACTGAACGGTTCCATCGAGCTGGCACCTATCGTCGGTCTGGCAGATGTCATCGTCGATATCGTAGAGACAGGTTCTACCCTGCGTGAAAACGGACTGACCGTGTTAGAAGAAGTGTGTCCGTTATCCGCCCGTATGGTGGTCAACCCGGTAAGTATGAAGATGGAGCAGGAGCGCATCAGCAAGCTGATCACAGATCTGCGCCAGGTAATGAGCGAAGGAGAAAAGTAAGATATGCGTACATTAAAACTGACAAAAGAAACCATTCAGAATATACTGACAGATCTGTTAAAGAGAAGTCCGAACAATTATACCCAGTATGAGAGCAGCGTCAATGAGATCATCGCCAATGTCCGCAGCAACGGCGATCAGGCAGTCTTTGACTATACTCAGAAATTTGACGGTGCGACGGTAACGGCAGAAAATATCGAAGTGACAGAAGCTGAGATCGCCGAGGCTTATGAGCAGGTGGATCCAAAGCTTTTGGAAGTCATCCGCAAAGCAAAAGAAAACATCCGTGTTTATCACGAAAAACAGAAACAGTACAGCTGGTTTGACAGTTCCATCCCTGGCACCATGCTCGGTCAGAAAGTAACACCGATCGCAAAAGCCGGTGTGTACGTTCCGGGTGGAAAAGCAGTCTATCCATCTTCCGTACTGATGAATATCATGCCGGCAAAGGTAGCAGGCGTAGAAGAGATCATTATGACAACCCCATGTAACAAAGAGGGCAAAGTTAATCCTTCCACACTGGTAGCCGCAAAAGAAGCCGGCGCAGACCGCGTGTTTAAAGTCGGCGGCGCACAGGCCATTGCCGCACTTGCTTTCGGTACTGAAAGCATTCCGAAAGTAGACAAGATCGTGGGACCTGGAAATATCTATGTGGCTCTGGCAAAAAAAGCCGTATTCGGTCATGTCAGCATTGACTCCATCGCAGGTCCGAGCGAAATCCTGGTTCTGGCAGATGAGACAGCTAATCCTCGTTTTGTAGCAGCAGATTTACTGTCCCAGGCAGAGCATGATGAGCTGGCTTCCGCAATCCTGATCACCACCAGTGAGAAACTGGCAGAGGAAGTATCCAAAGAGGTGGATGGTTTCTGTGAAGTGCTTTCCAGAAAAGCTATCATTGAGAAATCTCTGGAGAACTACGGCTACATTCTGATCGCTCCGGATATGGACACCGCCATTGAGACAGCAAATGAGATTGCTTCCGAGCATATGGAGATCGTGACCGCAAACCCATTTGAGGTTATGACGAAGATCAAAAATGCAGGTGCAATCTTCCTTGGGGAATACAGCAGCGAACCGCTGGGTGACTATTTTGCAGGACCAAACCATGTCCTTCCGACCAACGGAACCGCAAAATTCTTCTCCCCGTTAAGTGTGGATGATTTTATCAAGAAATCCAGCATCATCTCTTATTCCAGAGATGCACTGCATGCGGTATACAAAGACATCGCACAGTTTGCAGACTGCGAGCAGCTGACCGCACATGCAAATTCCATTCGTGTCAGATTTGAAGACGAAGACAAATAGAACCCGGAGGATGAGACAATGGCAGAACAACGATATGCACAGGTACACAGAAAAACAAATGAGACAGATATCCGTCTGGCTCTTACATTAAACGGAAGCGGCAAACAGAACATTTCCACCGGCATCGGATTTTTTGATCATATGCTGTCCGGATTTACCAGACATGGGTTCTTTGATCTGGATCTGAAGGTCGCAGGCGATCTGGAAGTAGACTGTCACCATACCATTGAGGACACCGGCATCGTACTTGGCAATGCCATCCGGGAAGCTCTGGGTGACAAAAAAGGGATCCGTCGTTTTGGCAGCATGATCCTTCCCATGGACGAGACACTGGTACTGTGTGCCATTGATCTGTCCGGCAGACCATATTTCGCCTTTGATGCAGAATTTACCACAGACCGCGTCGGCGATATGGATACCGAGATGGTACGGGAATTTTTCTATGCCATTTCCTATTCCGCAGGGATGAACCTGCATATGAAAGTGCTTTCCGGAACAAATAATCATCATATTATTGAAGCACTGTTCAAAGCGTTTGGCAAAGCGTTGGATGAGGCTTCCTCCTATGATCCGCGCGTAACGGATATTTTATCCACGAAAGGCAGTTTATAAACTATGAAAAAGAATTTAATCGCAACCATTTATTTAAAAAACGGAAAACTGGTCAACAGTTTCAAAGATCATAGCGAACAGGATGATCTGATGGAACGGATCCGTCTCTATAATGACAACGGTATCGACAAGATCTATCTGTTTGACCTTTCCGATAATGACGAAGAGCACGAACTGAACCTCCATACCATGAAGGAGATCAACCGTGTAGCTGAGATCCCGGTCTATGCAGGCGGCAATATCAACCGTCTGGAAGACATCAAAAAGATTTTATACGCCGGATGCAAAAAAGCCATTTTGAACCCGGTGAAGGACGTGACTGCACAGGTGTCAAAAGAAGGCGCCCTGCGTTTCGGCAAGGAATCCCTTGCATTGTCCATCCACAACGTTGATCTGTTTTTCAAGCAGAAAGAGGACGTTGAAAACAACACCAGTGAACTGATCGTTCTGGATCCGGCCCTGATGGGAACGCTGGGAAATGTCACCGATATGCCATATTCCATTCTCCTGCCGGAGACAGATAAGGAAAGTGTCTGCAAAGCATTGCAGTCAGATGATACCGTTACCGGTATTTCATCCAGAACCATCAGCGCACCGGATACAGATGTCATGGCAATAAAAGCATATTTGAAAGAGCAGGGCATTGAGACCGGTCATCTGGAGACTTCCTGTGAATGGTCTGAGTTCAAATTAAACTCTGACGGTATGATCCCGGTCATTGTACAGGATTACAAGACCAATGATGTGCTGATGCTCGCCTATATGAACGAAGAGGCATTTTATACCACGCTGTCACTTGGCAAGATGACCTATTACAGCAGAAGCCGGAACGAGCTCTGGACAAAAGGCATGACCTCCGGACATTACCAGTATGTAAAATCCCTGTCCATCGACTGCGACAAAGATACGATTCTGGCAAAAGTATCCCAGATCGGTGCTGCCTGCCACACCGGCAACCGCAGCTGTTTCTACACAGATCTGGTCAAAGAAGAGTACAAAGAGAAAAATCCGCTGGAAGTATTTGAAAATGAGTACAACGTCATTCTGGACCGCAAACTGCATCCGAAGGAAGGCTCTTATACCAATTACCTCTTTGACAAAGGCATCGACAAGATCCTGAAAAAAGTCGGAGAAGAGGCTACGGAGATCGTGATCGCAGCGAAAAATCCGGATCCGGAAGAGATCAAATATGAGATCGCAGATTTCCTGTATCATATGATGGTCATGATGGTCGACAAGGGAATCACCTGGGATGAAGTATTGGAAGAATTGTCCCAGCGATAAGAACTTAATAGTTCTGAATCCGCATTCCATAGCATAAGTAAATAAAAAAGAAAGTTTATGATTACACCGGAAAAAGGTCGTAATGATAGACTTTCTTTTTTGTTTAAGAGTACCGTATAAAAAGTGATGATAAAAAAGGAGTATGCGTATGAATCCAGACCAGTATGAAGATCGGAAACGATACATTGATGCCGTAAAAAGCAGTTTTTCTGCTTCCGGGCAGCAGATGCAGGCAACAGAACGAAAAAGTGATAAAACTGACTCTGAAAAGGTTCTCCGCAGTTTTCTCGGCGTGCGTTTTCTTCTTGCCCTCTGCCTGTTTTTCGCGTTTTTTGTCATAAAGCAGACAGACACCTCCTGGAAAAGCTGGGATGCGGATAAAATCACCCAGAAGATTCAGTCCACCATAGATGTATCCGGCATGATCGAACAACTCAAAGAACTTCCATAAATCAGCATATCCCATCAGAATTTACTCTCAGCCAGGATTGCCGGATCTGTTTTTGCGGATGGATATTTTGAAAATTTATACTTTCTTTATTGCTTCTGTTTTTTGAAAAAACTATAATAAAAAAAGATTAAAGTTACTGTGAGGAAAAAATGATGTCTTATATCGAATTTCAGAACATTACAAAAGAATATAACACCGGAGGAAGCTCTATTTTTGCATTAAAGGACGCTTCTTTTTCCGTGGAAAAAGGAGAATTAACAGTCATACTCGGTGCTTCTGGTGCCGGAAAAACAACGGCACTGAACATTCTTGGTGGTATGGATACCGCCACCTCCGGCCATGTGATGGTGGATGGTTCCGATATCACCACTTATGGGAAGAAACAGCTGACCCAGTATCGGCGGACGGATATCGGATTTGTATTTCAGTTTTATAACCTGGTTCCGAATCTGACCGCGCTGGAAAATGTGGAGCTTGCATCCCAGATCTGCAATGATTCCCTGAATGCGGAACAGACCCTTGCAAAAGTCGGTCTGGAGCAGCGGATGAAAAACTTCCCGGCACAGTTATCCGGCGGAGAACAGCAGCGTGTTTCCATCGCCCGGGCACTGGCAAAAAATCCAAAACTTCTGCTCTGTGACGAACCCACCGGCGCACTGGATTACAACACCGGAAAACAGATCCTGCAGCTGTTGCAGGATACCTGCCGCAGGGAGAAGATCACGGTGCTGATCATCACTCACAACTCTGCCCTGGCACCAATGGCAGACCGGCTGATCCAG
>JALESO010000069.1 GCA_022781925.1 Lachnospiraceae bacterium
AATCGTCTGGAAGCAGCAAAGAAAATGGGAGCAGATGTTGTCATCAACTCAAAAGAAGATCCGGATGGACTGGAACGTGAAGTTGCAAAATTAAACCGTGGCGGACTCCCGGTTATTTTCGAGGCAACCGGTGCAAGAGGACCATTAATGCAGGCAGCAGAACTTGTTTCCGAGCGTGGACGTGTCGTAATGATTTCACAGGTACACGGAGAGGCTATGCCGCCAATCGATGATCCGATCATGCAGAAAGGTGCAAGCCTGATTGGTACATACGTAAACTCCAAACCATATAAATTGAGAAGAGCAGATCTGCTGATTGAGGGTGCATGGCCGCCGGTAATGGGTAAAAAACTGAACCGTTATGTAAACTCTGACTGCTGGACCAGTGATGAGGATATTCAGGTATTCTTAAATCTGATCAAATATGGCAAACTCGATATCACTCCGTTGATCAGCCACGAGTTTTCATACAAACAGATTCCGGAAGCATATGCTGATTATGTATTCCCACATGTAAATCCGGATATGACAGGCGGACTGATCTGCTGGGAAGAATAAAAAAAGTATAAACTTTATAAATAAAACCTAAAAAAACAGCACTTTTTTCACAAAAAGTTGCCTTTAAGACAGATCAGAGATGTGGCACAATACAAGCATCAAGAGTGGCTCAGGCAAATGGGACTTACAGTGATAAAAGGAGGAGAATTGAAAAATGGCTAAAAACAAAAAATTCATGGGCTATGCGGTTCTGCTATGTATTCTCGGAATCGTATTCATGTTCCTGTATTCAGGACTTCAGAATGATCAGATCAATATCATTCAGACATTCATTACCGAGAAGGGCGGTGGATGGTTAGCATCTTCCACACAGCTTCCGATGACAGTTGGTAACTTTGTTTGTATCGTATTAACATTTTTATATGGTACATTATTCATCAAATTTGGTGTTAAAAAACCTTTGATCGTTGTCATGATCATCACAGCAATTGCAACACTTGGTATTGCAGCTGCAAACGGACTTGACTGCAACGGTGGTGCAGCATCCGGTAACTATATTTTATTCTTCATCTCATTATTCATCGTAAGATGTGGATGTATGATCCTTCAGATGGCAGGCTTTATGCTCGTAGCTAACTGGTTCATCAAATATCGTGGACAGATCATGGGTATTGTAACAATGGGATCCCCGATCTTCTCCGTAGTTGGTACTGGTGTTATGACAAACCTGATCAAAAACAGCTTTGGTGGTGATTATAGACCGTTCTATATTGGAATTGCTGTTTTGATCGTTGTTATTTGCTTAGTAGTTGGCTTTGGTATAAAAGATACACCGGAAGAAGCTGGTCTCTACCCGGATGGTGCAGATCATGCTCCAAAATCTGAAACAAATGATGAGATTAACCTTACGGTTGCTCAGGTTCTGAAACAGAAAAAAGCTTGGTTACTTATTGTATCCTTTGGCGCATTTCAGTTTATCATCAATGCATGCATGGGCTCCATGGCTATCCGTTACATCACCCTTGGTGGTCAGGATCTGTGGGTTGGTCAGGCTGTTAAATGGCTTGGTGTTGGTGCCGTACTTGGTATTCCGATGTCTTATGTATTCGGTTTCCTTGATGATAAATTCGGTTCCGTTAAAGCATCCATCATCTTAGGACTTTGCGAGTTTATCCCGGTACTTTGCCTGATGCTTCAGGATGGTACATCTACTGGTCTTATGATCGGCTGGGGATTCGGTGTTGCCTGCATGACAGGTGGTGTTCCGACAATGCATCCTTGTATCACATCCTACGTATATGGACGTAGAGAGTATCAGTCAGCAAACCGTATTATCATGGCTATCCAGTTAGTACCATCAGCTGTAGCAGCTATGATGATGACAGTATTAATCCAGTCTGGTAAAGCTACAATGGCTTACGGTATCCTGATTGCAATCATCATCATCGGACTTATCGCAACATTCCCGATGTTAAAGATGAAAGATGCTAATGCAGCAGACCGTATGTACGCTGACTAATTTAATAATTGCTGTGAATATCACATCAATTATTAAAGGCTCCGCGAGGATTGCAGAGATGGATAGAGGAAGATATCAGCTTCGCTGATTCCCATCTCACAGCAAGATTTACGAGCAAATCTTGAATTGATTTATAATCATATATATTAGACATACCGAACATAATATATATGATTACCTATATTGCCTAAACCTATGAACCTATGGAAAAATGACTTCTGCATGTATGTGCAGGGGTCATTTTTCAAAAACAGGAAAAACCTAGTAAGATACTGGGGATGTAAGTGAATCGGAAAGAGCAATAGAAAAACAAGTTGATTTTAGGAACAGAAAATATAATGATCATCCACTGATGTGGAAGAAAAGGAGAAATGGTATGGATCTTGTAAAAATCAAAGGTGTGCAGAAAAACAAACCTGCACGGGAAGAAAGCAAAAACATGCTGACAATGGCAGACATTATTGAGGGCGTAAATGCCGTATTGAATCCGGGAAAACCGAAGATCAACTGGTTTGCACCGGCAGATGACGCAGTAGCAGCCGTACATATCAAAGATGGAAAATACGACGAAGCTACTTCCAATCCATCCGTAGTATATGGTGGAAAAGTATCTGATGACAAAGTTGAAAATCTGAAAGTCGTAGCATATGAAGGAAACGAAGGTGCCATTTACGCAGAGGGCGCAGGCACAGACGTGACTGTAGATACCGCATACATCAGCCTTGCCGGAGACGGACAGGGGATCGGCGGACCAGCCAGCGGTGCTGCAGCAAAATACAATGCAAAACTGACCATCAAAAATGCAGTTATCGATACAAACGGAAGAACCCGTTATGCAACAGCTGCAGAGGAAGGTTCTGTATTAAAAGTATATGATTCTGTCATCTGTGCACACGGTATTCCGTATGGTGACGATATCGAGAGACCGGACGCATTAATGTCCACTCCGCCACCAGCACTGGAAATGGATGGAAATACACGTACACATTGTACGATGTCCAATTCCTCCAGCTACTTCTACAATTCAAAAATCATCTGCGATGGATGGGCAGCTCTTTCCACAGAGTCCTCCGAAGGCTATGTATACCTGGAAGCAAATGATTGCGATATCGTTTGTACCAAGAGTGGTTACGGCGCATATTCTGATCCGGGATGCCACGATTATTTCAACGACTGTAACTTTGATATGTCCTGTATGGCAGCCATTGTTGCAGGAAATTCCGATATGACATTTAATGACTGTACTGCAGAATGTGGATCTTACTTCGCATTGACTCACTGCGTAAATGGATGGCAGGAAGAAGTTGCAGACATCACAGTAACCGGTGGAGATATCCATACAAAGAAAGAGTGCGTACTGGTTAAGAGCCACAATATGATGTTAGATCTGTGTGACGTAAACATTTCTTCCGACAAAGGCATTCTGGTTCACTCTATCGTAAATGACGATCCGTGTGCAACAAAAGTAACCAAAGATGTATTTGGTGTAAATGTTGTGATGACAGATATGGATGTAAAAGGTGACCTGATCCATGAGGATACAACCAGAGAGATGTGGGTAATGCTCAACAGCACACAGCTGACAGGTGCAATTCAGCAAGCAAACGTTGCATTTGACAAAGGTAGCAAATGGACAGCAACAGCTGATTCCGATGTAGTATTTGTGACAGATGTGGAGCCGGCACAGATCGATGCACCGGCAGGTGTGACCATCACAGCAAAAGGTGCTGAGGCTGGCGAATTTGCACTGGCAAGCGGCGGAAAATTAATTGTTACAGCATAAGAAAATGCAGGGTTAAGACTGGTCAAACCAGTAGAAATATAGTATACTAAAACTATAGGATATGCAACTATTCAGAGCAAGACAGGTTCACGGAAAAATGCGAATCATGCTTGCATGAATGAACATTTTTTCTCGGAAACCTATTTGGCGAGAAGCCAACATGAGCAAAAGGAAAGCCTGTAAAGGCGGTTTTGCGAATGGGCTCTGAATAGTTAATAAAAGATGTATGAGGTGGATGAAATGACAACAAATGTAAAAAAAGTATTGCATGCAGGAATCAGTGTTTACAACATGAAAGAGTCTGTTGAGTGGTACAAAAAGAACCTTGGTTTTGAAGTACTGAAAGAGGATGGATATGTACCGCCACTGAAAGCTACCATTGTGTTCCTTGAGAAAGATGGATTCCAGTTAGAGTTATTTGAGTATGATGAGCCGAAGAAAATTCCGGAAGACCGTCTGACCCCAAATTCTGACCTTCAGACAGTAGGAACAAAACATATCGCATTTGAGACAGATGATATGGCTGCATTAAAAGCTGGTTTTGTAGAGAATGGTGTTGATATTGCGCATGAAGTATGTATGGAGGGAAATTCTGTTATGTTTGTTCGCGACTGCAACGGCGTTCTGATCGAGTTTATTGAGAATAAATAAAAAATTGTTTGATTGAGAGTTGTAAAAGTGTAAGCGGTGCCCCCTGTGTTGGGGGAACCGCTTTTAGTCGTATCTATGCACGATGCGATGGCATTCCGGCATAGATTCCAAAGAAAGATACATGATACGCATGAAAAAAGTGGAACAGGAAGACTGAGGAAAAGAGATGAAAGAGGGACGCAAGCGAATACTGATCATAGTTACGATCATTGTTCTGGTATCAGTGCTTGCTGCCCTGTGTGGCACATTGTTTTACGACAGTATGCGAAACAGGGAAGCTGCAAAAAAAGACAAAGAAGATGATGAAAATCAGGTTGAAATAGAACTGGTATATGCATATCAGAATCCACAGTGGAATTCAGCCATTGAGGCTACAGTACGTAATTTTGAAGAACTGTATCCAAATATTAAAGTGAATTATGAAGTAAACTATCTGGATAAAGTATACGAGGATATTCTGATCAAAAAAATTGCCAGAGATGAGCTTGGAGATATTGTACAGTTAAAGACACCTGGAATGTATGCCAGCAGTGATACGCTTGGTGAAATTTCGGATGAAGTGACAGATCTGGTAAAATATACTTACGATGTAGATGGGAAAGTATACGGAGTGGGAGCGGTCGAGTCCACTTCCGGTATTATATATAACAAAAAAATTTTTGAAAGATTTCACCTGCAGGAGCCACAAACCTATGAAGAATTTCTAAATGTCTGCGAAGTGCTGAAACGGCGTGGTATTATACCAATCGGTGTGGCGGGAAGTGATCTGTGGCATATGGAATACTGGGTGAATCATTTCTTCCGTACGGATGTGTTGGCAAAAAACGATAACTGGCTCAGTGACTGTGCGGATGGAGTGGTGTCATGGACAGATGCGGA
The DNA here is from genome assembly GCA_022781925.1 of Lachnospiraceae bacterium. Taxonomy (GTDB): domain Bacteria; phylum Bacillota; class Clostridia; order Lachnospirales; family Lachnospiraceae; genus Eubacterium_I. The sequence continues at coordinate 5,331 of JALESO010000069.1, forward strand.
ACCAATGAAAATGCTGACGGATTTAAGTGGGCTGTTCGAAGCAGATTATGTTAACAAGGACTGGCAGACGACCAGAGACGGAAACCTACCTTATAAAATGGCTGAAGGAGAAATTGCTATGATGTATACTGGTCCGTGGACTTCTTTTGCCATTCAGAAGCTGAATCCAGATATGGAACTTGGCTGGTTTTATGTGCCGGGTGAAGAAGGAGTAACTTATGCCGGCGATAATCTGGATACGTTTTGGTCCGTAACAAAAGAGTGTAAGAGTGATCCGCAAAGATATGAGGCCGCCATGACATTCCTAAAATATTTTTATTCAGAAGATAATTATACGCTGGTTTGTGAATCTATTTGTGGTTTTCCGTTGACAAAGGAGTGGATTTCTACGACCGGAGTGAAATTTCAGGAAGAAACAGAGCGGGCGTTCCGCAGCAGCGACGAACAGATTGCAACTTATATCGGAGACGATGATACGCCGGTAGAATTCGAAAAAAGTATGCTGCTTCTTTTGCGTGAAGAATTAGGTGGAGAACTATCTGTGGAGGAGACAGCCGTCAGTTTACAGCAGCTTTGGGAAAATAGTGAGCTAAGCCAGGAGGAAAAATAATGAGAAAGAAACTATTTGATACAACCTTCGGAAAACTGACAGTGGCTTATGTATTTTTGGGCGTGATTCCGCTGCTCCTGCTGAGCGTTCTGTTTTTTTCCAGATTTACAGACAGTGTCAGAGAGACAATGATCCGTAACTATGCGCAGATCAACGGGTATTTTGCCCGAAATGTCGGTGACATTATAGAATCTGCGGATGATGCTATGGCTGAGCTGTATGAATACGAGACAGATCTGGGAGAAAGTCTGGCTGCGGTATTGAAGGATACGGAACGCAGTGATGGCGAGCGGGCATTGGAAGTAGTGAATGCTCTGAATAGCGTTATGTCACAGAGTAAGCATATCGCATCTACCCGTTTTGTGGATTTTAATGGACATATATACAGTGTATATTATAATCAGGAAAAGACACTGCGAAATGATGCAGAATATTATACACAGATGAGCATTATTCCGAAAGATCGATTACGGGATCTGAGAGTATTGGGAACGACAGAGGAGAGCAATATCTGTATCAATACAGATGATTTTATTTTCGTTCTGGTGCGTAATTATATGGACACCACATCTATGAACCGCGCATACAATACAGCACTGGGCACATTGTTTGCGGATATTAATGTGGACGTTTTGGATGATCTGGTAAAGAAGATTGGACTGGAAAAAGGGAAACTTTATATCTGTAATCCGGAAGAATCGCATTATGTATACAGCCAGGACAGAAAGGATTATCTGGATGGAAGAAATCCCCTTGGCAAAAAAGTGATGGCTCATTTGACTGATGACGAAGGATATGAAAAAATAGATGATAACTGGATATTTTATGCAAAGATTACAGGAACGGAGGAATATGCAGTACTGGCGTTGAGTGATGTGGAAGCAATGGGATATTATTTCAGTAATCGTACGATGATGGTTGTTATTTTGCTGTTTTCCTGTATTTTCCTAGTTCTTTTGTATATTATATTTTCGAACAGAATGACTGAACCGGTCCGGAAGGTGCAGGAGGCCATGAAGCAGGTAGAGAATGGACAGATGGATGTGCGTCTGGAAATCGATTCTCATGATGAAATGGAAATTATTGCAGATGGATTCAACAAGATGGTGGAACGTTTAAACGATTATATCAATCAAGTATATGTAGCCAGAATCTGTCAGAAGGATGCGGAACTGAATGTGTTGAAAATGCAGATTCAACCACACTATCTGTACAATACCCTGGATGTGATCCGTATGACAGCATTGGAGGAAAATGATGAAACGTCAGCGGAATTGCTTGAATGTCTGGCACATCAGCTTCGGTATGTGATGGGAGAACATACCGACTGTATCGTACTGCAGGATGAATTACAGGCATTGCGTGAGTACTTTGTCATTATGAAAGTGCGGTATGAAGATCGCATTGGATTAAGCATTCAGGTGTCAGATGAAGATACACAACTTTATATTCCAAAATTGTTGCTTCAACCAGTGGTAGAAAATGCGATCCGTCATGGACTGCGTGAAAAAGATGGCGAAGGAACGGTGGCCATTCGTGTAGAGCGTAAGGAAGATTTTCTGGAGATCGTCGTGATGGATGATGGCGTTGGAATGGATGAGGAACAGGTGCGGATCATGCAGGAGTCACTGGATGATCCAGAAATCGGAAAAGTAGATGCAAACGGTTGTCTGAGTGTTGGTATGAAAAATGTTTATGATAGAATAAAGTTGAATTGCGGCAAAGAGTATGGGTTTAGGATTGAAAGTTTCCTTGGCGTTGGAACGATTGTAACCTATCATTTGCCAGTTTGGGAGGAGCCTGAAAATGTGGAAAGTAGTGATCGCGGATGATGAGGGAGTTATCTTACAGGGGTTAAAGAAACTGATTGACTGGAAGAATGTGGATGTAGAACTCGTGGGGGAAGCACGGGACGGACAGCAGCTCAAAAAAGTGATTGAACAGACAGATCCTGATATTGTGATTGCGGATATTATGATGCCACACATGACAGGACTCGAAGTGATTCGCTGGTATAATGAGATGCATTCCCATGCAAAATTTATATTTGTCAGTGGATATCAGGAGTTTACATATGCAAAAGAAGCCCTGCAGAGCGGAGCTGTTGATTATTTGTTGAAACCAGTAGCACGCAAGGATTTTGAGGATGCAGTACGCAAAGCAATTCAAAAACTGGAAGAACAGAATACGATTGAAATATTCAAAGAAGAAGACGATGAAATGCAGAACCTGTTCCGGGAGATCAATGATGGACAGGGATTTGAGAATGCCGAACTATATCAGTTATTTGAGGAGGAAGAGATTAATTTTGCAGACCATTTTTTTGTTGGAATCTGTATTGGTATCCGTCCGGATGTGGCATCAGATATGGCTCATGATTCCTTTGAACGTTTTAATCTGGTGCGCTTCTCTGTTTATAATCAGATCAGTCAGAAACTACGGGGAAAGGCATTTGTGCTGCGCAAGGACGACTGTGCGTTGCATCTTATGGGCGTGTTTCCCTGTGGAGAGGAAGATACTTTCGTGGAAACCTACGTGATGCCGGTGGTACAGCTGGTGTCAGCGCAGGCACATACAGAGTTATCAGTCGGGATCGGTATGTATTCTACCGATGCAAAGCAACTGAAAAATGCTTACAAAACGGCAAAACTTGCCTTTGAGCTGTATTATTTTGAAGAAAATCCGCTGATCGACTTCAGAAATATACATAAAGATTATACGGTTTCCTTTGAGGATTATGCAAAAAGTGTGGATGAAGCTTACCATGCTATTATTGCGCATGACGATTCCTATCTGGAAAAGATCGACAAGATCATGGATAACGTAGAGGCTATTCATTATGGAAATAAAAATGCAGCGCTCTCCAGAGTGTTATATTTTGTAGCTGAAATTGGTACAAAATTATTCCAGTATCAGCTCATTGAAGGTGATTATAATGAGATGCAGGAGAAACTTCAGAAAGACACAGAGTCACGAAAGACATTTCATGCACTGCGGGAATGCATCCGGGATTATTATCAGAATCTCTGGGTTTTACTGGATAACAATGGAAAATCTAAGGACAAATTGATGATCGAACAGGTCAAAGATTATATCAAAGCACATTATGCAGAGGATATGTCCATTAAGGAACTGGCAGATGTGGCCTGTGTCAGTCAGAATTATTTCAGTGCACTGTTTAAAAAGGAAACCGGACAGAATTATAAAGCATATCTGACATCTATCCGTATGGAAGAGGCTATCAAACTGCTCCGAACCACGGATCTCAAAACCTATGAGATTGGAGAAAAGGTTGGTTATAATAACGTTCGTCGTTTTGTGGATGCATTTAAGCAGATTTATAATGTGAGCCCGATGGAGTATAGAAAAAGTTTAATATAGTTTCCGGCAGGATTGCAGAGAAGCACGTCATGCGTTGCATGACGTGCTTCTCGCAGCAAGAATTCCCAAGGCATTTTTGAACAGAAAAGAAGAGTTCATTTCCGTTTTACATAATGCCTATTTGCGGCCTTCCAAAGCATTATCAAGTTTTTTTCCGGCAGCAGTTCTGTAAGTATCATCTTTTTCTTTTACGTGTTTTGCACTGAAGAGTAACATTAAAATGATACAAATGACAGCTACGATAGCAGTTACAACAAAAATCATATTGTATCCGCAAGCAATCATGATCATTGCAATGATTACTGGACCAAGTGATGAAATTAAGTTGGCAATTGGATTTACCGCTGCGAAGACAGTGCCGAAATCCTCACGGCGCCAGTACTGTGCTGCCAGTGATACAGTAAAGTTGGAAGAAGCACCCATAAATAATGCAAGGCATACAAGTGAAGCAACCAGAAGTCCTGGTTTTTCCGGACTTGATAAAGCACCGAGTATACCAGCGAGCAGCATGATGATGCATGCGATGATCATGGCTTTTTTTGTGCCGAATTTAGTATCAAGAACTCCGAGTGCAAAACTTCCAATCAGACCAAAGATACAGATCATTAACATAACACCGGCAAACCCACCAAATTTAGCTAATCCATTTCCCATAGAACCGAGAATTGCATTTGTCTGTGTCATCATACCGACTGAGAACATCAGCAGACATCCGGCAGGAATTGTGATGAACCAGAAATCACGGGTAGTCAGAGTGTGGTTCAGCTTCCATACGGTTGTTTTTTTGTTTTCAATTTCTTCCAGCATCATGGTTTTGGCCATTTCCGGAGTCATATTTGGATTGTTGTCACGGAATGCACCAACTTCTTCCGGATAATCCGGTACAAAAATTATTCCAAGGATAAGTCCAACAATAAAAATGATTAAGAAAGGAGCAAATGCATTTGCAATGTGTGGCTGTCCACCTTTGAATGCGGTAGCTGCAAATACTCCGATAACACCATTGCCGAGTGGGAATGCAAAGGTAGCAATACCCATAACACTTCCTTTTCTTGTTGGAAACCACTGTCCTACCAGAATAGAAAGTGAAAAAGTTGCATATACTAAAGAAAGCACAGTGCCTAAACCATATACGGCACGCCAAAGCATTTGCGTTGCTCCGGGAATATAACCCGGAATAAACATAATACCAAGAAGAGCTAGAATGGATAAGGCGCCCATCAGACACCCCATTTTTTTGATGCTTTTTAATTTTCCGATGAAGTTAGAAGCAATCAACTGTACAATAACTCCAATGATAGAAGCAGCTGTATAGATAGATGACAATACGGCTTGTCCTCCATATAAATCAGAAAGAATATTTAGTGGATAATTACCGATCACCAGATAGGAAAGAAATGCAGTGGCAATCCAGATAATAAGTATCCATCCCCTTGAACCATAACCCTTAACTTTACTTTGTTCCATAAATAACCTCCTTCAAAATCCTGGATATGAGCGATAACAGTGAATTTTGGAAGAAAATCTGTTAATACATTTCATTAAAGTTGTTTTTGAATGAAAGTATATAATAATAGAATTACAAACCAAGTTCCACGTGCATTCGGCTCAAATAAAAATGTATAATAATTACCAAAAGGTAACAAAGTTGCCTTCTGGTAACATATAAATACTAGCATAAGCCGGGGAATATGTGAAATAGAAATAATTTTGCATATTTGATAAAAAAGATTTATCAATGTCCTATATAATAAATGGGTATTGATAAATCTTTTTGTTTAAGAATGATTTGGTATTATTCGTCTTGCAGAAGTGAGCGTATTAACTCAGAATGAAAAAATTATTTTGATTCCCAGCGGCCGGAGGCTCCGCAGGGAAGTACAAGTCCGTTGGAAGATACAGGAAGTCCGATTTCATCTGCAGTTACGATGCCGTCATATTTTTTCATAACAGTACCAAGCATGTAAGCCAGCACTGCAGGCTGAAGGCCTGTCGTATAGGAGTTGATCAGGAAGAACAACGGATCATCAGAAAGGATCTGTGTACACAGTTTTACTAACGGGTATACGGATTCTTCAATTTTCCAGATCTCTCCTTTCGGTCCTCTTCCGTAGGATGGCGGGTCCATGATAATGGCGTCATAGTGATTGCCACGACGGATTTCACGCTCTACGAATTTTACGCAGTCATCCACCAGCCAGCGGATCGGCTTGTCGCTGAGCCCGGAAGATGCAGCATTTTCCTTTGCCCACTGAACCATTCCTTTGGAAGCATCCACATGTGTGACCTGTGCGCCGGCAGCTGCAGCGGCAAGGGTTGCACCACCGGTATAGGCAAACAGGTTTAATACTTTGACCGGCCGGCCCGCTTTGCGGATTTTGTCACCGAACCAGTCCCAGTTCGCAGCCTGCTCCGGAAATAATCCGGTATGCTTGAAGCTAAATGGTTTTAAGTTGAAGGTCAGATCATTATAATGAATGGTCCACTGTTCCGGCAGATCAAAAAATTCCCATTCTCCGCCGCCTTTTTTACTTCTGTGGTAATGTGCATTATGTTTGTGCCATCCTTTTTCTGCCTTTGGTGTATCCCAGATGACCTGCGGGTCCGGACGTACGAGGAGATATTTTCCCCATCGTTCCAGTTTCTCACCCTGGGAACAATCAATCACCTGATAATCTTTCCAGTTCTTTGCTATCCACATTGTCTATTTTCCTCACTTTTCTCAATGAATTTGTCTCTGTATAAACTGTGTTTCTTCTTATTATATAATGTTATACTTGTTAGTATAAATGTATGTCTCTATGATTATAGATGCTTCCAGGTCTTTCGTCAAGAAACTATAAATGAGAATAGTGCCTAATGTATTTAGCAATCAATTTACTTTACTGCAGAATAAACATTCCCGTGCTTCAAGTGGGGAGAGCTCTAAGTGGTGGATAAGTGGGGATACTTATGTCAGCGGGAGAAGAATAGTATGGCGGCGAAGGAGAGAAACATGCGACACAGACGGTAGGATAATTTTCGTCGGTGTAGCGAGCATAGCCCGCCTCCGGGAGTGTGTTTGAGCCGACAGCCGGTTTTGCTGGAGGTGAGTTCGCGGGAGGAGGCGGAGATAAGCGGCGCAGCGGAAACAGAAAATTGTCCGTGTCTGGTCGCATGTTTCTCCCCTTGCCGCCTATATAACAAACTTTTCGTCGTCAAAACACTTGAAAAAGTCCAAAAATCCAATGTATTTATAAAAATACAAGAAAAACACGAATATTTTGAAAAAAAATGAAAAAACTACTTGCAATTCCGAAAAAAATCTCTTATACTAACAACTGCTGTGACATGATAGCAATGAAGCGTGAGGTTGCTGCCCGAGTGGCAGGTTTTCCGTGGAGCGAATGTCAAGTTAGGAAACTGACGACAAGTCACTGTACTGAAACTGAAGACCATGAAATGGTTGAAAACAACGTGTGTGAGATTGAATGACACACACGGGAGAGTGTACAGTCACCGCTTGTCGTACTAATCAAAAGTGCGAAAAGGAGGCGACTTTTTTTATGGCAAGTCAAGTAATGAGAATCATTCTCAAGGCTTATGACCACGAGATGGTGGATGCATCAGCAAAGAAAATTATCGAAACTGTAAAGAAAAACGGATCACAGGTGAGCGGACCGGTACCACTTCCTACTAAGAAAGAGGTTGTAACAATCTTAAGAGCGGTTCACAAATACAAAGATTCCAGAGAGCAGTTCGAGCAGAGAACACACAAAAGACTGATCGACATCGTAGCACCAACACAGAAAACTGTTGATGCACTGTCAAGATTAGAGATGCCGGCTGGTGTCAGCATCGACATCAAGATGAAAAACAAATAATTCATCTGATGAAAAGTCTTCCTTATTTAATAGGAAGCAATATGATCAAGGTAAAATCCTGAAGGGTTATATATAGAAGCAGCATTCTTCGAATCCGTTTTAACCCACGTTGCAAAACAACAATGGATTCAATGTTCCACTTATATATCACTGTTCTAGGATGAGCGCATAAGCGCTCCGCTGTAGAGTAAACAGGAGGTAAATGAGATGAAGAAAGCTATCTTAGCTACAAAAGTCGGAATGACTCAAATCTTCAACGCAGACGGAGTTTTAGTTCCGGTTACTGTATTACAGGCTGGTCCGTGCTACGTTACACAGATCAAAACTGTTGATAACGATGGATACAGCGCTGTACAGGTTGGTTTTGTTGACAAGAAAGAGAAAGCTGTTAGCAAAGATGCCAACGGTAAAAAAGAAATCAGAAACAGACATGGTGTAAACAAAGCAGAGAAAGGTCACTTTGACAAAGCAGGCGTATCTGGTAAGAGATTCGTTCGCGAGTTCAAATTTGACAATGCTGAGGAATACAACCTTGCAGATGTAATCAAAGCTGATATCTTCGCAGAAGGCGACAAGATCGATGCAACAGCAATTTCCAAAGGTAAAGGTTTCCAGGGCGCAATTAAGAGATTTGGCCAGCACAGAGGACCTATGGCTCATGGTTCTAAATTCCATCGTCATCAGGGTTCCAACGGCGCTTGTTCTTCTCCGAGTAAAGTATTCAAAGGAAAAGGCATGCCGGGACACATGGGTAGCGTAAAGGTTACAGTTCAGAACCTTGAAGTTGTTCGTGTAGATGCTGAGAACAATTTACTTTTAGTGAAAGGTTCCGTACCAGGACCTAAGAAATCTTTAGTAACAATCAAGGAAACAGTAAAAGCTTAAGTTTTACTTGATTAGGAAAGGAGGACACACAGATGGCTAACGTATCTGTTTATAATATGGAAGGCAACGAAGTGGGCTCCATGGAACTGAATGACGCAGTTTTCGGTGTAGAAGTTAACGAGCATTTAGTACACATGGCAGTTGTACAGCAGCTTGCAAATAATCGTCAGGGAACTCAGAAAGCAAAAACACGTTCTGAAGTTAGCGGCGGTGGAAGAAAACCTTGGAGACAGAAAGGAACCGGTCATGCAAGACAGGGTTCAACAAGAGCTCCGCAGTGGACAGGTGGTGGAGTAGTATTCGCTCCGGTACCAAGAGATTACACATTCAAGATCAACAAAAAAGAGAAAAGAGCAGCTTTAAAATCCGCTCTGACATCCAGAGTAGAGGCTCAGAAATTTGTTGTTTTAGATGAGTTAAAATTAGACGCAATCAAAACAAAAGATTTTGTTAAAGTATTAAATAACTTAAACGTTTCCAAAGCACTTGTTGTTATGGGAGACAAAGATGTAGTTGTTGAGAAATCCGCAGCAAACGTACCGGATGTTAAAACAACACAGGCTACACTGTTAAACGTATACGATATCCTGAAATATGATACCGTGATCACAACAAAAGCAGCTGTAGAGAAAATCGAGGAGGTATACGCATAATGGCAAACGTACAGTACTACGATGTAATCCTCAAACCGGTTATTACAGAGAAAAGCATGAACATCATGGCTGATAAAAAATATACTTTCCTGGTTCATCCGGAAGCAAACAAAGCTATGATCAAAGAAGCTGTTGAGAAAATGTTCGACGGCGTAAAAGTTGCTAAAGTCAACACAATGAATTGCGAAGGCAAAACAAAAAGACGTGGAATGACTTTTGGTAAAACTGCTAAAACAAAAAAAGCTATCGTTCAGTTAACAGAGGATAGCAAAGATATCGAGATCTTCGCAGGTCTGTAAGATATCCACAAAGCAGTAGGCTAGGCACAGTAAAGTGCGATAATAAAACACAGTATTGAAAGGAGATTCATTATGGGAATCAAGACATATAACCCATATACACCTTCCAGAAGAAACATGACTGGTTCTGACTTCTCTGAGATCACAAAGAGCACTCCTGAGAAATCTTTACTGGTTTCCTTAAGCAAAAATTCTGGACGTAATAATCAGGGTAAAATCACTGTTAGACACCGCGGAGGCGGAGCTAAGAAAAAATACAGAATCATCGATTTCAAGAGAAATAAAGATGGTATCCCGGCAACTGTTATCGGTATCGAGTACGATCCGAACAGAACAGCCAACATCGCTCTGATCAGCTATGCTGATGGACAGAAAGCATATATCCTTGCACCGGCAGGACTTACAGATGGTATGAAAGTTATGAACGGACCGGAAGCTGAGGTTCGCGTAGGTAACTGCTTACCGCTGGCAAACATCCCAGTTGGTACACAGGTTCACAATATTGAGTTACATCCGGGTAAAGG
>JALESO010000085.1 GCA_022781925.1 Lachnospiraceae bacterium
TGTCATTTCTTTTGAAATAAATGTCATAAAATTTGTGACACCATAGATTATAATCTCATCATCAAAAGAAAACAAGCAGGAGGTTTGTTATGAAAAGAGAAAAATTAAAATTGTCAACGATTTTGTCTTATGCACTGGCAACCGGAAGCGGATATCAGATCATGGGTTCTCTGGTTGGGGCATATCTGATGATCTTTCTGACAGATACGTTTGGCGTACCGGCAGGAGCTGTTGGTGTGATCACTGTAGTTGCTTCTGTCTGGGATGCGATCAATGATCCGATGATGGGAACGATTGCCGACAGGACAAAGAGCCGTTGGGGAAAGTACAGACCGTATTTTCTGTTTATCCCGGCAATTCTGACGGTTGTTGTAGTGTTATTGTTTGCAAGCCCAAATATTGGAACACATGGAAAAATCATATGGACAGCAGTCTTTTATATTTTGTACGGAATGCTCAGAACGGCCATTGAAATTCCAAGTGGTGCACTGATTAATGCGGTTACAGATGAACCATCAGAGAGAAGCAAAATGATCAACGCCTATACAATGGTTATGGGGATTTGTACAACCATTGCAACTTCTTTTGGTCTGACACTGGTTTCCTTGTTCGGCGGAGATAATACAGCAAAGGGATATATGATCGTTGTAGGACTGGCCGGTGTTATCATGACAATTACATGCTGGATGTGCTTTGCAACAACAAAAGAGACTTGTGTACAGCATAATGAAGAGAAGCCGTTACTGGAAGAAATTAAAAGCTTATTTCATGTAAAAGGTCTGCTGAGTGTTATTGCTGTCTGGCTGGCAGCGTATACTGCATATAATATCATGATGTCATCTTCTGTGTATTACATCATGTACTGTTTATGCAGGCCGGATCTGATCTCCGTGTACATGTTGGATGTTTCACTGGTTGGACTTCTTGGAATTGTTATCATTGTTCCATTGTTTATGAGATTATTTCACAAGACACAAAAAGCATTTGCAATTTCTCAGGTTGCGGTAATTATATGTGATATTTTAATCGTAATTTTCCATGGAAACATGGCAGTATTATTTGTCTGCTCTGGTGTTGCATCTATGTTTGCAACCGCATCTATGCCATTCAGTGCAATGATGATGACAGAAATGACAGATCTGGTATTGATCGATTCCGGAAGAGTTGTAAATGGAACGATGGCGGCTTTGAAAGGATTTTCCAATAAAGCAGGTATTGCTATTTCCAGCGCAATTGTAAGTTTTACACTTGCAGCAACAGGATATATTGCAAATGCTATCGGACAGGAGCCACAGGCGGTTATTACGGGAATCACGGTTGCAAGATTTGTAGTTCCGGCTATTTGTGGAGTTGTAATTATTTTGGCACTGGTAAAATATCCGGTCACGGATGAAATCAGACAGAAAGTAAGAGCTGTATATGAAAAACAGCATACAGAAAATAAGTAGTATTTAGAGGAAGAAAATGAAGTTAACAGATATTAATATAAGAGATCCATATATTTTGCGTAGTGGAGAATGGTATTATATGTACGGAACCAGGGCAGAGACCTGCTGGGGAAAAGCGGACGGATTTGACTGTTTTAAAAGTAAGGATCTGGAGAACTGGGAAGGACCGTTTGAAATTTTTCACAGACCGGAGAGGTTCTGGGCAGATCGTTGTTTCTGGGCTCCGGAATGTTATGAACTTAATGGAAAGTATTATCTGATTGCCACGTTTGGTAATGAGAAACATAAAGGAATCCAGATTTTACAGTCAGATACACCGGATGGAATATTTCAGATTATGACCGAAACACCGCTGACACCGGAAAACTGGAACTGTATTGATGGGATGATTTACCAGGAAAAGGAAAAAATCTATCTGATATTTTCCCATTCTTTTGAGGATGTTCCGGATGGTGATATGTGTATGGTTGAACTGGAAGAAGATCTCAGTGGTACAAAAGGTGAAATTGTTACATTATTCTCTGCAAAAGATGCGGATTGGGCTGTTCCGATACCTTTTGCAAAAGCAGAGTTCGGAATGGATGGAGACGTATACTTTACAGATGGACCGGCAGTATATCATCAGAAAAATGGAAAATTACTGATTCTCTGGTCCAGTTGGGGCGAAAAAGGTTATACCGTAGGACAGGCTGTTTCTGATTCCGGAAAAATACAAGGACCATGGAGACATCTGGATCAGATTGTGTTTGGATCGGATGGAGGGCATGGAATGTTTTTTCAGACAAAAGAAGGCACATTGAAATATTTGCTGCATTATCCAAATCGGCCAGGAGAGGAGCATCCTCTTCTCCTGAATTTGGAAGAAACTGAGTTGGGATTAAAAGCAACTTTAAGTTAATGAGTTCAATCTGCCTTTTTAGAATTTGCATATAATATTACTCAATGATTTCTACTTCCACTTTTGCCACAAATTCAAATTCATTTTCATTTTTGGTGATAAAATTATTTTTCACGTCATATTCAATGTAAAGATTGCTGGTCTTAAGATGATGCAGTTCGGGGACTTCGGGCGTGCATGTTATAACGGTTCAGGGGAGTGAACGGCGCGTGGATCGCCATTCCGGCATCAGAACTGTGTACGCTAGTGCTGTCTGCCTGTATGCATGCGAAATATTTTATCAGAAAAGGAAAACATAATTATCTTCTGGAAATGTAAATATAGTCAGTTTGCTATAACCTGATAAATCGAGTAGAAAAATATAAGAAGCATTGACGAAAAGCTCCAAATCTGGTTACATTAGAAGCATATGAAAATGTTATGGTATATAGTTTGCAAAAATGATCAGATAGATAAGTCATAGATCTGTTTTTGGATGTATGTATTTGTAGCAGAATGGAGAAGGAGGACGCCGTAAAATGGCAATCCATGTAAAGAGCGAAATTGGAAAATTAAAAAAAGTCATGCTTCACCGGCCGGGGCAGGAGTTGGAGCATTTGGTTCCGGAGGATCTGGAGCGGCTTTTATTTGATGATATCCCTTATTTAAAAACCGCAAAGATCGAGCATGATATGTTTGCGGAGATCATGCGGGGACAGGGCGTGGAAGTGGTCTATCTGGAGGATCTGACTGCAGAAGTGCTGAAAAATTCGGAAAAAAAGGAGCAGTTTGTCCGTGAGTTTATCGCAGAGGGCGGCGCTTCGGCAGCAAAAGTCCGGGATCAGTTATACGAATATCTGATGAATATTGCAGATGAAAAAGAACTGGTGTTAAAGACAATGTCCGGAATCCGGGCATCTGAATTGAATGTAAAAATGAGCTGTCCATTAGTGAGCCTGGTGAAAAAAGAGAGTCAGTTTTTACTGGATCCGATTCCGAACCTGTATTTTACGCGAGATCCTTTTGCCTGCATCGGAAACGGTGTCAGTCTGAACCGCATGTATTCCCGGACCAGAAGAAGAGAGACACTTTACGGAAAATACATTTTAAAATATCATCCGGATTTTGCCGGAAAAGTGCCATTTTACTATGATAGAACCATGGATTTTGCCATTGAAGGCGGAGATATTCTGAATCTAAGCAATAAGGTGATTGCCATCGGAATCTCCCAGCGTACCACACCGGAAGCCATTGAACTTCTGGCGCAGAATATATTTACGGATGAGACATCAGAAATTGACACCATCCTTGCGCTGGACATTCCGGCTGTCCGTGCCTTCATGCATCTGGATACCGTATGTACGCAGGTGGATTATGACAAATTCACGATTCATCCGGGCATCATGCAGACGCTGCGTATTTTTGAAATCAAACCAGGGGATCAGAAAGGGCAGCTGAAAGTAACAGAATCCGATGCGATGCTTTCTGACATCCTTGCAAAATACTTGGAACTGGACAAGGTCACACTGATCAAATGCGGCGGAAAAGACCGGATCGCTTCCGAGCGTGAGCAGTGGAATGATGGTTCTAATACACTTTGCATCGAGCCGGGAAAAGTTGTCGTATATGATCGAAATTATGTGACAAATGAGATTCTGCGCCAGCATGGCATCAAGGTGCTGGAGATGGCAAGCTCGGAGCTTTCCAGAGGCCGGGGAGGCCCACGCTGTATGAGCATGCCGCTGGTGCGGGAAGAAGCGTGATGACATTTTTGAGCAGATAATGAGAAATAAAACCATATAAAATGAACAGAAAGAAAATAGCATAAGTAAAAAAATCCGGTTGAAAAACAGAAAAAGAAGCGTTACACAAAAAAATAGTATGTGTAATGCTTCTTTTTTTTAGTTGGCCAGATAATGAGCAATCAGATCATTCATATATTTATTGGATTTTTTCTGATTTTGAATTGCAAATTTTTTGATAAATTCGGCATCGTTATCGACAATTGCCTGCAGCAGTTCTCTGTGATGCTGTACATAATCCGGAGAAAATGTATAGGTAAGAATATTATTTACGATGATGCGTTCTTTAAATTCCAGCCGTTTGGTTATCTGAATCAGTTCGGTATTTCCGGTTGCTTTTATCAAGAGAGCATGGAATTCAACGTTGTTATCGTACTGTTGAATGGGATCCGTTAATGTTTTTCCATAGTGGAGATTCGCTTCCAGGCGCATAAGAATGGTACGTGGGATGCGGCCTTTCAGAAAATCAATGGCAGCAGTGCGCAACCATTCCAGCATTTCCAGAGTATCCAGACATTCGTCCAGCTGCAGTTCACGTATAATGCAACCATGGGTGGAGTCTATGGTGGTCAGACCTTCCATTTCCAGTTTCTTGATCGCTTCCCTGACCGGTGTGCGGCTGATCTGGAACCAGTTTGCAAGTTCTTCTTCTTTTAAGCGGAATCCGGGTGTAAGAATTCCGGTGGCAATCGCTTCTTTAAAGGTACAGTAGACCATGTCACTGACCTGTTTTTTTTCTCCGAGTTTTTTGCTGATTTCAAGTAGTTGTTCCTTCATAATGAATCATCTCCTTATGTGAAAAATGCTTCCGATGCGATACAAATGCTATATAAAAAGTATAAAAAATCGGGCAGAAAGTCAATGCTTTTCTTGTAATGTATGTGGCTGTATACAGACATATACATTACCGCACAAACATATAAAAATGCATTACTTGAAAGAAGGAAAAGCCTTGTTATACTGGAATCAGAACGAAGGGAAAGGATACGAAAATGAAACAGAAAGTTATAAGCGTAGTTACAGAACAAAAACAGCTTGCGACAGGGATTTTCAGTATGAGGATCAAAGCAGAGGGACTGGCAGAAGAAGCGCGTCCGGGACAGTTCGTAATTCTTTACTGTAATGATCAGAGCAGAAAGCTCGGAAGACCATTAAGTATCTGTGAAATCGACAGAGAAAAACAGGAATTAAGAATTGTATATCGTGTGGCAGGCAAGGGAACGGAAGAATTTTCAAAGTTAAAGGTTGGCGATACACTTGCCGTGTTAGGACCGCTGGGTAATGGCTATGACATTCATGCAGAACATGTAATCCTGACAGCAGGGGGAATCGGTATTCCGCCAATGCTTGAGCTTGCAAAAAGCCTGCCGGGAGAAAAAACAATCGTACTTGGATATCGGAATGATGAACTTTTCCTGAAAGAGGATTTTGAAAAATACGGAACAGTTTATATTGCGACAGACGATGGATCAGCCGGTATTCATGGAAATGTGGTAGATGCACTGAAACATTACAACGTAAAAGGAGACATGATTTGTGCATGTGGTCCGACACCAATGCTGCGGGCACTTGCAAATTATGCGGATGAGAATCAGATTGAGGCCAGATTCTCTATGGAAGCACATATGGCATGTGGAATCGGTGTATGCCTTGGATGTGCGATACCAATCAAAGCGGAACAGGGATTTGTATATAAACGTGTGTGCAAGGATGGCCCTGTATTTGACAGTAAGGAGATTATGTTTGATGAAATGTAAAGAAGTTGAAATCGGAAAATTAAAATTTGCAAATCCGGTGTTTGGAGCTTCCGGATGCGTTGGACATGGTTATGAAATCCAGGATTATACAGACATCAGCAAGGTAGGCGCGTTATCCATGAAGACGGTAACCTATGATCCGAGGATTGGAAATAAACCGCCGCGTGTCTGTGAAGTGCCGGATGGAATGATGACATCCATCGGTCTGCAGAACCCGGGTGCGAAAAAATATATTGCAGAATACTGGCCACAGATAAAAGCTGCAATGAGACCGGATCAGATTATCATCAGTATTGGTGGAAATGATATCGAGGATTATTTAAGAACGGTAGATCTGTTTTTGGAGACATGTACTGCAGATGATATTGCAGCAATTGAAATCAACGGTGCCTGCCCGAATGTAAAACATGGTGGTGGTGTTATGAGTGCTTCTGCAGATGCAATGTGCGAACTGATCAAGGCGGTAAAAAAACATACGGAGATTCCGGTGATCGGAAAGATGAATACAAATTTCCAGAATTTCTGTGATGTTGCAAAAGGGATTGAGGCTGCCGGTGCAGAAGCAGTGTATCTTGTAAGCACACCGATGGGACTTCGTATTGATATCAGAAGACGCAGACCAATGATCGGAAATGTGGCAGCACCGGTAAATGGACCGGCAATTTTTCCACAGTCTGTATTGAAAACATGGAAGGTATATCAGAGTGTAAACATTCCGGTAATAGCCAGTGGCGGTATTTACACAGCAGAAGATGCAGTAGAAATGATGATGGCAGGAGCAACTGCAGTTGGAATCGGAAGTGCACAGTTTATTAACCCGAATGCAATGAATGAGATTTTGACAGGATTGGTTGATTTTTGTGATAAAAACAGTATTGATACATTTGCGGAACTGACCGGATCTGCGCAGATATAAGTGTATACAGAGAAATACGTTGTCAGACAGATGTATATATACGAATAAGAACATATGACAGAAAGTTGTTATATAATAACAGTACAAACCAGTTAAGATGTTGCGCAACAATAGCTGATAAAGTTTCAATCTGTTTACATAAGGAGAGAAGGTAAAAATGGAAAAACAGTCTAATTTAAAAATTGCGTTATCCAGACTTGGCCCTGGATTTATCATCGCAGCAACAACAATCGGAGCCGGATCAATCGTATCATTTACAAACAGTGGTGCAAATTTTGGATTTAACTTATTGTGGTGGCTTATCATCCTGGCAGTTTCACTTTATGCATTCAATTTTGCAATGAAAAAATATACTGCAGTTACCGGTGATACCATTATGGACGGAATTGCAAAGAACTATGGGCGTGGATGGGCAATTGTCTGTGCACTGGCTGCATTTGTAGGACAGGTTATTTATGGAATTGGAAATTTTGTAGCAGTAAGTCTTGGTGTAACAATGCTATTTCCAAATTGTCCGTTTAAATTAGGAGGAATGATTGGATTTGCTGCATGTGTTCTGATGTACATTGCAAAAAATATTTATAAAAAAGTAGAAGTTGTTACAAAAATCTGTTCCATTATTATGGTTGTGATTTTCCTGATTTCTGTAATTGTGACAGGGGCAACCGTTGGTACAGAAAATGTTGTCAGTTTAAGTCCGGTCGGAATGCCGGGAGGAAGTTTCCTTGTAATGCTTGCACTGATGGGAACAACCTGCAACTTATCGACACGGCATGGGCTTGTAATCTTGCAAAACAAAAGGGGTATTCAACAGAGGATATTAAAAATAAGGGATTAATGTTTGATACAATCAGCCAGATCGTAGTTGTAGTTGGTGTTTCCGCATTCTGTCTGTTGATCGGAGCAATGCTGTTACCGGGATCTCCGATCACAAACGGTGCAGAACTGGTAGGTGCTTTAACAGGTTTACTTGGTGTATGGATCCGCCCGGTATTCGGTATCGGATTTGTGGCTGCTGCATGGTCTTCCCAGATTCTGGCACCACAGATCGGAGTGGATTTATTATTTGATGCAATCGGATCTGACAGAAAAAATGTTCGTCTGGAAAATGCAATTACCATTCTTATTTTAGCATTTGCAGTAGTTGCTGCTTTCTGCTTTGGCGGAATTCCGGCACAGCTTGTAACGATTGCGCAGGTGGGTGGAATCATCTGCACACCGCTTCTTGGAATTTTTACTATTTTACTGGTAACCAAAAAAGAAGATATGAAGGAGTATAAAATCAAAGGCGCCTACACTGCATTGTTAATTATTTTATATATTGTTCAGGTAGCCGTAATTATCAACAATGTCATTCATTTAATCGTAAAATAAAGAGACTGGAAGGAGAGACATCAAAATGTATGATTTAGTAATCAAAAATGGTCTTGTATATCAGGACAAAAATTTTTATCCGTTAACTGTTTGTGTAAAAGGAGAAAAAATTGCAGCATTACTTGCGCCGGATGCGGAAGTAGAGGCTGTAAAAGTATTAGATGCAAAAGGAAAACATATTTTACCGGGATTTATTGATCCACACTGTCATATGAGAGATCCGGGACTGACACAGAAAGAAGATTATTATACAGGAACCTGCGCAGCAGCTCATTCCGGAATCACCATGATCATGCCGCAGCCGAATACAAAACCGGTTCCGTCCACACTGGATGCCTATATGGAACAGGTAAAAGCAGGAAAAGAAAAAGCAATCGTAGATTTTAACCCAATCGGAAGTCCGCTTGGATCAGCAGAAGATGTAGAGCAGATTGCAAATGCAGGAACTATCTGGTTTAAGATTTTTGAAAAAGTAGCTACATATCCTTACAATACCACTGCCGGTACACTGGATACACACAAGATTTTTGAATCGTTCCAGAACTGTGCGGCAAACGGAAAATACTGCAGTGTTCATCCGTTTGACAAATATTTCTTTGATGCAGCAGTAGAAAAAGTAAAAGCAGAAGGAAAAGATGTCACACTTCGCAATGTACGTCATCTCTGGTACAGCGATGAGGAAATGACAGGAGCTGCTTATCAGTTATCCTATTATGCAAAGAAAGCCGGATTAAACTGGTATGCAATGCATTGCTGGATGCCTGGCTACATTGATCTTGTGCGTATGCTGAAAGCAAGAGGCGAGATGAAGATCGTTTCTTCCTGTGAATATATGCCTGCAATCAACGCTTCTGATGAAATCTGGGATATTGAAAATCAGAAATTTATTTACATCAATCATGATGCTGCACCGGATCTGGATAAAATCTGGGAGGGCATCCAGGATGGAACCATTGATATGATGGGATCTGATCATGCACCGTGCAAACCGGAAGAGTACAACCCGGATGATGCATTACATACAAGTGCAGGATTTGCAATGCTGGACTATTATGGTCATTTACTTGTAAGCCATGTAAATGAAGGACATTATTCTTTACAGAAACTTGTTGAGATCACATCTGAAAACTGTGCAAAAACCTTTGGTTTATATCCGAGAAAAGGTTCCAATATCGTAGGAACAGATGCAGATTTTACAATTGTAGATATGAATGAGGAATGGGAGATCACAAAAGAAGATAAGGTATATACCAAGACTCAGACAATTCCATATGTTGGCCGTAAAATGCATGGAAAAGTAACACAGACAATCGTACGTGGCCGTGTCGTTATGAGCGATGGTGTTGTAGACTGCGAGCCGGGCTATGGCAAATACATTACGGTAGAATAATAACACATGCCGCAGGCTGCGTCAGAATAGAGGGATTACCCGCTGATAAAATCTGCGGCATTTACTTTACAGAAACAAAAAAAGGACTGGAATAAAATGAGAAAAATTTTACCTGAAATAGAACAGACATTATCAGAAAAAGGATTGTTCAGCCGCTGGCTCATGGTGGAAAAAGCGCTTGCCAATGCGCAGGCTGCACTGGATATTATTCCACAGAAGGCAGCTGAGGATATCAGTGCCAATGCAAAAGTAGAATGTCTGGAACTGGAAAAATATCATGAAATTTATGAAAAAACAGGGCATCCGATGGTATCCCTGCTCCGCCTGCTGGAGAAAGCTGCCGGAGAAGAAAGCGGACAGTACATTCATCTGGGAGCAACGACCCAGGACATTATTGATACCGGTATGGTACTGGCTCTGAAAGAAATGTTTGAGAAAGCGGAAGAAAAGCTGTGCAGTATCATTACATCAGTGTGCAATCTGGCAGAGAAATACGCAGACACACCGATGATGGGACGGACACATAACATTCAGGCATTGCCAATTACATTTGGCTATAAAGCAGCTGTCTGGGGCGGTGAGCTTGGACGCTGTCTGGACAGAGTACGTGAGAGCAAAGAGAGGGTTCTTGCATTACAGCTGTCCGGAGCAGTAGGATCTATGGTTTCTTTTGGAGAAAACGGAGAAAAGATCCAGGAACTGATGGCAGAAGAACTGGAACTTTCCACACCGGATATCTGCTGGCACGCATGCCGTGACCGTTATGTGGAATTCGCCAACGATATGGCTTATATCGGAGGAGCACTGGGCAGAATCGCAGATGAAGTATATCTTCTGATGGGTACAGAGTTTGGTGAGTTATCTGAATACTGGGGCGAGGGTCGTGTCGGATCTTCCACTATGCCACATAAAGTAAACCCGACCAGCACACAGCACATGAAAGCGAAAGCAACACATCTCCGTTATCATGCAGCACAGATCGCAGAACTGGCACTGGTAGATCATGAACGCAACATGCAGCATTTTATCGGGGAGAGAAAACTGATGGAGGAAATCTGTCTGTATGCGGCAGAACTTCTGGACAGAGGCGATGAACTTTTAGAGACCTTAGTTGTAAATACCGAAAAAATGAAAGCAAATATTGATCTGCTTGGCGGGCTGACCCAGTCTGAACATGTCATGCTGGCACTGGGTAAAAAAATCGGAAAACAGCATGCGCATCACATTGTAAATGAGATTGCGGTTCGTTCTTTCAAAGAAAATCTGAATTTTGAGAAGGAACTCTGCAAGGATGAGAGAGTAAATTGTGTTCTTGTACCAGATGAAATTCATGAATTGCTGGATCCGATGCAGTATATTGGAAAATGCCCGCAGATGGCACGAAAAGAAGCTGAAATGTTACGGAAAAAATTATAATGTTTATCAGTTAAAAGAAGCAGGAGAAGAAAAACATGGATATCAATGAAATTGCATTAAAGAAACATTATGAACTGAATGGTAAAATCGAGGTTGTATCCCGTTCATCATTAAAGACAAGAGATGATCTTTCTGTACTTTATACACCTGGTGTAGCAGCACCGTGTCTGGAGATTCAGAAAGATATCAATAAAAGCTATGAGCTGACAAGAAGAAATAATCTGGTGGCTGTTGTAACTGACGGTACAGCAGTCCTGGGACTTGGAGACATCGGACCAGAAGCCGGAATGCCGGTTATGGAGGGAAAATGTCTGCTGTTTAAAGAATTAGGTGATGTAGATGCATTTCCACTTTGTATACAGTCCAGAGACGTAGATACGATTGTTGAGACAGTAGCACAGATCGCAGGCAGTTTTGGCGGAATTAATCTGGAAGATATTTCAGCACCGCGCTGCTTTGAAATTGAAGAAAAATTAAAAGACAGACTGGATATTCCGGTATTTCACGATGATCAGCATGGAACAGCCGTTATTGTTCTTGCAGGAATCATCAATGCATTAAAACTTACCGGAAAGAAAAAAGAACAGTGCAAAGTGGTCGTAAACGGAGCCGGTGCAGCGGGTATTGCGATCACAAAACTTTTATTAAACTATGGCTTTGAAAATATTATTATGTGTGATATTCGCGGTATGCTGGCCCGAGATGATGAAACCTTAAACTGGGCACAGGCAGAGATGGCCCGTCGTACCAACCATGAAGTACAGCATGGAACACTGGCTGATGCTTTAGTTGGAGCTGATATCTTCGTAGGAGTTTCCGCACCAAATATCATCACGGAAGAAATGGTACGCACCATGAATAAGGATTCTATCTTTTTTGCAATGGCAAATCCGACCCCTGAGATCATGCCGGATCTGGCAAGAAAGGCCGGTGCAGCTGTCGTAGGAACAGGAAGAAGTGATTTTCCAAATCAGATCAATAACGTAATGGCGTTTCCGGGTATTTTCCGTGGTGCACTGGATGTCAGAGCCCGTGAGATCAACGAGGAGATGAAGATGGCAGCAGCGCTTGCGATTGCAGGAACGCTTCCGGAGGAAGAACTCTGTGCAGACAAGATCGTGCCGGATGCCTTGGATCCTGATATTTTTAAAAATGTATCAGAGGCAGTAAAAGAAGCTGCGATCCGAACAGGAGTAGCCCGTATCTAAAAAGAAAATCAGTTAAAGTTCACACATGTTATTTATAAATCGAAACCATTTTTTACAAATAACTCCTAGAAATACAATACAAACCAACAATACCAATCAATAATACTAACGAATAATTTTTCGTCGGAAGATGATTTTTTACCAAACCCATAACATGTGTGAACAGTAGTTTATTAGTATATATTCTAAATAATATAATTAGAAAACCATTCACATTTCTTTTTGTTTGAGCTATGATAAACATATCTATGGGAAAACATCAGAGAAGTGGATGGTTTTCTTTTTTACAGGATTAAAAAATTGTGCAGATGAAGAATGTAATGTGCATAAAAAATAATGGATCCTGAGTGTAAATGACTCACAGAGAAGATGAGGAGTAAGAGATGATCAGAGAAATTAACGTAAAAGAATTAACCGACAACATCAAAGAGATGTGTATACAGGCGAATCATTATCTGTCACCGGATATGGATGCGTGCATGAAACAGGCAGTTGAGACAGAAAAATCCGAGCTTGGCAAAAAAATCCTGAATCAGCTTCAGGAAAATCTGGAAATTGCAGACAAAGAGATGATTCCAATCTGTCAGGATACCGGAATGGCAGTTATTTTTATGGAAATCGGACAGGATGTACATTTTGTGGGCGGTGATTTTGAGGAAGCGGTCAACGAAGGTGTCCGTCGCGGTTATGTGGATGGATATCTGAGAAAATCTGTGGTAAAAGATCCGCTGATCCGTGAAAATACAAAAGACAACACACCGGCAATTCTGCATACAAAAATTGTTCCGGGCGACAAAGTAAAAATTACCATTGCACCGAAAGGATTCGGCAGTGAAAACATGAGCCGCATTTTTATGTTGAAACCGGCAGACGGCATCGAAGGGGTAAAAAATGCAATCCTGACAGCAGTCAAAGATGCAGGACCAAATGCCTGTCCGCCAATGGTCGTGGGTGTTGGTATCGGTGGAACATTTGAAAAATGCGCTCTGCTGGCAAAACAGGCGCTGACCAGACCGGTAAATGAGCATTCCGACATTCCGTATGTCAAAGAAATGGAAGAGGAGATGCTGACAAAGATCAATCATCTTGGCATCGGACCGGGCGGACTGGGGGGCACCACCACAGCGTTGGCAGTCAACATCAACATTTATCCGACACATATCGCAGGACTTCCTGTGGCAATCAATATCTGCTGCCATGTCAACCGACATGCGGTAAGAGAACTGTAAATTTAAGCTGGAAACAGGTAATTTACAGGGACACAGATAATATTCATGACTTATAAGGTGATGAAAGGCAGAGATAAGAACATGAAGAATCAGAAAATTGATTGAGTAACAGGAGGAAATCATCATGGATAAACATATACATACACCAATTACAGAAGAAATAACCGCTGACCTGAAAGCCGGCGATTACGTCTATATTACAGGAACACTTTATGTGGCCAGAGATGCCGCACACAAACGGATGATGGAAGTATTGGATGAAGGAAAAGAACTTCCCATCGACATCAAAGACTGCACGATTTATTACATGGGACCATCTCCGGCGAGAGAAGGCCGTCCGATCGGTTCTGCGGGTCCGACCACAGCGAGCCGTATGGATAAATACGCCCCGCGTCTGCTGGATCTTGGTGAAAAAGCCATGATCGGAAAAGGCAAACGTACCAAAGAAGTCATTGATGCAGTCGTTCGAAACAAAGCCGTTTACTTTGCAGCCATCGGCGGCGCAGGTGCATTGCTTTCCAAATGCATCAAGAAATCAGAGATCGTCTGCTACGAAGACCTTGGCGCAGAGGCAATCCGCAAGATTGAAGTCGAGGATTTCCCGGTTATCGTAGTCGTAGACTCCGAAGGAAACAACCTGTATGAGACTGCCATCAAAGAATTTGCGGTAGAAGATTAACGATTATAATTTTTTATTCAAAAGATGATGAAATAAAGGAATCACACATAGTTTTGATAAGTCCTTGATAGCGATAGGAAATATCAAAATATGTGTGACTTTTTTTGTTTTTGAATAAAAACGTGAAAAAAATAAAAATATTATATATAAAAACGTGATATAATATGAAAAATAGGGTATAAAAACGTGTAAAATAAAAAGAGGAGGTATGGATATGTATTTAAAACGAAAAATAGATGATTATTTGCAGGAGTGGAAAAAGAATACAGACAGACTGCCTTTGATTGTAAAAGGTGCAAGACAGATAGGAAAAACAGAGTCTATAAATCAATTTGCAATGGAGAATTATAAAAATGTTGTAAGTATTAATTTTGCATTGGAGTCCAAATATAAAACGATATTAAGCGATGGATACAGTGTTGAAGATATTATTAAAAATATTTCTCTGATAGATCCATCAAAAAAATTTATTGAAGGAGATACCTTGATTATTTTTGATGAGCTGCAGGAATATCCGGATGTT
Organism: Lachnospiraceae bacterium; assembly: GCA_022781925.1. GTDB lineage: Bacteria > Bacillota > Clostridia > Lachnospirales > Lachnospiraceae > Eubacterium_I. Next base: position 14,620 of record JALESO010000085.1, read on the forward strand.
GCAACTGCACTAAAATCTTTCAAAATAGATGGGAGATTTGATGTTATATGCAGTGGTTCTTTATTGGGGATAAATTACAAAAAAATTCATAGTAACAGTGTGGGATACAAAACCGATTATGAAATGTATTCTATGGATTTCGAAGAATTTTTATGGGCAAAAGGATATTCGGAGACACATATCAAAGATATGCTGATGCACATGCAGAAAGGTATTCCATTTTCAGAAACAGAAATGTCCGTATATAAAAAATTATTTCTGGAGTACTGTGTGCTGGGGGGAATGCCGGCAGTTGTAAAATTGTATATAGAAACAAATACATTTTCAGGTACTTTGGCACTGCAGAAGCAGATACAATTAGATTATGAAGAAGATATTCGAAAATATGCGGAGGGACTGGATCAGACAAAAATTGTAAGTGTTTATCGAAATGTTCCGGTACAGCTTGCAAAGGAAAATAAAAAGTTCCAGTTGAGCAAAATTGATAAAAAGGCGAGAAGTCGGGAATATATGGGCTGTATTACATGGCTTGAGGATGCTGGGGTAATAACAACGTGCTATTGCCTTTCATACCCGGAACTCCCATTGAAGGGAAATTATGATGATTCAAAATTCAAGTTATATTATCCAGATACAGGTCTTTTGATCGCATCATTGGACGAAGAAGCGCAGGAAGATTTACGTGCTAATAAAAACCTTGGAGTTTATAAAGGGGCTTTATATGAGAACTTTGTAGCAGAAGCGTTCGTAAAGCAGGGACTGGGATTATATTATTATAAAAAAGAGAATGGCACGTTAGAAGAAGACTTTTTTGTCAGAACAAAAGATGTATTAGTGCCGGTAGAAGTAAAAGCGAATAATAATCGTTCCAAATCTTTACGCCAGTTAATATCCAGTGATTCTTATGGAGATATTTATTGGGGAATAAAATTGGCAGATAGTAATATTGGAATTGAGGATAAAATTTGTACATTCCCGTATTTTTGTTCTTTTTTGATAAAACGCTATTTGAAGGAAAATGATTTTACCCTCATAAAAAATTAAGAAATTCATACATTTTTTTCACGGTTTTATCTTTTAAAATATTAGCATCTCAGATTAGAAAAATTTACAATATATGTAATCTGATCCGTTATAGAAAGCAAAACACAGGGAGGACTGACGGTGAAAAAGAAATTCAAACACAAAAAACTTGTGATCGTACTTGCAATCGTTGTTGTAGCGGTCATTGTACTGGCAGGCATTGCCAAACGAAAACTGGCCAGCGTAGCAGAAGCGGTCAATATCGTACAGCTGGAGAAAGTAGATAAACGGGATCTGTCTGATTTTATATCCCTGACAGGAACCGTAAGCGGTGAGACGAAGATTAACTATTCCTCTACCGCAGGAGCTGAGATCACATCTGTTAATGTGCAGGTGGGCGATGTGGTAAAAGTCGGTGATGTCATTGCCACACTGGACAAGGATTCCATCCAGAAACAGATCAACACACTGGAAAAATCATTATCCAATGCGGCAGCGTTAAAGCAGAACGAAAGCAGCCAGAACCAGCATGCATTAGAGCGTGCAAAGGAAGATCAGAAGAATCAGCTTGCACAGGCAAACGACAGCATCAACAGTGCGGAGGCGGCATACACTGCGGCACAGAATGCCGTGAATTCACTGACTTCTCAGGTAAACACGGTCAGCGCACAGGTAAATGCGGCATCGGATGAGGATGAGAAAGCAGAGCTTCAGGCGAAACTTTCCAATCTGCAGGAGCAGCTTTCCAGTGCAAAAAGCGATCTGAGTGCAGCAGATACTGCCCGCAAAGAAGCAAAAAGTAACTATACATCTGTAAAATCATCCACAGACGATGCGATTTATTCTGCCCAGAGCAGCATTGAGTCTGCAAAATACAACCAGACTGATGACAGTGATACACAGACACAGTTAGATCAGCTGAAGAAACAGCTGGAAGATTGCACCATCACAAGCAAGAGTGAAGGTATCGTTACGGCTGTCAATATTTCCGTAGGTGATGTGAATACACCGAACAGCACACTGGTGACCGTGGAAAATAACACGGATCTGATCGTGAATGCCAGCGTGACGGAGAAGGATATCTTGAAACTGCAGGAAGGCATGAAAGCCATCGTTACTTCCGATGCCCTGGATGATCAGGAGATCAATGGTGAGATCATCAAAGTAGTAAAAGTATACAATGCTTCCAATCCATCCTCTGAGCAGACTGGTCAGGAGACTTCCGGCACTTCCAACACCGGCGGATTTTCCGTACAGATCAAGCTGGATCACTGTGATCTGATCAGCGGCATGAGTGCAAAAGCGAAAGTCGTACTGACGGACCGTGAAAATGTGCTGTCCGTACCGTATGATCTGGTGCAGCAGGATGAGGACGGCAAAGACTATGTACTTTGTGCGGAAGATAACGGTGACGGAACTTATACAGCCGTCAAGAAAAATATTACCGTTGGTGAAGAAGTGAACTATTACACTGAAGTGACCGGTGGAGATCTGAAAGTGGGGGATTATGTCATCATGGATTATTCCATTTCCGAAGGCGATACCTTTACCGGTGAAATTGGCAGTGACGACAGTGAAAACGCGGATGCCGGTTCCGCAAGCGCAGGTTCTTCCACAAGCGTAAGTTCCGAAGTAGTTGCGGATTAATCATGGAGGTTTTGATACATGTCAAATGAAATTATGATCCGCATGGAACAGATCGTAAAAACATATTACATCGGTCAGCCAAATGAACTGGAGATTCTTCACGGCATCAATCTGGATGTAAAACGTGGCGAGTTTGTCTCCATCGTAGGAGAATCCGGTTCCGGAAAAAGTACGCTGATGAATATTATGGGCATTCTGGACCAACAGACTTCCGGCAATTATTTTCTGGAAGGCGAGGATGTCAACAGCATGGATGACACCGTGCGAAGTGTCATGCGGAATGAAAAAATAGGCTTTGTGTTTCAGAACTTTAATCTGATTCCCAGAGCCAATGCGTTAAAAAATGTAACCCTGCCTTTGATGTACAGTGAACATCGTCCGAAAAATGCAAAGGAAATCGGCATGCAGATGCTGGAACTGGTAGGAATGGCAGACCGTGCCACCCATCGCCCGAATGAGCTGTCCGGCGGACAGAAGCAGCGCATCGCCATTGCCCGGGCAATGATCAACAATCCGTCCATTATTCTGGCGGATGAGCCTACGGGTGCACTGGATTCCCAGACCGGGCACATGATCATGGATATTTTTCATAAGCTTCATGAGGAGCAGGGAAAAACGGTGGTTCTGATCACGCATTCCAGAGAGCTGGCAGCAGAGACAGAGCGCATCGTCACCATCAATGACGGTATGATCGTGTCCGACAGCAGAAAGATGGAAAATCGCAGTAATATATCAGAGAATCACATAATGAATGATAGTTCCAGTATGCAAAATGACAATAAAATAAGTGCCGGTGACAATATATCTGCTCACATGGAAGGAGGGACGATATGCTGATAGAGAATATCAAAGAAGCCTTTCAAAACCTTCTTTCCAATAAAATGCGTTCCCTGCTGACCATGCTTGGAATTATCATTGGTATTTCCGCAGTTATTACGATTACCACCATCGGAACATCCATCAAATCAACGTTGAATGCCACTTTAAATTCCATTGGTGGCAACAGCATCAGCGCCAGCGTGGATGCGATTACCCCGGTGGATGATGCCGACTGGGAGAACTGGGAGTATCCGGATATGACGGACGATGATTATATTACCCAGGACATGCTGGATGAACTGAAGGAGACTTATCCGGATGAAATTGCAGGTTTTGGTATTTCCGCTTATCTTGGCAGTGGCCAGATCTATAAAAACAGCGACAAATATGCGAATGTGGATGCTACCGGAACCACAAAAGAGCAGCTGGAATATATGAAACTTAATATTTACCGCGGACGCAATCTGACCGCGCAGGACCAGAAAAAAGAAAAACGTGTCTGCCTTGTGTCAGATACCATGGCTTCTTATTATTTTGGTGATGAGGATCCGATTGGTCAGCAGATCATTTATAACGGAAGCGACGGTTATTCCTATGAATTTACCGTAGTAGGTGTATACGAGTACAGTGCCGCAATTTTTGGCAAACAGGATACGACGATTCCGGAAAAAGACCGCAGCACGACAATGTATATTCCGGCGACTACCGCAAACAAGCTGAACCCGCAGGAGTCAACCAGCGGTTACAGTTATATCAGTATTCTGCTGAAAACAGGTGCGGATGTCAATCAGGCAGATGCGGATATCCAGAACTTTTTTGCAGATAAATACGCAAACAACGAGAAATGGGAAGTAACCACATACAATATGTCTTCTGATATGGGAATCATCAACACTGTCATAAACGTAGTAACTGTGGCGATTTCCTTTATCGCAGCCATTTCCCTGATCGTTGGTGGTGTCGGCGTTATGAATATCATGCTGGTGTCCATCACTGAGCGGACAAAGGAGATCGGTATCCGAAAAGCCTTGGGTGCAAAAAATAAAGCTATTAAGCAACAGTTTCTCATCGAGTCCGTGGTGCTGTGTCTGATCGGTGGAATCATTGGAATTTTGCTTGGAATCCTGTTTGGATTCATTCTCGGAAAAGTAGCAATGCTTGTCATCAACAGCTATTACAGCGATTATGCGGGGTATATCATCATGAATGTGCATCCGTCGGTACTGGCAATCGTACTTTCTGTATGCTTCTCCATGTTGATCGGTGTGTTCTTCGGATCATATCCGGCGAAAAAAGCAGCAAAGATGGAAGTTATCGATGCGCTGAGATATGAATAAATTTTTCGTTTTTAATATATAATAGGACGTACGAAATCGGGTCATCTTGTCCCGGCGGCTAACAATCGCCTGCCAGGAAAAGATGACCCGATTTCTGTATCTAAAGTTGCCTGCCAGGAAAAGATTCTCCCATTTCTGTCATTTTTTCATATAGAATCGTACTTATAGAGTGAAAGGGCACATTGCATATGGAAAAGTGATGATTGTCCTTCGAAGTAAAGTTTTAATGAGGGCGCGTTCGTGAAATACAGAGAAGTACAAGAGAAGGAAATGCAGAAAAAACTTCAGGAACAACAAATGATAGAAAAGCTGTTTGCACGGTCTGAAGATGTTTTTACAGATATGGAAGCGGCTTACGGAAAATTATGCAGCAGGATCATCCGTCAGATTTTAAATCAGGATAGGGAAGACACCAGAGAGTGTATGAATGATGTATACCTGGGTGTGTGGAACACGATTCCACCGCAGCGGCCGCAGTCGTTGCAGGCGTACATCTGTAAGATTGCCAGAAATGTGGCATTGAAAAAGCTGGAATATCACACTTCACAGAAACGGCACGGAACGACCGTGTCGATACAGGAAGAACTGGATGCGTGTCTGCCACCGGCGAAAAATGAGTATGACGAGCTGGAACTGGCAGAAATCATGAATCAGTTCCTGGAAACACTGGACAGGGAAAGCAGGATTTTGTTTGTGCGGCGTTACTGGTATGCGGATTCAGTAGAAGAACTGGCGAAAAATTTTGGATACAGCAAAAATCATATTTCTGTGAAGCTGGGGCGGCTCCGTAAGAAGCTAAAGAAATATCTGGAGAAAGAAGACATTTATGTGTAGGACAGTTGGAGAGGAAGAAAGGAGACAGACATGGACGAAAAAGGAAAATTGTTTCGGGCAATGACATGGATCGACGACCACTATGTGCTGGAAGCAGAAACATATGGAAATGTTTCAATGGAATCCAGGCAGCATACGCAGGAACAGGATACAATAAGAAATCTGCCTGCGAACAGGAAGCGGGGCAGAGTGAAATGCAAAGGAAATAAGGGGCTGCATGCAGTATCGCACAGAAGAAAAATGCTGGCAGCGGCAGCCGCACTGGCAGTCTGCGTTCTGGTGCTTGGCACAAATGCAAATGTGCAGGCGGCATTCCACCACATTTATATGCAGGTTGCATCTGTTGTCTGGCAGAAACCGGTGTCGGCCGAAGTGCAGGATCTTGATTTTTCAGATCTGCCGGATGATGTGAAGCTGAGAACGATTGAGGAATTATCAGATCAGTGCAGAAGGTACAGTTTTACAGACGCAGAAGGTCAGACGATATGGCTGATACAGATCGCCGGGGAAGATCAGACGGAGAGCATGCTGACGGCAGAGGGAACCATCCAAAAAAGAACCGGACAGTATGGCACTTATTGGGAAATCCATGAAAATGACAATAACAGCATGGAATGGCAGCAGGAAAACGGAAACCGGATGACATTGTCCGGAGATGTCAAGATGCAGGAGCTGAAGCAGATCTATCGTGCCATTGTGCAGCAGTAAAGGAGGGAACGGAATGACGAAAAAGAAAACATTGGGTATTTGCGCATTGATCATGGCAGTTTCACTTGGTATGTTGTTTACTTCTTATGTTCAGGCGAAAAATCAGCAGAGTATCAGAAAGATAAATCTTTCAGCGGATACAGACGATGTGGTAAAAGGTTCTGATGGGGATGGTTCTTATGATCTCGATATTGATCAGACCGGCATCTATTATGTGGATCATGGTTTTATGAAATATCTGGACTATGAGACTGGGAAAAGCAGCTATCTGTGCGGGCGTTCCATGTGTCTGCATAATGATTCCGACTGTGGGGCATTTGCGGTGAATTTCAGTGGCATGGGTGTTTATAAAGGGAAACTTTATGCATTGCGTAAGGATTATGTGAACAACAGTTATGACCTGCTTCAGATGGAGATGAACGGTACGGAACGAAAGACACTGACTACGTTTTCCTTTGATGAGGAGACAAAACAGGAACTGGAACAGAAATTTGGTGATGAGACTGATTTAAAGCAGGAACCGGAGCAGAAATCTGGTGATAAGACTGATTCAGAAACAGCGATCGTAAAAAGTGAAGGTACGGATGAAACCGAAAATACATATGATTTTACCTGTGAGGATGTGTATTATGCTTATGGAAAAGCATATCTGAAAGTAAATTATGAAAAAGGGGAATGTGTGACAGATATCAATGAGGAATCCGAGCCGGTTGAGATAGAAATGAAGGATGTGATCAGCCAGATTGTCAGTGTGGATCTGACCACCGGTGAACGCACCGTTCTGGCACAGGCAGAAGGCCCGGAACTTGAGACGAAATTGCAGCTTTCTCTGATTTCAGAAGACACGCTGATCATTACAAAAATGGAGACACCGGATACCATGAGCGACAGCTACTATGAGGTTTTAAAAGTAGATCGTGCCACCGGTGCACAGGATGTTTTACTGCAGGGAACCTGTGAAAAATGCGATACCGGATCCGAAGTCATCAACCATATTCCATATCATACGCTGGGATGGTATGAAGGTGATCTGATCTTCTATTCCGATGAAATGCAGGCGCAGGACGGACATCTGGTCGAGCGGAATATCACGGTCTGGCGTTGGAATCTGAAAGAAGAACCACAGAAACTATTTAACGAGTCGAATGGATACTTTTTACTGGATTGTGACGAGCCGGATGGAAGCGGCATCCATGATACCAGCAAGCTCATTTATGCAAATGCAGTATCAGATACCTATGGTGCTGATATTCAGATGAAAGTCTGGGATCTGGCCACGGGTGAACATAAAGTCCTTTATGAAGATGGATACACAGCGACATGCCGTTTACTGTCTGAGACGGGAGACACTTATATCGCAGAAATATACGATAAGGATGCAGGAAAACTTGGAATTTACCGTATTTCCAAAGATGACTTTTATGCCGGTCATCTCGATGCTGCAAAAATGCTGATCGACCATTCGGAAAATCTGAATTGACCGAGCTGAAAGCGAGGGATACTTCTTGTCCGAAGGGCAAGAAGGTGTGCATGAGAAAGGGTAGAACAAATCGGTATTAATCAGAAGGACGTTTGTGATTTACTTCAGTATGAGTTGAGATACATGTTTCTACAAGCCGCGAGCTTGGAATGAAAGGTAACGATAAAATAATGTGTTTCGCATAGGTGCACTCGTCCATGATGTGCTTGGTATATGGATTGTACTTTAAAAATGGATGTGATAAGATACGAAAAAAGGTTTTTAACATATATCAGATATAAGTAACATATTTATATTTGCGGTGAGTATCAATTTTCTGTTGTAATTATCATCTGTTAAAATTGCAGAGATGGGAATGAAAAAGTGAGGTAAGCTAGTAAATATATGTTAAATCAGAAAGTAGTGATATCATGTCCACGCAGAAAGGAATTCTGATCAACAAATACACACCGGACTATGTCATTTTTGACCTTGAGACCACGGGAATTTCGCCAAATTACGATGAAGTGATTGAGATTTCCGCGTTAAAGGTCAGAGGTGGCAGCGTGGTGGATGAATTTAATACGCTGGTGAATCCGGGCCGGAAGATTCCATTTGGGGCGACGAAAGTGAATGGAATCACAAATGAAATGGTTGCGGAGGCACCGGCGTTTTCGCAGGTTCTGGCAGAATTTCTGGATTTTGCGGAAGGACTTGTTCTGGTGGGACACAACATTGCGCGGTTCGACATGAAGTTTATCTGGCGGGATGCAGAGCTGTACTTTGGGGAAATCCCGCAGAATAATTATGTGGACACATTGCAGGTGGCGCGAAAACATCTGCCGAAGCTGGAGCATCACCGGCTGGTGGATCTTGCGGAATATTATGGAATTTCTTCTGAGGGGGCACATCGTGCACTGAATGACTGTTACATGAATCAGAAAGTATATGAGTGCATGGTGGCAGAGATGCGCGAGGCACATCAGAAGCGCCTGGAGGCAGCCAGAAAAAAGGCGGCGCAGGCAGCGAATGAAAATGCAGGTCAGAGGTCGGAAGATTCCGTTAATCATTCGGCGGAAAAACATACGGTGCAGAACGAAAACGCACAGTCGGATGGAATCGTAGTGCAGCAGAAACCACAGCATTTTACGGTAAAAATCCGTGGTGTAGTGGAGCGCATCACCTATCAGAATCCGAAAAATGGCTACACGGTACTCAAATGTGCCGTGAAAAATTATAAAGAACTGGTGACGGTCATTGGCAGCCTGCTGGATGTCAATGTGGGATCCGTGCTGCTGATCTATGGCAACTGGAAGGTGGACAGCCGTTATGGCAGACAGTTTGTGGCGGAGAGCTGGGAGGAGACGCTTCCTGCGACCGTGTTTGGCATTGAAAAATATCTCGGTTCCGGCCTGATCAAAGGAGTTGGTCCGAAGTATGCGAAAAAGATCGTGGCCAAGTTTGGCACAGAGACGCTGGAAGTGATTGAGACAGACATTTCACGGCTGCAGGAAGTGGATGGCATCGGAAAGAAGCGGATCCAGATGATCCGGGATAGCTGGGAACGGCAGAAAGAGATCAAGAATGTCATGCTTTTTCTGCAGGATCATGGTGTCAGCACGTCCTTTGCGGCAAAAATTTACCGCCAGTACGGAAATGAAAGTCTGGAAAAAATGAAGGAAAATCCTTTTCAGATGGCGGATGATATCTGGGGCATTGGATTTAAGACAGCGGACGGCATCGCGCAGAAGCTTGGTTTTGCAAAAGAGGAATATGTCCGTCTGCGCAGTGGTATCATGTATACACTGAGCAATCTGGCAGACGAAGGCCATGTGTTTGCATATAAGGAACAGCTGATCGCAAAAGCAGCAGAATTGCTGGAAGCGGAAGAATCCAGCATTGTGATGACACTGGATCAGATGATCGTAGATCAGGATCTTATTTGTGAGACCGTGGATTACAAAAAAGATGAGACAGAGATAAAAGCAATCTATCTGCCGGCATTTTACTATGCGGAAGTAGGTGTGGCAGGCAAGTTAAAGCGTCTGGCGCAGGCACCGGCAGCAGACCGTCTGTGGCATGCACTGATGGATGCCCGCCAAAAGACCGGGAATGAGAGTCTGTCCATTGATGTAGGCCGTATCCAGGAAAAAGTAAATATGGAGTATGATGAGATACAGGCAGATGCCATCCGAAAGGCAGCCGTTTCCAAGGTCATGGTACTGACCGGCGGACCTGGAACCGGCAAGACCACCACCACCCAGGGAATCATCACGGCATATCGTGCCTTTGGATTGAAAATCCTGCTGGCAGCGCCTACGGGACGTGCCGCCAAGCGTATGACGGAAGCTACCGGACTGGAGGCAAAGACGATTCACCGTCTGCTGGAGTGCAAACCGCCGGAGGGGTATCAGAAAAATGAGGACAATCCCCTGGAGGGAGATGTGCTGATCATTGATGAGTGCTCCATGATCGACATGATACTCATGAACGCATTGCTTAAGGCGATTCCGGAGGGAATGCGTCTGATCCTGGTGGGAGATATCGACCAGCTTCCTTCCGTCGGTGCAGGAAATGTACTGCGGGACATTATAGATTCTGAGGTGTTCCCGGTAGTCCGCCTGACCAGGATATTCCGTCAGGCACAGAGTAGCCGGATCATTATGAATGCCCATGCCATCAATGAGGGCAGATTTCCGGATATTTCCAATGGCAAAAACACGGACTTCTTCTATATAGAAAAAGAAGATCCGGAGGAAGCGGTAAATGAGATCGTCCGTCTGGTGAAAAATAACCTGCCGCGGTATTACAAAACCCCATGGAATCATATCCAGGTGTTGACACCGATGCAGAAAGGAATCGTGGGTGCGACGAATCTGAATCAGGCTTTGCAGGACGCGTTGAATCCGCAGGGGGATGGTCTGCGCCGGGGCGGATACCTGTTCCGTGCCGGGGATAAAGTCATGCAGATCCGCAATAATTATGAAAAAGAAATCTTTAACGGAGATATCGGAACCGTGGAATCCGTGGATATGCAGGAACGGATGCTGAAAGTGAACTTTGACCAGCATATCATAGAATATGAAGCATCGGAGCTGGACGAACTGGTGCATGCTTATGCCACCACGATACATAAAGCGCAGGGATCCGAATATCCGATCGTGGTCATGCCTGTCCTGATGAACCATTATGTCATGCTGCAGCGTAACCTGATCTATACAGGGATTACCCGGGCGAAAAAGGTTCTGGTTATCGTAGGAACCAGAAAAGCCCTGTCCTATGCGGTCAGAAACGTGACAGTCACAACGCGAAATACCTTTTTAAAAGAGCGTTTGCAGGGCGGTGAATCTGGTCCTGTAACAAAGAAGCTGAAAAATGAAAAAAGTTAGAAAAACCTATTGACAAAAACAGAAAGGTCTTGTATAGTAGATAAAGCGTTACGGCGCATCAATTTTATAAAAAATATGGAGAAATACTCAAGAGGCTGAAGAGGCGCCCCTGCTAAGGGTGTAGGTCGTTCGCGCGGCGCGAGGGTTCAAATCCCTCTTTCTCCGTTATTTTTTTGCCTTAAAAACAGGGCTGAGAAATAAAATTGAAAAAAGTTAAAAAAGTTGTTGACAAGCGCAAAAGCCTATGATAATATATAAAAGCTGTCGCGTGAGTGACACAACAAAAACAAATAACTTTGAAAAAGTTGAAAAAGTTGTTGACAAGCACTTGGACATCTGATAAGATATAAAAGTTGCTGAACGGCAACGAACAAAGAACTTTGATAACTGAACAGTGAAATAACCTTGAAAGATTCATTGAGAAAAGCGAAGCAATTCGCATTTAAATGAGTTCGAGAGAACAAAGCAGAGACGAAAGTCA
>JALESO010000008.1 GCA_022781925.1 Lachnospiraceae bacterium
TGCCAGGGAATCCACTTCTTTCAAAAATGGATATGCTTTTTTATACAACGCCGGTGTATTTCGCAGCATTTTTTTCGATGCTTCATATTCCCGTATCTTATCATTCAACATCTGATTATATAAAAAACGACAGCAGCCAAATGTTTTTGCGAGCAGAACTTCCTGTTCTCTGTTTGGATATATACGAAAACGGTAAGCTATATTCATCTTTTTTTCTCTCCCTGCGTCTCGATATAATTACGGATAACATCAATCGGTGCCTCACCCGCTGTCAACAGACAGAAACTTTGGCTCCAGAATGCTTCCTTCCAAAGTCTTTCCCTAATCTGTGGATATTCCTTTTTTAACAAACGGCTGCTTGCACTTTTATACGCATTGATAAATTTACTGAGTTCTGATCTTGGCTGTGCCCGAAACATAACATGCACATGATCAACATCATGATTCCATTCTTCCAGTGTGATTCCGTAATCAGGTGCAATACGTTCCCAGATTTCTTTTGCACGTTCCGAAATCGGATCATCTATTACTTTTCTTCGGTATTTTACAACCATGATCAGATGATAATACATCAAATATACTGAATGTGCATTATGGTCCATTTTATCCATATAATCAGTTCTTTCTATTCTTTCGACTGATTATAGTATACTCCATTTTGCAGGACAGAACAAGTGTTCTGTTTATTTTTTCTGCAATTCATCTCCCACCTGTGGAGGAAGGAGAATTCTTGCTAGCTTTTGTTAAATCTGCCAGTTCTCCGACTGCTGCTGTGCCCGGATCATTTCCCGGTAAATGCCGTCCTCTTTAGCAAGCTGCGCCGGACTTCCGTTCTGTGCCACATAGCCGTCTTTTAACACAACAATGCGGTCAGCGCCTGCCACGGTACGCATCCGGTGTGCAATGATCAGAACCGTCTTGTTCTGGATCAGTTTTGACAGAGATGCCTGGATCAGAGACTCATTTTCCACATCCAGAGAGGAAGATGCCTCGTCCAGCAGGATGATCGGCGCATCCTTTAAAAAGGCACGGGCAATGGAGATACGCTGCCGCTCGCCGCCGGACAGTGCACTGCCGTTTTCTCCGATCATGGTCTGATAGCCTTCCGGTAGTTTTTCCGCAAATTCATCACAGTGCGCCAGACGGGCTGCCGCAAGCACTTCTTCATCCGTGGCATCTTTTTTGCCGATGCGGATGTTTTCCATGATCGTGTTGTTAAAGAGCGTCACATCCTGAAAAACAATAGAGTACAGAGACATCAGCGTCTCCGGATCCACCTTTGACACATCCATGCCGCCCACGGTAATGGTGCCGCCATCCACATCCCAGAATCTTGCCGCCAGCCGGGAGATCGTCGTCTTTCCGCCGCCGGAAGGTCCAATCAGTGCCGTTACTTCCCCCTGTTTTGCGGTAAAGGATACATCCTGCAGCACGGGTTCACCTTTGTGATAGGAAAAAGCCACATGGTCAAAACGGATATCGCAGCCCTGGTTGGACAAAGTCTCCACACCGGTCTGTTCCTCACCGGAAAGGATCTCGTCCATACGTTTGCACGGAATATCTGTCGCCAGGATCGCCGTCAGATTATCCAGGGACGTGGTCAGCGGGTCGTAGATCCTTGATACTACGATCAGTGCTACGAAATAATTCAGCACATCCAATTTTCCGCCTGCCAGCAGAATGCCCCCCACCAGCGCTGTGGTGGCCATGCCGAACTTCAGCACCAGACGGGCAGAACCGTTAAATACCGCATTTCCCATCTCAGTGATCCAGGTCTGATGTTCCACCGCATCGATCTTCTGATCCAGTTCTTTCAAATAACGCTCCTGGGCGTTGTTTGCCTTCAGGTCACGCAGCGTCTCCAGACACTCCTGAATACCGTCTGCACAGGTCATCTTTACTTCCTGCTGTTTCTCCAGTTTTCTGCGCATCACACCGGAAGAACACAGCACGATCCCGAAGGACACCGGCAGCACCCACAGACTGGCGATGGCCAGTCTCCAGTCAAATACGAAAAGCGCGATGGCAATAAGGAACGTGGATATAAAAGAGCCGACCAACTCCGGGATCCAGTGGGAGCAGGCAGTCTCCAGTGTCGCACCATCCGCCATGATCACGCTGGTCAGATCCGCCAGATCTTTTTTCCCGAAGAAGGACAGTGGAAGCTTCCGCAGTTTTTCTGCCAGGGTAATGCGGCGCACACCGCTTTCCTCATAAGTAGCAAAAAATGTCGCATTGTACTGGATCGCTGTCACGCCAAAGATCAGGGCCAGGCAGATGATGATCCCCACCGCATAAAATGCGCCTCTGCCTGCCAGTGTTCCATGCTCCAGCAGATCCCGCACCAGAAACATCAACATCATGACCGGAAGCATCAGAACCAGGTAACTCAGCGTGCATGCCGCAAAAGCTTTGCACATGTCCTTTGCACCTTTTTCCGACAATGCATATTTATGTTGTAAATAGTTAAGCATTCGGTTCACCTACTTTCCATTTTGCCGCCTGATTGTACTCTGTCCACATATCGGCATACAGTCCCTGCTGCGCCAGCAGTTCCTCATGGGTTCCCTGCGCGTCCACACTGCCGTCCCGGATCACATAGATGCAGTCCGCATTGACCACCGTAGAAAGCCGGTGTGCGATCATGATCAGCGTCTTTCCCTGAGAAAGTTTTGCAAACGCCTGCTGCACCCGCACTTCATTGTCCGGATCCGCGAAAGCCGTTGCCTCATCCAGAATCAGGATGGACGCATTTTTCAGCATGGCACGGGCAATGGAGATACGCTGTGCCTCACCGCCGGACACATACACGCCTTTTGCACCGATCACGGTGTCCACGCCCTCCGGGAACTTCGCCAGGATGTCATCGCACTGGGCTTCATGCAGTGCCTGAAGCACCTCTTCTCTGGTGGCCTCCGGTCTTCCCAGACGTACATTGTCCAGAATGGACATTTTCAGCAGTTTTGAATCCTGGAATACAAAAGACACCGTATCCATCAGCTGTTTTTCAGCGATCTCCTTCACCGGCACATTTCCGATCCGCACTTCACCGGCAGAGGCATCATGAAAGCGGGCGATCAGACTTGCCAGGGTGGATTTTCCGCTTCCGGAAGGTCCCACCAGTGCCACATGGCTTCCCGCCGGAATCTGCAGGCTCACATCCTCCAGTGCATTTTTCTGTGTATTGTCATAGGCGAAGGTCACATGGTCAAAGGTCACGGAAGCATCCTCCGGCTGTCTCGGCTGACTGCTCTGAGTCAGCGGTGCGCTTTGCAGGATGCCGTCCATCCGCTGCAGGGCATCTGCCACCACCATCTCATTTTCACTGGAATACATGATCTTGTTCAGTGTCACCGTGATGATCGGTGTCAGAATGATGTAAAACATCAGATTCAGGAAAAATTCCGGTGTCACACTGTCTCTGGTAAAGAACATGGCACCTGCGATCAGGAAGGCAAATACCGCATTGATCATGGTCATATAGCCCATCATCGGCAGACGCAGATCCTTTGTATAGGAAATGACCCATTTCTGATAGTTGTCGATGGCCTCCCGAAATCTCCGGAAGGAAAATACGGACTGTCCGAAGGTCTTTACCACCGGGATTCCGCGGACATATTCGACTGCCTCGTTGGACATATTTTCCAGGGAATCCTGATACTCTTTCATCTTGCGCTGCATTTCTTTGCCTGTCATGGAACTCATCACCAGGAAAGCGCCCACAACCGGAAGCAGGCTCAGCAGCCCCAGCCGCCAGTCAAATACCAGCAGCAGGATCAGCAGTGCCACCGGTGTCACCAGTGCGCCTGCCTTGTCCGGCAGCTGATGTGCCAGATACGTCTCCGTGGATGCGCTGGTCTCATTTACGATCTTGCGCAGCCTGCCGCTTCCGTATTCACCGGTAAATCCGATGGGAAGCTCCACAATGTGATGTATCATCTCCTTGCGCAGATTTGCCTGCACCCGGAAAGCCGCCTTGTGGGAACAAAACAGCACGCAGATATAGATCAGCATGGAGATCAGTGCAAACAGCACCGCCATCCAGCCGTTAAAACTGATGTGCTGCGCTTTGCCGTAATCCGGCATCACTTCCAATACCTCCCGGATGATCCGCCAGATAAATACAAACGGAAACAGCGCAAGCACGGCACTCAATGCAGACAGCACCCAGGATGCGTAAGTCAGATAACAGTAAGATCCCGCATATCCCATCAGCCGCTGCAGACTTGACGGTTTCTTTTCTTTCTTCAATGAAATCCCTCCCTTAGTAATCAATGATTTTTATTAGAAACAGCTAACTATCTTATAAAAAATATGGATTGCATCACACCGCTTATCCTCTAGGATGCTTCCTCTGCGAATCCAAACAATTTTGTCCATCCTGCGGTATAAAACTCCCGAAGCTGCCGCACATAAGTATGTACTTTCTCCCGTGGAATGTCATGAACGATCAGCTCAAACATACTGCCAAACATTCCGCTGGCGATCATATGGCACACCTGTGGATCAATATCATTGATCTTCTTTCCGATCCGGTGCATCTGATCGATAAATTTAAAGGTGGATTCCACCTCAACTTCCACCATATTATGGATAAAATTGGCATACGGCGTTCCCTCTGAACAGCACAGGATCAGTTTGAACGCATCGTAATGATCATACATGTAATCCGTGCACCACTCCATACATTCTCCGGACGCCTCTGACATCTGTTCGCTCTGCTGTTCTCCCGGGAGCTGTTCAAAGTCGTCCTGTGCCTGCATAAAACAGCCCATGACAGCCGCCGCATGTTCCTCCACCAGTGCCGCAAACAATGCTTCCTTATTAGAAAAATAGCCATACAACGCTCCCGTGGTCACACCGGCACTCTTTGCAATCGTCCGCAGGGACGCTCCCTGAAACCCTTTTTCAAGAAACTCCTGCTTTGCCGCTTCCCGGATTTTTCCAAGTGTCGCATTCTCTTCCATAACCAACCGCGCCTCCTTTCTGCGTTTCTCTGTGATCTTTCTTATAGACTATATACACCGCTGTTGTCTTTCGCTTAATATAACATCGTTATATAACAGTGTTATATTATCGAATCCGGTAAATTTTGTCAATGAATCTCAATGGGAATTTTTCTCAATACTTCTCTGCCGGGCATTCACAAAAAGGGCAAAAAATACTGCGGGAACCGGATTTCACCGATATTCCCGCAGTATCTTAAATCATTTGCGTCATATGTTTCTATCCAGACTGCATGCAAACACAATCGGATCGGATTTTATGTTAAAACTTCCCCTTAAAATTCAGCGCTTAAAACTGAACCTGTCCGTTTACAACACGGTAGTTTGTGCCGTAGTAATTTACAACACCTGTGAAACCGAAGTCTACCATACCGCCTGTTACTTTCCACCAGCTTCCGGCATACGGTACAAGGCTGTTGTAACCAAAGTTAATTGCGCCGCCTTCTACATACCACCAGCCGTAGTTGCTGTCATATACAAGTCCTGTGTAGCCGAAGTTTACTGTTCCGCCTGTTACATACCACCAGCCGTAGTTGCTGTCGTATACAAGGCCTGTGTAACCGAAGTTTACTGCTCCGCCTGTTACATACCACCAGCCATAAGTGCTGTCGTTTACAAGACCAGTGTAATTAAAGTCGATGGCACTTCCGTTTACATACCACCAGCCATAGTTGCTGTCATATACAAGGCCTGTTGCTGCGAAGCTGATCGCACCGTTCTGTACATACCACCAGCCGGACTCATTCTGTACGAGACCTGTGTAGGAAAAATCTACTTTACCGTCTTTTACATAGAACCATCCGTTTACATTCTGTGCAAGACCTGTCATCTCTTCGTCTACATCACCGTTTGTGTAGTAATACCAGTTGCCGTCAGCTGCTGCTTCATTTGCAAGACCTGTGAATTTGTTTAATTTCTCCAGTTCTGCAATTGCTGCATTCAGATGTGCCGTTGACTCATCAATACTCTCCTGGCTTGTCTTTCCTGTCGGAACCGTTGCCAGATCTTCTTTTGCCTCGGCTAATTCAGCTTCCAGATTGCTCCAGGACTCTTCTGTGTAATCTTCTTTATTCAGTGCCTCTGCTGCTTTGATTGCTGCTTCCAGTTTGCTTGTATCGCTGACTGGTGTTGCAACATGGATGTCATCTGCTGTCACATTGACTTCTACTTTTGTATCCGTATAACCAAGTGCATGGATTGTAAGTACCCATTTGCCGGTTCCATCTGTTCCCTGCGGAAGCTGGCATCTCAGAGAATCTGTCAGCCCCAGCTGAATTCCCATGGATTTGTGCATCCAGTTATCTGCTACAAATTTTGTTCCGTAAGTTGCAAGTGCTGTATCACCGGTTCCATAGTAAGTCCACTCTACGGACTGCATTGCAGAACCAAGATCTCCATAATTCTTTGTCAGATCCACACGAATGAAATCACCAAACTTACTGCTGTCTACTACTTCAACCCCCATGTTTGCTACATCTGCTGTTTTCAGTTCTGTATCTTTTAATCCGGATGTTGTACCTGTCTGTGCTGCACTGAAGCTGAATGTACCATCTGCATTCAGTGAAACCGTCTTCAGACCTTTTGTATTTTCGTTTACATCTGCAACCGCTGTATAACTATTCAGGTTATTCTCGGAGTATCCACCGGACAGTGTCGCTCCATTTTCTGTTACATTGTATGCTGCTTTGAATGCTTCCAGATTTTTTGATTTCACTTTCACAGGAACATATTTGATACCTTTGATCACATAATGGTCATATGTACTTGTTTTTCCATCAACTGTTAAGGTCGTGATGCCTGTTGCTCTGTCAGATGCTTTTACCAGTGTCTTTCCATCTGCCAGAACCGCTGTATTTCCATCGGTCCAGGAAATCGGCTCATAAGCATTTCCGTCAGTGTCATAAATTACGACATCCTGCTGAAAACTTCCTCTGTGCAGACCATGGTTTGCTGTTGCACGGGTTACAGTATCAAACGCACCCTTATCATATTCTCCGTTTGTATCCATTACATCAGAAGATGCTGCTGATCCTGCATTCTGTACATCCTCATTCGCATAGTACTCAGCGTAAGGAACAGATGCGTAGACATAAGTATATTCAGGTGCTACATAGGTAAAAGAAAAATCAGTTGCATATCCAGTTGCCTTTACAGAAATTTCAAATTCAGTTCCTGCTTTTGCGTCTTTAAATGGAGCTGCATCCTCATTCAACGTTCCATCTTCATTAATAATTTTTACAGAACCTTTTCCGGAGGCATTGTAAGATTTTCCATTAACAGTTACTGTTTTTATATTTTTAATGTAAGATTTTACTTCATCTGCTGAAGCTCCTTCTGCCGCAACCAGACTGTCACTTGCATTATCATATGCAACTACTGCTTTATCTGTCGTCAGTTCAAAACTTGCAGACAGTTCCGCATATTTTGCATTTTTATCTGTAACACACAATGTATACTGTCCTGGAACAGCTGAATCTTTGTCAAATGTTAATGTTCCATTTTTAACATCTACATTTTTTAATCCTTCTACGCTATACTGAGCATTGTAATCATCCGGGAGACCAGTAATTGTAACTGTTGTCTTTCCTGCATCTGCAGATGCATTTTCAACAGATATCGTATTTGCAAATTTCACCGGAACATACTGGTTCATTGGAATCTCATAAACACCTGCATCTGTATAATAGGTCACTTTATTGATTGTCTGCCCCATCATAGATACATAATCCTCATAAGAAAGCTTACTTCCATGAGCTTCTGTTACAAATCCTGTGCTCCATGCAAGTTCTGTTTTTCTCCAAATATTTTCTACATGACGTAATCCATAACTGTCACCTTCTTTTGTACTGATTGTGACACCATAGACTGTATTGATTGTATCCGGAAGTCCATCCAGGTTTAACTGATAATCGCCATATCTGGAAGAAGTAGAAAAATCACTTGTCACATCTGTCAGTGTTGTTGCTTCTGTGCCTTTTACTGTTCCAAAACTGAAAGAACCGTCTTCATTTACAGTCAGCTCTTTATAGTAAGATGGTGTCCCAGATAATACATAGTATGAATAATTTCCACTTTCAAATAAAGCATCTTTGCCACTGTAAGTTGTCGTAGTCTCTTTTCCTTTGATGCTGGTTATAATATCTACTTTACTTTCATCTGTAATCTGCGTATATTTTCCAGTCAAAGCAGACAAATCACTGACTTTTACCGGAAAAGTAATTCCACTGATATCCGATCCATCACTGTTTACATGATAAGAACCTGCTGCAAGTGATGCCCTGGTTTTCATTTTTGTTGCAGAAGAAACAGCATCTCCTTCTGCTGCATAAAAATCAGCATATGGAATATTCATCAGCACATACGCTTCCTGAGTATTTGATGCTTCCTGAGCACTCTGGATTGCTTCCAGTGCTGCCTCTTTGATGGCTGTGGAAGTACGGGTAGCTCCGGATACCGTAGACCATCCGTTGATGGTATCTTCTGTTGCATCTTTGCCTTTTAGTAATGTCTGGATTCCTTTTGACTTATTATAAGCTTTATTGAAATAGCTGCTGTTGTCAGCTTCCACATAGCCATTTTTCGGTGTGGCTGTAATATCAGAGATTTTTCCATCCTCTACGGATACTGTGACTTCCACATCATACTCATTCCAATCATCCTCTGCATCCTCAGCTGTTTTGTAAACATGCTTGGTAGCTGTATAGGTTCCGTCTGCTGCAACTTTATCAGCAGTTACTGCAAATGCTGCTGTCGGGCAGGTGCTCATTACCATAGCTGCTGCCATGATAGAAGCCCATACTTTTGCCGAAATCTTCTTTCTTTTCATAAAATATAAAATCCTCCTTGCTGTTTTTATTCTAAAAAACTAAAAAACCGGGGTTAGTTTCACTAATCACTTTTATATATCTGCAACTTTACATAGCACTACATAAACATTATTAGTATTTTCTAACGCCGGTTATTTTAGCATCACCTTTTTTTATCGTCAACAAAGGTTTTTGGATTTTATACTTATTGATATTTTTTCATCAACTTTATTGAGAATCCATCTCAATAAACACATATTTATATCTCAGCCGAACTATAAACTCCGACTGAGATATAATGTTCCATATAATTACACAGTGGTTCTCTCTCCGACTAGAACACAACTTTTCCGTTCACGACATTCCATACACCGTATTCATTTGCAGCTGTGCCGGTATAGTCAAAGTCCACTTTTCCGTTCGTTACTTTGAACCAGCCATTTTCGTTTGCTGCAAGTCCTGTATAGTCAAAGTCTACTTTTCCGTTCGTTACTTTGAATGATATTGTCAATATTGGTTGACACATTTATCTCAAAGATATCACTGCCTATGCAGCCAGTCCCAGAGATTCGTAGTATCTCTGGCGCTTGATCATCGGAGGAAGCCCACCGTTAGCAGAGCAGATCCTCCTGTTATTC
>JALESO010000030.1 GCA_022781925.1 Lachnospiraceae bacterium
GCAGGAACCACTTATCCGTTAGACAGAGAGTATACCGCATCTTTACTTGGATTTGAAGGACCGACCTTAAACAGCATGGATTCTGTATCTGACCGTGATTATGTCATTGAATTTTTATCCGCATTGTCCACGATCATGATGCATCTGAGCCGTTTTTGCGAGGAGATCATCATCTGGAATTCCAATGAATACCAGTTTGTGGAGATTGATGACGCATACAGCACCGGCAGCAGTATCATGCCACAGAAGAAGAATCCGGATATCGCAGAGCTGGTACGTGGAAAAACAGGCCGTGTATATGGTGCGCTGATGTCTATTCTGACAACGATGAAAGGCATTCCGCTTGCTTACAACAAAGACATGCAGGAGGATAAAGAGCTGACATTTGATGCCATTGATACTGTCAAAGGCTGCCTGGCTCTGTTTACCGGCATGATTTCCACCATGAAGTTCAACAAAGAGATTATGAGCAAGAGCGCCCGCCATGGATTTACCAATGCGACAGATGCCGCTGACTATCTGGTAAATCACGGTGTTCCGTTCCGTGATGCGCATGGAATCGTAGGCCGTATCGTACTGTACTGCATCGACAAGGGCATTGCAATTGATGACATGTCTCTGGAAGAGTTAAAAACTATCAGCCCGGTATTTGAGGAGGATATCTATGATGCAATTTCCATGGATACCTGTGTCAACAAACGTCTGACCATTGGTGCGCCTGGTAAGGAGGCTATGGATCAGGTGATCGCTATTGAAAAAGAATATCTGGCACATGACTGGCTGGAAAACATCGAGATTTTGCAGGAAACAAAGTAAAGATTTAAAAGAAAGACTTGCATTTTTCCGGGAATTGTTATAATATAGCACAAGAAAAAGACATCTGTTCGCGGTAAACGGACAAATGAAAAGATGATGTATATCAAAATACGATCGCAATGGAGGATGTAAAGATGAGTGAGAAATTAAAAGTCGGAATATTAGGCGGAACAGGAATGGTAGGTCAGAGATTTATCTCTCTGCTTGAGAACCATCCGTGGTTTGAGGTGACAACCATCGCAGCAAGCCCGCGTTCAGCCGGAAAGAGATATGAGGACGCCATTGGCGATCGCTGGAAAATGACAACCCCGATGCCGGAAGCAGTAAAAGACATCGTTGTTATGAACGTAAACGAAGTAGAGAAAGTTGCTTCTGAAGTTGATTTCGTATTCAGTGCAGTAGATATGTCCAAGGATGAGATCAGAGCCATCGAGGAAGCATATGCAAAAACTGAGACACCGGTTGTGTCAAACAACAGTGCACACCGCTGGACACCGGATGTACCGATGGTAGTTCCGGAGATTAACCCGCAGCATATGGAAGTCATCAAATATCAGAAAAAACGTCTTGGCACAGAGCGTGGATTTATCGCAGTAAAACCAAACTGCTCCATCCAGTCTTATGCACCGGTACTGACAGCATGGAAAGAGTTTGAACCATATGAAGTGGTTGCAACTACTTATCAGGCAATTTCCGGAGCCGGCAAAACATTCAAAGACTGGCCGGAGATGGTAGAAAATATTATCCCGTACATCGGCGGTGAGGAAGAAAAATCTGAGAAAGAGCCGCTGCGTCTCTGGGGTGAGATCGATGAGGAGAAAGGCGAGATCGTTCCTGCTACTTCACCGGTGATCACATGCCAGTGTATCCGTGTTCCGGTATTAAACGGACATACAGCAGCTGTTTTTGTAAAATTCCGTAAGAACCCGACAAAAGAGCAGCTCATTGAGAAATTAGAGCAGTTCAGCGGCGTTCCGCAGGAGTTAAATCTTCCGAGTGCACCGAAACAGTTTATCCGTTACATGCAGGAAGATGACCGTCCACAGGTTCAGCTTGATGTTGATTATGAAAACGGTATGGGTATCAATGTAGGCCGTCTGCGTGAGGACACAGTATATGATTGGAAATTCGTAGGACTTTCCCACAATACTGTTCGTGGTGCCGCAGGTGGAGCTGTCCTTTGTGCAGAACTTCTGAAAGCACAGGGCTATATCACAAAAAAATAATGTTGTGTTGAGACATTAACACATTAGTATGAAGAAAAGGATGAGTCTTCCGGTTGATCTGGAAGGTTCATCTTTTTTTACTAAAATTATTTGAAAAATGCCAATGATTTTTTGTGGAAAAAAGGATAGAAAAAAGAATAAATCTGTGAGAAAATATGTGGCAGATAAGCAAGAGTAATTTCAGGAGGCAGAAAAGATGAGAGAAAACATTAACTGGGCGGTACTTGGTACCGGTGTGATTGCAAATGAAATGGCGCAGGCACTGCAGAAAATGGGAAAATCCCTGTACGCAGTCGGAAACCGCACCCATCAGAAAGCGGTAGATTTTGCTGCAAAATACGGGGTAGAGAAAGTATATGACCAGATCGATGACATGTTCGAGGATGAAAACGTCGATATTATTTACATCACCAGTCCTCATAACACACATTATGCCTTTATGGAAAAGGCATTACAGCACGGGAAGCATCTTTTTGTGGAAAAATCCATTACATTAAACAGCAGCGAGCTGGACCAGATGATCGCGCTGGCGCAGGAAAAACATCTGATCCTGGCAGAAGCTATGACCATCTGGCATATGCCGATTTATAAAAAACTGTGGAATATCATAAAAGAAGGAACTCTTGGAAAAGTTCAGATCATAACGATGAATTTCGGAAGTTTCAAGGAATATGATATGAAGAACCGCTTTTTCAACATGAATCTGGCCGGAGGAGCCATGCTTGACATTGGTGTCTATGCACTTTCAATCGTTCGCAGTTTTATGGATGAGACGCCCACCAATATTTTAAGTCAGTGGAAACCGTCTCCGACCGGTTCGGACGAGCAGGCAACCGTTTTACTGCAGAATACACAGGGGCAGATGGCAACGGTAGCACTGTCCATGCATTCGAAACAACCAAAACGTGCCATGATCAGCTGCGAGAAAGGATATATTGAGATTATGGAATACCCCCGTGCAGACAAAGCAGTGATCGTGGATGCTGAGACCGGTAAACGGACAGAGATCACAGAGGGGGAGACGGCAAACGCATTGTATTATGAAATGCTGGATATGGAACAGGCGGTGCACAGTGGTGATGCAAAAGGAATGCATCTGGTGTATACCAAAGATGTCATGGACATTATGACAAAACTTCGAAAAGACTGGGGTATGAAATACCCGGAAGAGAACTGGGATTAAGCCAATTATCTCAGTTGAGAAGACTTCTGCTTTTATAAATGATGAATAATAAGGTAGTCTAAAATTGAAATCGAGTGCTATGGGAGGATGTAACCGGTAAAATCTCCCGGTGGAAAAATAGAAAAAAGAATTTTCAGATATGTAGTTGTTGAGTTTAAAAATCCATGTTAAAGTAATCATAGCAGTTTTTTGGTTTATGAAGTTGTTTGGTGTGGTAACTTAACAATACATCATAAATTTAAAAACTGCTATTTTTTTATTAAAAAGTAGTGGTTGCATGTACTTAGGGCTAGCCGTCGCGTTAGCGACTTGGTACAATGAAAAATAATAGAAAAGGAGACAATAAAAATATGAAAATCGTAGTATTAAACGGAAGTCCACGTAAAGGTGGAAATACAGAGATTATGGCACAGGCGTTTACAAAAGGTGCAGAGAGAAAGGGGCATCAGGTAGTGAATTTCCACGTTGGTATCATGAAAATCCGTGGATGTATGGCATGTGAATACTGTTTTTCTCACAATGGAGAATGTGCACAGAAAGATGATATGACACAGGTGTATGCAGAGTTAAAAGATGCGGATATGGTTGTATTTGCATCTCCGATTTACTGGTTTGACATCACAGCGCAGTTAAAAGCAGTGATCGATCGTTTGTATGTGGGTGCCGCTGTCGGATTTCATATCACGAAAGCTGCATTGCTTCTGGATGCAGCAGGCGGCGAGGATGTCTTTGAAGCTGCAAAAACACAGTATCATGCAATGACTGATTATGTAAAATGGGAAGATAAAGGTGTCATCGCGATTTACGGTATGTTAGATAAAGGAAATATGAGTGCCTGTCCGAAGCTGGCAGAGGTAGAAGCACTGGGAGAGTCTTTATAATACATTCTGTATAGGGTGTACGATTGATGATTAAAATTCAGGAGGGATGAAAAAATGAAGGCACATAAATGGTGGAGCATTGCGGCATTATTTTGTATGATCATGGCAATTTATTCTGGTCATAAATTAATTCATAAGAAAAAGTAGAATCAATAAAATGAAAAAATTAGAGAAGGTATGTACAACATGCGAACTGGGGGAATTAGAGCAAGAACCTGGAACCGTCACTGGTGGATTACTCCACAAAATGTATTGTGTTCAGACAAAGCAAGGGAAATATGCAATAAAGGCACTGAATTCTGGTGTTATGGATAAGCCAGATGCTTTGAAAAAACTTGAACAGGCAGAACGTATTGCATATAAATTAAAAAATGAGAATGATATTTCTGCGATTTGTGTAAAACCCGTGAATGGAAAAATGGTTTTTGAAGTTGATGATACATATTATGAAATCTTTGAATGGTTTGACGGAAAATCAATTTTTTATCCAGATATAACGGCTGTTCATTGTGCAAAAATCGGAGAACAACTAGGAAAAATACATGCTTCAAATATTTGCGTGGAAGGATTGTATCCGGAAAATACAGTGCGTTGTAAATATGAATGGAAAAATCTTTTATCTGCCTTGAAAAAAGAGGATGCGGTGTATTCGATTTTGCAGGAAAATATTTTACAGCTGGAGCAATGGGATTGTAATGTGGTTGAAAATGCTGCAAAACTAAAAAGTGATCAGGTAATAAGTCACCGGGATCTGGATCCTAAAAATGTTATGTGGAAAAATGGTTCTCCGTATATCATTGACTGGGAAGCAGCTGGTTATATAAATCCATATGATGAACTGATACAGGTATTAAACTATTGGATTGTTGATCAAAATCAGAATTACAATAAAGAAAAATTTGATTCTTTTATAAATGCGTATCGTTTATGGATGGATGTTAAGTACGAATATTGGCAAGAGGTTTTTCTGTGTGGATGTGATGCGATGCTGGGGTGGCTGGAGTATAATATTCAGATATTGATAAAAGCGCAGAATCAGATTGAGGAAAAGGCAGCAAGGGAACAGATAAAGAAAACATTGTTTGAATTAAAGATGTATGATAAGCAGCAGATGATATTGAAAAACTGGATTTTACAATGTGTGTAAAAGGTTCAATATCCTACACGAATATAAGGAGAAGACTATGGCATCAAATCTATGTGACGAAAAGAACAAATGGTTAGACTGGGCGGTTGAGATCCAGAGTCTGGCTCAGGCAGGACTGGCTTATACGAATAATGTATATGATATTGAGCGTTATGAACGTCTGCGGGAAATTTCCGCAGAAATGCTGTCTTATAAGACGGATATTCCGGTGGAAAAAGTGAAAGATTTATTCTGTAATGAAACCGGATACCAGACACCAAAGGTAGACACCAGAGCGGCAATTTTTGAGGACGGAAAGATTCTTTTAGTGCATGAGAAAAATGGAACCTGGTCTCTGCCGGGTGGCTGGTGTGATGTGAATCAGTCGGTGGCGGAAAATACGATTAAAGAGACCTGGGAAGAGGCTGGTTTACATGTAAAAGCAGATCGTATGATCGCAGTACAGGACAGAAATAAGCATAATTTGCCGATCTATGCTTACGGATTGGTCAAAATTTTTATTCAGTGTTCCGTGATTGACGGAGCTTTTATGGAAAATATCGAGACCACTGAGACAAAATATTTTGGCAGAGAAGAACTGCCGGAGCCTCTGGCAGAAGAAAAAACGAGCAAAGAGCAGATCCTGATGTGTTTTGATGCGTATAACGCGGAACACTGGCAGGTTTTGTTTGATTAAAAGCCCTGCAGACGGAAAAGCAGATTTGTATACATATTTGATTTCCATATACAGAAGAAGGTCAAATAAATTAAAAACAGAAAGATAAGAAACATATAGTTGACAACATGGGAGGGACAACATGAAGTGCAAAAGAACGGTTCTGCCACTGCTTGGCAGTGCTTTTGAACCTGGTAAGGCAGCAGAAGCAATAAGTAAGATTGAAGATGAGGAGCTGGCAGAGATTGCTCGGGCGGAAGCGCATTATTTTTCCACTGAGGCAGAAGCATGCGTCAGAATCGTGGAAAAATATCTGCAAAGTGAGGATGTGATCCTGCGTATGTCTGCGGATATGCTCTATACGTTTGCAAATCTGACGTTGGGAGATGCCAGGGCGGCGCAGGCGGCACGGAAAGATGTACATATCTGTCTGAAAAAGGCACTGGAAAATGGTACTGATCTGAAAACGCAGGCGTCCTGTCTGTTTGCACTATATGTTATCAGTGTGCTCATCCATATTCCACCGGAAGAGGATCTGCCCCTGTTAAATGAGTATCTGCGTTATCTGCCGGAAGGACAGCGCCTGTTTGCCATGAATCTGCTGGCGCATGGTGCGTATCTGAATCAGGAATATGCAAAAGGTCAGGGAATGGCACAGACGGCAATGCTCATGTCGGAGAAGCTGTATCCGATTCCGTTTATCTATCTGAACTGTGTGGCGGCGATGTGTCAGATCAATCAGAAAGATCAGGAAGGCGCCAGAGATTCTGTGATCCGGGCCTGGGAGATTGCCAGACAGGACAAATTTCTGGAACCGTTTATCGAATATCATGGACTGTTACAGGGAGTCTTAGAAGTCTGGGTGAAACAACGGGAGCCGGATGTGTATAAAAAACTGATGGATGGGGTCATCGCATTCAGCCGTGGCTGGATGAAGATCCACAATCCGGAAATGCAGAAGGCGGTGACGGATCTGCTGACACCGGTGGAATTTTCCATTGCGATGCTGGCCTGCAGGGACTGGACAAACCAGGAGATTGCGGAGCACATGGGTCTTTCTGTGAATACGGTAAAACATTATGTCTCAGCAATCCTTGAAAAACTTAAGATTGACAAACGGGATAAGATCAAAGCTTTTGTCAATCAGTAGAAATTGTCTGATTGTATGCAGGATTTGTGTGCGATGAAAAATAATAATTCGGATAAATAACCTATCGGTCAAATTAACTTATGTAGATGACTGCCCGGCTGGGGTCATTTGTTCGCAAGGTATTCATCGATATGTATGTTAGTACATGTGTATTGAGTGAAACCGGGCGGTCATCTCTTTGGTTATATTTTAACAAAACTGTCTGTGTATGAACATGCCCGTTTTGGTACAAAAAAGTGCCTGCCGGGCATATTTGATTTGGAGAAGAAAGTATTTTAGCAGCAATTTTTTGCAATAAATTCGCAAAATTTGCGATAAGAAATCAGTGGGAAAAACAGGAAGCAGATGCTACAATGAGTGTGAAAAGAGATATAGTCAGTATGGTGTATTCAGTCATGCATCACAGCAGAATGCTATACTGATATATATGGGAAAAGGAGAGGAATTTGAAATGGAGACATACAGCATCGATCAGACATCTTTAGTGAGAGATGGAAAAGCATTTTTTCCAGTGATGGGAGAGTTTCATTTTTCCAGATATCCGGAACAGGGCTGGGAAGAAGAAATCCGAAAAATGAAAGCCTGCGGCATGGATATTCTTGCAACTTATGTATTCTGGATCCATCATGAGGAAGAGGAAGGCGTATTTGATTTTTCCGGTCAGCGCAATCTGCGGCATTTTCTGGAATTGTGTGATAAATGGGACATGCATGTATGGCTGCGTATCGGACCCTGGGCGCACGGTGAGGCACGAAATGGGGGATTTCCGGACTGGCTGCTGAAAAAGGGATATGAACTGCGTGCAGATGATCCGGATTATCTGAAACTGGTGGAACGCTTCTGGAAGAAGATTTATAAAGAGGTGGAAGGAACACATTGTATTCTTGGTATTCAGATTGAAAATGAATATGGTCATGTAGGTGGTTTGCGTGGCACTGACGGAGAACAGCATATGCGCACGTTGAAAAAACTGGCAGAAGAGATTGGCTTTGCAGCACCATACTGGACAGCTACCGGATGGGGCGGTGCAGTGATCGGTGATCTGACACCTGTGATGGGTGGATATTGTGATGCACCCTGGGATGCGTCTCTGACCAAACTTCCGCCGAATAAAAATTATCTGTTTACAGCAGTAAGAAATGATGGAAATATCGGCAGCGATTATGCACCCGGCATGGAGCTGTCTTTTGACAAGGATGCCTATCCGTATCTGACGGCAGAGCTGGGAGGCGGACTGCAGGTGACGCACCGGCGCAGACCCCGGGTGAAAGCGGAGGATATTGGCGCAATGTCCGTATGCAAGCTTGGCAGCGGCTGTAATCTGCTGGGCTATTATATGTATCACGGCGGAACGAATCCGAAAGGAAAATTCAGTACGTTGCAGGAATCCACAGCGGTCGGTTCTTTCTGCGATGTGCCGGAACTTTCCTATGATTTCCAGGCACCGATCCGCGAGTACGGCCAGATATCCGAGACAGCGAAGGAACTGAAACTTCTGGCCATGTTTGTTCATGACTACGGAGAGACATTTTGCGGTATGACACCACAGTTTACACACGACGACGGCAATGCGGAAAATTTGTCGAATATTCGCAGGATCGTCCGCAGAAACGGAGACGGCGGTTATCTGTTTGTGAATAATTATCAGCGTGGATATGAGATGGCGGAACATGAGGGCATAAGTCTTGGTGTTTCAATTTCCACAGGGGAAATCCATTTTCCAAAACAGGATATCAAAAACGGCGACTATTTCTTTTATCCATTCCAGTTTCCTCTGGCTGACGGTCAGGTGTTACGCTGGATCAACCAGACACCGCTTTGCCAGATCAACCGGAAACTCTGGTTTTTCTATGGAACGGAACCGCTTTCCTATGAACTGAATGCGGCTGAAATGTTGTCAGGTCAGGCATTGGTTGTGACGGATCGGATTTGGGCAAAACGTGCATGGCAGATGGCAAAATATCCAAATGCGCTGTTTTTCAGCGAGGCACCGTTTCTGGAGACAGAGACAGGCATGGAACTGATACGGCGCAGTGACTGCACACAGGATGTCTGCTGGATGGTTCTGGATACAGCAGAAGAACTGGCAGAACCATGGCTTACAAATGGATGGAAAATCGTTGATGAAATGCCTGATTTCCTGCATGTGGAAGGGGATACATCCATACTCTGTGTGTTAAAATATGATCTGAAACCATTTGAAAATCCGGTTGGTGTGGCTTTTGAGAAAGAAGGCTGTGAGTGTGAAAGGGAAGCATATCAGGAATACAGTATTCAGTTGACCTGTGATAAAATTTGTGATGCTGCATCAGAAGATGTATTTCTTCAGATTGATTTCCAGGCAGATCAGGCAGAACTATATCTGGATGGTGAAAAAATTGCTGATCAGTATTATATCGGAGATGCCTGGGAGGTCGGACTGAAACGCTTTGCGTTTCCAACGGAACTGACGCTGCGGCTGTATCCACTGAAAGAAACAGATGAGATTTATCTGGAGACGCAGCCGGATTATACCGATGGTGTATGCTGCAAGCTTAATGAAATCCGATGCGCATATGAGAGAAAAGAGAATTTAGTATCAAAATAAAATGTAAAATGGTATTGCTTTTTGGCTGATAATGTAAAACCTGATATATCGTCCTGTTAACAGTGCCCGGTTTTCTGCAATGTCAGAGAACGGGGCACTGTTTTCATTTGATAGGAAATTAATTCATAAAAAATGACAGACACATTTTTATATGGAGCATGCCATGGAATCTGCCCCTTGGAAAACCTTTGCTTTTTTGTTATAATGCTACTACTGGATTTTGGAAGGACGGGACACATATGGAGAAATTTTTGAATGAAATATCAGATGGAAAATTATATAGCAGTAATGATATGGTAAAAGTAGGCTGTCACGACTGTAATGGCTGTTCGGCCTGCTGCCGGGATATGGGGCAGTCCATTTTGCTGGATCCGATGGATGTCTGGCGGCTGGAAAAGCACCTGGGACAGAGTTTTGAACAGCTGATGTCTGGACCGGTAGAACTGCATGTGGAGGATGGTCTGATCCTTCCCAATCTGAAAATGGATCCATCTGCGGGAGATCCGAAATGTTCTTTTTTGAATGAAGAGGGAAGATGCAGCATTCATGGATTCCGTCCGGGAATCTGCCGTCTGTTTCCACTTGGACGAAATTATGAAGGGGAAAAGCTGACCTATTTTCTTCTGACGGATGCCTGTCCGGCGAAAAATAAATCCAAAATGAAAGTGAGCAAATGGCTGGAGATGGAAGGCATGAAAGAGTACGAGCGTTTTCTGGTAAAATGGCATACCCTTACCAAATCGCTCCGCCAGACACTTCAGAATTGCGACGAAGAGGAAGGAAAACGGAAAAATATGCTGTTCCTTCAATTGTTTTATTTTACTCCTGTGCAGCAGGAGAATTTTTATGATGGTTTCTATGAGCGGCTGGAACTGTTTGAAGCACAGTCTTGATAAATCATTAACGATCATTGATAAGGAGTTTGAATGGGAAAATCTTTATATATAGCAGAAAAACCAAGTGTTGCCCGCGAGTTTGCCAAGGCACTGCAGGAAGATATGCGTACCTTTGACGGCTATCAGGAATCAGAAAATGCGGTGATCACCTGGTGCGTAGGACATCTGGTGACCATGAGTTATCCGGAGGCCTATGATATGAAATTGAAAAAATGGAGTCTGGCAACACTGCCCTTTATTCCGGAAACCTTTAAATATGAGGTCATCCCGGGGGTGAGCAAGCAGTTTAAGATCGTGTCAAACCTGCTGAACCGCCCAGATGTCGACACTATTTATGTCTGCACGGACTCGGGACGGGAAGGAGAATATATTTACCGGCTTGTGGAACAGATGGCAGGTGTGAAGGGCAAGGAGCGCCGCCGTGTCTGGATCGATTCCCAGACAGAAGAAGAGATTCTGCGTGGTATCAACGAGGCAAAGGATCTCTCAGAGTATGATAATTTATCGGAGTCTGCCTATCTGCGGGCAAAAGAAGACTATCTGATGGGAATTAATTTTTCCAGACTTCTGACCCTGAAATATGGCAATACACTGGCCGGATTTCTGAATCAGAAATATACGGTGATCTCCGTCGGCCGGGTTATGACCTGTGTCCTTGGCATGGTAGTCCGCCGGGAGCGGGAAATCCGTGAATTTGTAAAAACACCGTTTTACCGTGTGCTGAACAAGATGGATTTTGAAGGACTGACCATTGAAGGTGAATGGCGGGCGGTACCAGGTTCAAAATATTTCCAGACACCAAAACTTTACAAAGAAAACGGTTTCCGCGAAAAGAAAGATGCACAGGAATTGATCAACTGGATGAAAATTTTGGATCCACAGGAGGCGGCTGTTATGTCTGTGGAGCGTAAGCAGGAGAAGAAAAATCCGCCGCTTCTGTATAATCTGGCAGAATTGCAGAATGATTGTTCCAAACTGTTCAAGATCAGTCCGGATGAGACATTGCGCGTGGTGCAGGAACTGTACGAGAAAAAGATGGTGACTTATCCGCGTACCGATGCCCGTGTACTTTCCACTGCCGTTGCAAAGGAAATATCGAAAAATATCTCCGGGCTGAAGGGCATCAACATGGTACGTCCTTTTGCGG
The DNA here is from genome assembly GCA_022781925.1 of Lachnospiraceae bacterium. Lineage (GTDB taxonomy): Bacteria > Bacillota > Clostridia > Lachnospirales > Lachnospiraceae > Eubacterium_I. The sequence continues at coordinate 11,689 of JALESO010000030.1, forward strand.
AGGAGATTCTGGAGAAGGAAAGTTATAAACAGATCGCAAAGACAAGATATGTCAATGATAAAATGATCACGGATCACTATGCGATCATTCCTACCGGACAGGGACTCGGATCCATGCGGGGGCTGAATCCGATCTCGCTGAAAGTATATGAGACGATCGTCCGGCGTTTCCTTGCGATATTTTATGAACCGGCGATCTATAAAAAAGTCAGCCTGACCATGGGGATGGAGACCGAGCGTTTCTTTGCTTCCTTCAAGGTGCTGGCGGATTCGGGCTATCTGAAAGTCATGGAGTATTCCTTCCGCAAGAAAAAGGCGGAGGAAACTGCAAATCCGTCCGATACGGATTCCAATGAGAAAAACGGAGATGCCCATCTGCTGGAACAGATTGCAAAGATCAAAAAAGGTATGACTTTACCGGTAAAAGGATACAGCATCAAGGAGGGGGAGACTTCCCCGCCGAAACGGTATAATTCCGGTTCCATGATCCTTGCAATGGAAAATGCAGGACAGCTCATTGAGGATGAGGAACTGCGGGCACAGATCAAAGGTTCCGGTATCGGTACCAGTGCCACCCGTGCGGAAATCCTGAAGAAACTGGTGAACAACAAGTATCTGAGTCTGAACAAACGGACTCAGATCATCACACCGACGCTGCAGGGAGAGCTGATCTATGATACTGTCGCAGCATCGATCAAATCGCTGCTGAATCCGGAACTGACAGCCAGCTGGGAGAAAGGGCTGAATTATGTGGCGGAGGGAACCATCACGCCGGATGAATACATGACAAAACTGACGCATTTTATACAAAGCCGTACCAGCGGGGTGCTGGGACTGCGCAATCAGTATATGCTGCGTGAGTCTTATGAACGGATTTCACCGTTCTATAAAAAATAAATGAAAATGGGGGTAACAAACATGAAACCAAATCCAAAGTATCTGTCTTTTTACTACCAGACAATGACGGAATTGCCGGACATCGAGCTGGATCCGAAGAAAACGGCACTGCTTATTATTGACATGCAGAAGGAATTTGTATACCGGGATACTGGGGAAGCATTGCAGTTTCAGAAAATGGGGGAATGGGAGCGCTGGATTCCGTTCCATGACAGGCTGGATCAGGTGACGATTCCGGCATGCAGAAAGCTTTTGGATTATTTCCGGCAAAACCAGATGTATGTTACATATGGAAGAATTGCCTGCCTGTTGGAAAATGGCGAAGACCGCTGTGCCGTGCAGAAGTCTGACGGCTGGAATGGCATGCATTTGCCGGTCACTTCTGCCAATGCAGCCATGATCGATGAACTGGCACCACAGGAAAATGAGATTGTGGTGAATAAGACAACGGACAGTGTGGTGAATGGGACAAACTATGTGCGGCTGATGCAGAATATGGGAGTGGAAACCATTGTGGTCTGTGGAATTGTGACAGATCAGTGTGTGGCTAGTACCGTTCGTGATCTGGCAGATCACGACTTTAAAGTAATCTGTGTGGAGGACGGATGCGCTGCAGCAGATCCTGAGCTGCACAATGCGGAATTGAAGATCATGAATGTGATCTACTGTAACGTCCTGTCGGCAGATGAGACCATTGAAGTCATTGAGCAGAACCGAAAATAAGAATACGATGGTTACGATTGCCGAAACCGCAAAAAAGACTGGAAATACCATGGAAAACGTGGCACAATAGAAATGATGAAAAACATAGTAAGAAGGGACGAAAAACAAACATCATGGAACAGTGTAAGATTGTAAATATGTATGATTTAAATGAAACCATTGCAAAGGATTATATGGAGACCGCAGAGTATCCCTGGGAACTGCTGGATGGTCTGTCTGATTATATAAAAAAACTGGGAGCTACTCTGGATCCGGAGAAATATGAGAAACGCGGCGAGGATGTATGGGTTGCAAAAAATGCAAAAGTAGCACCGACCGCATTTCTCGGAAGCCCTCTGATCATTGATGAGGAAGCAGAAGTCCGCCACTGTGCATTTATCCGTGGTTCAGCAATCGTGGGAAAAGGCGCAGTTGTAGGAAATTCTACCGAGTTAAAGAACGTGATCCTGTTTAATAAAGTGCAGGTGCCACATTATAACTATGTGGGAGATTCTATTCTCGGATACAAAGCACACATGGGTGCAGGCTCCATTACTTCAAATGTAAAATCTGACAAGACATTAGTGGTAGTACGCGATGGCAAAGAAGAAATCGCTACCGGCAGAAAGAAATTCGGCGCAATGCTTGGCAATCACGTAGAGGTAGGATGTAATTCCGTGTTAAATCCGGGAACGGTCATCTGTCCGGAGAGCAATGTATATCCGCTGTCAGCAGTCCGTGGTGTCGTACCGGCTCATTCCATTTATAAAAATCGCAACGAAATCGTAGAAAAACAGTAATTAGCAGAGAATTATTTGTGCTATTTTCGATACATACGAAATTTTGTAAAAAAAATGTCAGAAAAGGCTTTACGAATGACGAAAAATGTGTCAAAATACATAAGGATGTTAAAAAAATAACAAAGTAATCCTGTGCAGAAAACCACAGTTGAGATATGAGTAGGAAATAGAATGTGTTTTCTATGAAACGCAATGAAGGATAGGTATATGGTATGGGATCTCTTTCAAAAACATTCATACATAGAAAGGAGTTTTACAATGATTTATTCCAAAGAAGTAGAATTGATGTGCCCGGTTGCAAAAGGCGCAAAACATGAACCTGCTCCAATCCCGGAAGAGGGAAAATGGGTTCACTCCAAAAAAATTGAAGATATTTCCGGTTTTACACACGGTGTAGGCTGGTGTGCTCCTCAGCAGGGTGCATGTAAGCTGACTCTGAATGTAAAAGACGGCATCATCGAGGAGGCTTTGATCGAGACAATCGGATGTTCCGGTATGACTCATTCCGCAGCGATGGCAGCAGAGATTTTACAGGGAAAAACAATTTTAGAGGCATTAAATACAGACCTTGTCTGTGATGCAATCAATACAGCAATGAGAGAGCTGTTCTTACAGATTGTATATGGTAGAACTCAGAGTGCTTTTTCTGATGATGGTCTGGCAATCGGTGCCGGTCTTGAGGATCTTGGTAAAGGACTTCGTTCTCAGGTTGGTACAATGTACGCAACAAAAGAAAAAGGTGTTCGTTATCTGGAAATGGCAGAAGGCTATGTAACAGGCATTGCCCTGGATGAGGATAATGAGGTAATCGGATATCAGTTCGTAAGCCTTGGCAAAATGACTGACTTTATCAAAAATGGTGATGATCCGAATACTGCATGGGAGAAAGCAAAAGGTCAGTACGGCCGTGTAGCTGATGCAGCAAAAATCATCGATCCGAGAAAGGAGTAATGGACAATGGCTTTATTTGAATCATATGAAAGAAGAATTGACCAGATCAATTCTGTTTTAAATAGTTATGGAATTGCTTCTATCGAAGAAGCAGAGAAAATTACAAAAGATGCTGGTCTGGATGTATACGATCAGGTAAAGAAGATCCAGCCGATCTGTTTTGAAAATGCATGCTGGGCTTACACAGTAGGTGCAGCGATCGCGATCAAAAAAGGATGCCGCAAAGCTTCTGAGGCAGCTGCAGCAATCGGAGAAGGTCTTCAGGCTTTCTGTATCCCGGGTTCTGTTGCAGATCATCGTAAAGTAGGTCTCGGACATGGTAACCTTGGAAAAATGCTTCTGGAAGAGGAGACAGAGTGCTTCTGCTTCTTAGCTGGTCATGAGTCTTTCGCAGCAGCAGAGGGTGCTATCGGTATCGCTGAGAAAGCAAACAAAGTACGTCAGAAACCGTTACGTGTTATCCTGAACGGTCTTGGAAAAGATGCAGCTCAGATCATTTCCCGTATCAACGGCTTCACATTTGTAGAGACAAAATATGACTACAAAGAAGCAAAACTGAACATTGTATATGAGAAAGCATATTCCAAAGGACTTCGTGCTTCCGTAAAATGTTACGGTGCTGACGATGTTCAGGAAGGTGTTGCAATCATGCATCATGAGAACGTTGGTGTATCTATCACAGGTAACTCCACCAACCCGACACGTTTCCAGCATCCGGTAGCAGGTACATACAAAAAAGAATGTATCGAGCAGGGTAAAAAATACTTCTCCGTAGCATCCGGCGGTGGTACAGGACGTACACTTCATCCGGATAACATGGCTGCAGGTCCGGCTTCCTATGGTATGACAGATACAATGGGACGTATGCATTCTGATGCACAGTTCGCAGGTTCTTCTTCTGTACCGGCTCACGTAGAGATGATGGGTCTGATCGGAATGGGTAACAACCCGATGGTAGGCGCTACTGTTGCAGTTGCAGTAAGCGTAGAGGAAGCAGCTAAAGCTGGTAAGTTCTAAGAAAACCGCATAAATACTGACTTTTTGAGGGCTTGGTTCGTTTTGACAAGCCCTCAATTTTTGTATATAATACACACGTAATACACAGGTAATACACAATGCGTAATACACAAATAATACACAAATGGACAGTAGTTTCTATTTGAAAAGCGGAAGGATGGATTACGATGAAATTACCTAATGGAGCTTTTGGCAGAAACAGAAGATGCCGGGAGCACAGTGGAATAAAGCGGTAAAGTTAAAATCGGATGAGGGAGCATATCCCATCATCCGATTTTTCGCGTCCGGTTAAGTTTCATGACTTCTTGTGCGGTACTGGGAAGGGGAGCAACCTTTCTGCTTATGAAAGATCCGGCTGAAATACAGGGCGTTGTTGTATCCGACAATGCGTGCAATCTCATTGATGGAGTAAGTTGTATTTTCTAACAGTACCTGTGCGTTGATCATTCGAAGCGAAGTAATGAACTGCACCGGTGTTTCACCGGTATATTTTTTGAAATTGCGGATGAACCAACTGACACTCATGCCAAGGGAAGAAGCATAGGCATCAATATTAATCTCATGGTTATAATTCTGGTTAAAGTAAGAGGCAGCAGTATCCATCTGCCGATCCAGAAATTCGTTTTTCAGGGTATGCTCCTGGAGCATTGCCCGGTGGAAGATGATGAGCAGGTGGCATAATAACAGCGTCAGCATTTCCTGGTAATCTGCATCGCATTTCTGTAGTTCTAAGATTATGTGCTTAAAGGCGCGCTCATACTCTAAGGATGTCCCGACCGGGAAGATCCGTTCTTTATCGGTAAATCCATTTTTCCGTAGGATATTTTTTACTTCGCTGCCGGTAAAGTGTACCCAGTAAACTTCTGTTTTGTCTTTTCCATAAAACTCATACTTCTGCAGTTCCGCGGGACGGTAGAGTACGATGTTCCCAGCAGAGACGATGGTCTCGTTTTCCGGTTTGTCAAAATGAAAATGCACCAGTCCGGAAGCAATATAAATGATTTGGAAATCTTTTCGTCCTTTGGGGCGGTAAGTTGGCATTTTTGGATGGCTGGAGAGCCGGTAGGTGCCACAGCTTCCGACAATCAGGGGACGTGTTCGGTCTTTAAAATCCATATGGGAATTGTTCAGGTAGCCGCTATTGATATACATGGAAAATACCTCCTTTTCTCTATTGTATCATTTTGTGCATATTCTGTCTAATTCTGTTTATAGACATTTCTTGCAGGAATATTTAGAATGTAGTCAGCAAAAACAAGGAACGACAACATGTTTTCCCATAATAGGGAAAAACGGACGAAACAGCAGATGTACAAATTGATACATATGAGGAGGAGAAGGAAATGATTGTACCACGCTATTATGAAGATTTGGAAATCTTACATGACAACACCATGCCGGCAAGGGCTTATTATATCCCTGCATCCAAAAAGATGGATGATCTGATTGAACACAGGGAAACATCTGACCGTTTTCAGTTACTGGATAAAAACTGGAAGTTCCAGTATTTTGAAAGCATTTATGACGTAAAGGACCGCTTTTTTGAGACAGGATATGATACGTCAGGATTTGAAAATCTGGAGGTATTACATGCCTGGCAGTTGTTCGGACATGATGTACCACAATATACCAATATCCGTTATCCATTTCCGTTTGATCCTCCATATGTCCCACAGGATATCCCATGCGGCGCCTATGTTGAGATTTTTACCTATCATACAGATGAACAGGCACCGATGGCATACTTGAATTTTGAAGGCGTGGACAGTTGTTTCTATGTCTGGCTCAATGGCAGATACTTAGGTTACAGTCAGGTATCCCACATGACATCTGAATTTGATGTGACGGATTTCCTGAAAGAAGGGGAAAATACCCTGGCAGTTCTGGTGCTGAAATGGTGTGACGGTTCTTATCTTGAAGATCAGGATAAATTCCGGATGAGCGGTATTTTTCGGGATGTGTATCTTTTGAAACGGCCGGAGCATGTGGTATGGGATTACCATGTAACGACCGAACTTGGAGCAGACCATGCAGATGTAACGGTTGCTTTTGATTTTAACGCTCCGGTAGATACAGAGGTTGTGATCGAAAACCGGGAAGGTGCCCGTATCGGACAAGGGAAGATCAGTGAGGATGGAACACTTGACTTTGAGATCTGCCACCCGGTGCTCTGGAATACGGAAAATCCGTATCTGTATACACTGATCATCCGGACCAAAGCAGAGACCATTGTGGATCATATCGGTCTTCGTCAGATTGAAGTCAGGGATAAATGTGTTTACTTTAACGGACAGAAGATTAAGTTCCGCGGGGTAAACCGTCATGATTCCGATCCAATCACGGGATTTACCATCAGTGTGGAGCAAATTAGACAGGATTTGATGCTGATGAAACAGCACAATTTCAATGCAATCCGCTCCAGTCATTATCCGAACGCACCGTTCTTTTACCAGATGTGTGACAAATACGGATTCATGGTCATTGATGAAGCAGACATTGAAGCACATGGACCGGTCATGCTGTATCGGAAAGTGGATACCGACGAGAACCGGTTTGACCGCTGGAATGAACAGATCGCGGATGATCCGATGTGGGAAACTTCCATTGTAGATCGCGTGCAGTTGATGGTGCAGCGGGATAAGAACCGCCCGTCTATCGTGATGTGGTCGATGGGAAATGAAAGTGCGTATGGCTGTAACTTTGAACAGGCACTTGCATGGACAAAAGTATTTGATCCGAGCCGCCTAACACAGTATGAGAGTGCCAGATACCGGAAAAGTGGGAAAACCTATGAATATGGGAACATTGACCTGTATAGCCGCATGTATCCTTCCCTGGATGAGATTCGGGAATACTTGCAGAAAGATTCCAGTAAACCGTTCCTGCTGGTAGAGTATTGCCACAGCATGGGAAACGGACCTGGGGATTTTGAGGATTACTTCCAGATAATCCAGAAATTTGACCGGATGTGCGGCGGCTTTGTCTGGGAGTGGTGCGATCACGCCGTTGCACATGGAAAAACAGAGAATGGAAAGACCATTTATTATTACGGCGGGGATCATGGGGAGGAGATCCATGATGGCAATTTCTGTATGGATGGTCTGGTATACCCGGATCGTACCCCGCATACCGGTCTGCTGGAATATAAAAATGTGTACCGCCCGGCAAGGGTAGTTTCCTACGACCAGAAAAGCCAGGAACTTGTTCTGCATAACTATCTGGATTTTGATGACTTGAAAGATTATGTAACGATCGGATATGAAGTAACACAGGACGGACTTACCGTGGATCGTGGCACGCTGGCACCATTTTCGGTAGCACCACACAGCGAGGGACGCACAAAACTTGCGGTCAGTGTCCCGGCAAAAGGAAAAGTATATTTGAAAATCAGCTACTATCTGAAAAAGCAGGTGCCTCTGCTGGCAACTGGATGGGAACTTGGATTTGACGACTTCCTCCTGTCAAACCAGGATGGCAGGAACCAGCAGAAACTTGCATGGTTAGAAGAGGACAGAAACGGACAGGATATCAGTGTACAGGAATGCAATACGGCAGTCACCCTGCAGGGAAGTGATTTCTGCTATGTGCTCAGTAAACGGAGCGGACTGTTTGAGCAGATCCGGTTTGCGGGTAAGGATTATCTGGACCATCCGATGCAGCTTAACATCTGGAGGGCTCCGACAGATAACGATATGTATATCAAGAAACTATGGAAAGATGCGCATTTTGACAGTGCATACAGCAGGGCATATCAGATGAAGATCACACAGAACGAAAAGGGTGTTTCCATCAAAGCCAGGATCGGAGTGGTTGCGGATACCGTACAGAAGATCTTAGAGGGAACGATCCTCTGGGAGATTGACGGGACAGGAAAGATCCATGCAGACATGCTCATGGAGAAAGACCCGGAGTTTCCGGTACTGCCAAGGTTTGGCATACGCCTGTTTTTGGAGAAAGGCATGGAAGAAGTGGCATATTTTGGCATGGGACCGCAGGAGTCCTACCGGGATAAGCACCAGGGTTCCTATCATGGACTGTTCCGGGCAAAAGTAGCAGAACTTCATGAAGATTATATCCGCCCACAGGAGAACGGAAGCCATTTTGATTGTGATTACGTGCAGGCAGAAGGCGCAAGATACGGTCTGACTGCGGTTTCAGACGATACATTTTCCTTCCAGGCATCCGAATATACCCAGGAAGAGCTGGAATGCTGTGCCCATAATTATGAATTGGAAAAATCCGGCAGTACTGTACTGTGCATTGACTATGCACAAAATGGCATCGGTTCCAATAGCTGTGGACCGGAGGTATTAGAAAAATATCAGTTTAATAACGTATTATTCCGGTTCCGGTTTACACTGGTTCCGTTCATTAAGGGATAATAAAATTATGTTGGTGTACTAAGGTACATAGGAAGAGAGAGGACTTCATGGAAGAAAAAACGTATTTGAAATGGTACAGTAAAATTGGCTATGGATCGGGCGATGTGGCAGGAAACGTGGTGTATGCGTTCCTGACCTCTTTCGTCATGATCTATCTGACGGATACCATCGGTCTGATGCCGGGCATTGTCGGAACACTGATCGCAGCATCCAAGCTGTTTGACGGTGTGACAGACATTTTCTTTGGATCGATGATCGATAAGACACATTCCCGGCTTGGAAAGGCAAGGCCATGGATGCTCTATGGTTATATCGGATGTGCGATTACCCTGGTTGCGGTATTTGCAGTCCCGACCAGCTTTGGTGATACGGCAAAATATGCCTGGTTTTTCATCGCATATACCTTGCTTAACGGTGTGTTTTACACAGCGAACAACATCGCATACTCAGCCCTTACTTCCCTGGTAACAAAAAATGCCAAAGAGCGTGTGCAGATGGGGTCTTACCGTTTTATCTTTGCTTTTGCCACAAGCCTTGTGATCCAGTCTGTTACGGTTGGGTTTGTTGATAAATGTGGCGGCGGGGCTGCCGCATGGAGAACGGTTGCGATCATTTATGCAATCATCGGTTTTGTGGTAAACACGATCTCCTGTCTGTCCGTAAAGGAGTTACCGGAAGAAGAATTAAACGATGGTGCGGTAACAGACAAGGAAGAAAAATACGGACTGGTACAGGCATTTAAGTTATTGGTCAAAAATAAATTTTATATGATGATCTGTGGCGTCTATATCTTACAGCAGTTATACAGCGCCATGATCGGAGCCGGTATCTATTACATGACATGGGTACTGAAAAATAAGAACCTGTTTGGCGTATTTTCTTGGGCGGTCAATATCCCGCTGATCATCGCACTGGTATTTACCCCGACATTGGTAGGTAAGTGGAAAGGTATGTATAAGCTGAACCTGCGCGGCTATATGCTGGCAGTAGCAGGCAGGGCACTGGTGATCGTTGCAGGTTACCTTGGAAGCGTGCCGTTGATGTTACTGTTTACGGCGGTCGCTGCACTGGGACAGGGACCATGGCAGGGAGACATGAATGCGGTCATCGCATCCTGCTCGGAATATACTTATCTGACACAGGGAAAACGTGTGGATGGAACGATGTATTCCTGTACTTCCCTTGGCATCAAGATCGGTGGCGGAATCGGAACCGCACTGGTCGGATGGCTCTTAGAGGTCAGCGGATATGTAGGTACGGCAGCAACACAGCCGGCATCCAGCTTACGGATGCTCTCATTTATGTACCTGTGGCTCCCACTGGTATTTGAGGTCCTGATCATGCTGGTTCTTTCCAGAATGAATGTGGAAGAGACAGTGGAAAACATAAAAAGAGAAAAAGGCATCGCATCTGACTGCGTGACGGATGAAGAATAACAGGCACGATGGATCGCGGATGGCAGGAGGCATTGTCTGAAAAAGAAAAAAAGGCAATGCTTTTTGCTTTTTGGATAGAACAGGCAGGGGTTATGCATGGTAGACATGCAGGAAAAATGCGGTATAGAATGAAAGCAGTTGTTCAAAATAAGATGTCATCTGTTTACGCATGTGTTCCGACCTCCTTTCCTTACAAGTCTATTCTAGGATGAAACCAGACATCCTGCGTGCCAGATCAGCACAAACAGTGGACAAATGTTGCAGATGGAAAACGGAAGGGAGGAAAGACACCGATGCATTTAACCTATAAAAATACGAAAGATGAGATACTGGCAGTGATGCGCCAGGCAAAACATGAGCCGCCACACCTGCATCATGCCCTGGAGCTGGTGTGGGTAAAAAGCGGGAGCTTAGAGCTTGGTATGGGCGAGGAACTGTACCACATGCAAGCCGGGGATGTCGGGATACTTTTCCCAGATCTGATCCACCATTACCAGGTATTTTCTGCCGGACAGAACATGGCAGTCTTTGTAAATGCACCGCCCTTTATCGTGGGTGCTTATGAGGAAACGCTAAACCAGAAGGCTCCAAAAATCCCGGTGCTAAAAGCATCGGTCATCCCGGAAGATGTGTACCGTTCTTTTGATGCACTTTTAACAACAAAAGACATCCCCATTGCACAGGCATATCTTCAGATCATTCTTGCCAGGTGCATAAAGGAACTGACACTGACAGAAAAGAGCAATGTGGAAAGTGAGGACCTTATTTACCGGACGGTCGCTTATGTATCCGCACATTTTAATCACGCTGTTTCCCTAGAGGAGATGGCAAAGGCACTGGGTGTGAGCAAATATGTGTTATCCAGGATCTTTTCCAAAACCTTTCACCGGAATTTCAACCAGTACTTGAATGATGCAAGGCTTGGGTTTGCCTGCCAGCGGCTGGAAACCACTAATGATACGATCACAGAGATCTGTCTGGACAGCGGCTTTGAGAGCCAGCGTACCTTTAATAGGGCGTTCAAGGAACGTTTCAAAATGTCACCGAGCCAATACCGTATCCTGCAGCAAAGGCAGCAGGAAGAAAAGGAGGAACAATATGGAGTATTTGACAATGACGATCAGGGAACAGAAAAACATTGCACTGATCGCACATGATGGAAAAAAACAGGAGATGTTACAGTGGTGCATCGCAAACCGAGAGATCCTTAAAAAACATCACCTGTGTGGGACTGGGACAACTGCCCGGATGATCACAGAGCAGGCGGGCTTATCCGTCAAAGGGTATAACAGTGGTCCGCTTGGCGGGGACCAGCAGGTCGGTGCCAAGATCGTAGAAGGACAGATCGACATGGTGATCTTCTTTTCTGATCCGCTGACGGCGCAGCCTCATGATCCGGATGTCAAGGCACTGCTCCGGATCGCCCAGGTTTACGATATCCCGATTGCCAACAACAAGGCAACGGCAGATTTCCTGATGCATTCCACCTTCATGGATACCTGCTATGAGCATCAGGTGGAAAATTTCAAACAGGCGGTGGAGCATCGTGCAGCAACATTATAAGCAGGATTATAATAAGAAGAAATACGACCGGATGCATCATCTGGCAGCAATCTGGATCTGGAGAGAACTATGAGCGGATTACAGGTCAATATGACCAAAGGCTCCATCCTAAAGTCTCTGCTTATCTTTTCGCTACCAATCCTGATGTCGAACCTGTTTCAGCAGTTATATAATACGATGGATATCCTGATCGTAGGAAATTACCTTGGCGATTCATCCCTTGCCGCCATTGGGGCATCTTCATCGATTTATGAACTGCTGATCGGGTTCTGCTTTGGGGTTGGCAGTGGTCTTAGTATTGTAGTGTCCCGGTATTATGGATATGGGGACAATGAGTTGATAAAAAAAGCAGTGGCAGGGGCGATTGTGATCGCCGGATGCCTGACGGCTGTGATGATGCTCTTTTCCCTGGTGGGACTCTATCCCTTAATGCGGCTCTTAAAAACACCGGAGAAGATCCTGGCAGAATCCTATTCCTATATCTCGGTTCTGACCATTTTCATCGGCGTCATGTTTGCCTATAACCTGTGTGCCGGATTGCTGCGTGCGATCGGTAACAGTCTGATGCCGTTACTGTTTTTGATCTTTTCCTCTATTGGAAATGTGCTCCTGGACCTGTTATTTATCACACAGTTTGACATGGGCATTCGGGGAGCTGCCATTGCAACGGTGGTGGCACAGGGGATTTCCGTCCTGTTATGTATTTTTTATATTCTGCGCCATGCGGCAGTCTTGGTGCCGGTGCGGAGACACTTTGCGGCAGGAAAACATCTGTACGGGGAACTGCTTTCCCAGGGCGTATCTATGGGGATTATGAATGCAGTGGTCTGCTCCGGGACGGTGATCCTGCAGCGCGCGATCAATCATCTCGGTGCAGTTTATATCGCATGTCAGGCAACGGCAAGGAAGTTAAATTCTTTCATGATGCTGCCAAACACCACCATGGGGGCGGCAATTGCAACCTTCATTTCACAGAATGCCGGTGCAGGAAATAAAGAGCGCATCAAAAAGGGGATGCGTATCGCCTGCCGGATGAGTATCTGCTGGGGTATCATCGCAACGGTGGTGCTTGCCTTGTTTGCAAAGGATCTGGTGGCATTGTTTGGCTCCAAACAGGCTGAGATCTTAGCGAATGCTGCCCTGTATCTGCGGGTGGCATCTCCGTTTTATGCGGTGCTTGGAATCCTTTATAATATGCGGAATGGTTTACAGGCCATGGGCGAAAAGAGAAAGCCATTGACTTCCAGTTTTATGGAACTTGTGGGAAAGATCGTATTTTCCGCCTGCATCATACCGGTCCTTGGTTACTGGGGCGTGATCATCTGTGAACCCATGATCTGGTGCTGTATGACGGCACAGCTCGTGTACTGCTACGTCCATGTGATGCGTGACAACCCACGAAATATGGGTATGGAAACTTAAAAAAATATCTTGTACATAAGATTTGACAGAAAGGAAGATGTTGAATATGAAACGAACATGGTATGCGTTTATGGTGGCAGCAGTCCTGACGGTCACATTTGCTGGCGGCTGTGGAAAGCAGGATGCCGCAACGACAACACAGGGGACACAAGCAAAGGAAAGCGGGGCACTGGCGCTCCGGAGATAGTATCGTCAGCTTAGCTATTAAGGGTTGGGCGGCTGACCAAACCTGCGGAATGATTTGGAGCAGAACATTCTACATATGATAGAGAGGACAAGTCTTCAAAAAAAGAGTATCCTGGAATGTATGCAGATGGGCGCAAAAAACAGCAGTATCACGCTAGGGTATCAGGGTGCCTGGTAGATGGAGGCGCGGAATCAAGATAATATATAAAGTGAAAAAAGAGACTTTTTCCGGATGCGGCAGGGCATTTCTTGAACTATGGAAAAAGTCTCTTTTTTCATCATTTTGTATAGTTTCTTACAATGGCATTCATTTCGTTCCGGTGTTCCTCCATGTCATGGACGAGCTTGAACTGTGTACGGGTGCGGTCAAGGTTCTGTCCCGGACGGTGGGTGGCAAAGTAGTGGTCACCTTCCAGGTAATCAGTCAGAAAGCGCATGCCACACTCCAGTGTCATCAGTTTTGCGCCCCATGGCAGTGTCTCAATCTCCAACGTGGTAAGGGCATCCCCGGTTTCCCGTTCCTGGTATATACAACCGTCATGGTTTCGCGCGTGGTGTCACCGCCGCGTTTTGCAATGATCTCCTTTAAAGATGTAACACCACAGATATTTTCCATCAGTGCGCTCGAATCGGTAAAGATATCAGTGTTGATTCGTTGCAGGATATATCTGTGGGTATCCTTCCCGGTCACTGTCACAAGGTTTGTGTTATTGATGTGTCCCTCGCCATAAGGTGTATGGGTGACGGTTCCTTTGCCTAAATCATTTGTCGCTATAAATCCAATATCCGGTTTGGCCAATCATACCGATAGAAAGCTTTATGGTTTTGTCGTAGAAACTCTTTAACTCCAGATATTCTCCGGTCTCAATTTCATCTTCGGCAGATGGGTGATATCCCCGGATTCTGCATGCAGTGATGTGTGGGCCACCGTCCGGTTGACATCTTCTGAATGGGCGAGTGCTTTTAGTAACTCATCAATAGATAGATGAAATGCTCTAAGATTTTTGTTTACATCATTCATTTTTCTTTTACTCCTATTAACCAAACATTCTGCCTTCAATATCGCTTATCTGTTCCAATTCGATAATCGTATTATCTTCCATGATGAGCGCATGGTTATAGGTATCAATTTTTCTAACCACGCCGGTGCAGGTAACGTAGGAGCCGCCTGACTTTTTCAAATCCGGGACAAAATAGGTTATTGTTACTGTCTGCTTGGTACCAATGGTCTCTGCTATCAAATTCAGCTTTTCGTTCAGTTCAGCAATGGTATCTTCACTCAACTGATGCTTTTCATCCGTCCGTCTGGCAGTTTCCGCGATAGCAGCATCATGTCCGGTCAATGCTGCAAACGGTGAAAACTGTGTCGCTCTGTTGTAGAGTGGCATCCGTGGATGTGTTTTTGAAGTCGGGTGAGGCAGATTGATGATATCGTCATACCGATGTGTTTCCTGATTGTCCATATGATTTCTTCCTTCCTGTAAGTGGGATAATAGCAGCTGTTGATATGTGGCATTAGTCAACGACTTCGATGCTGCATCCGTATTCACCTGCATTTGCTGCTAGGCCTTATGTCCGCCAATTTGTTCATTCCGGTCGCGGGCGGTTGCACCTTCCTGTAAATTCATTCCTTTCAAGATGGCGTTTTTCCCAAATTTCTTCTTAATGTTCAGTATGGCCTGCTGCATTTTCTTTTCCTGTTCCAGAGCCGCTTTTTCTTCAGCCTGTTTCTGTTCTTTGGCAACATAGTCCGTGAACAGATCCATCTGCTCAAAACTTTCCCTGTCTTTTACAGACACTTCATCCACCAGCTTGTTTGCTGTAAGTGTGATTCTACGGATGAGCAACGACGGGTCTACAATTCTACCATAGAGTGCCACTACAGCATCCATGATAAGTTTTGTGGAAGAGGTTTGTTTCTTCAGGTTTGTTGTCCCGTGTGCATGTTTTGGAATCTGCCGACCGTAATGGTCAGTTACGACTGGTCCGCGGTATTTCCGGCGGCGGTTCGGATCCGTCAGGTTTTCGATATCGTATCCAATGGTCAATACAATCTGGTCTGTGACTACACCTTTATCCACCAGGTCAAGCACCATCAGGTCCGCCATTTCTTTGACAATAAGTTTGGTCTGTTCGAAATCACAGGGGCAGTGTAGCACCTGCCCGGAGCTGACGCTGTTGGTCTCCGGTTTATATGCTTTCATCAATTTCATCGGACAGGGTTCATATCCCCACGCATGGTCTATGAGCAGTTCGGCATTGATGCCAAATAATTTGTATAGCAGGTCTTCGTTGTAGGCATCGGTTGGTTTCCCAATGGAGCATCTGGCGACATCCCCCATAGTGTAGAGCCCATAAGATTCCAACTTCTTTGCGTAGCCGCGTCCAACCCGCCAAAAGTCAGTGAGTGGCCGGTGTCCCCACAGCTGCTTCCGGTATGATAGCTCATCCAACTCTGCAATGCGTACTCCATCTGCATCCGGTTCAATATGTTTTGCCACAATATCCATTGCAATCTTGCACAGATACAGATTTGTTCCGATGCCGGCGGTTGCAGTGATGCCAGTTTCTTTTAGAACATCACGTATCATGGTCATTGCCAGTTCATGCGCGGTCATATGATAGGTGCTTAGGTAATGAGTGGCGTCGATAAACACTTCATCAATGGAATAGGTGTGGATATCCTCCGGAGCAATATACTTCAGATAGACGTTGTAAATCCTTGCACTGTAATCCATATATAAAGCCATCTGCGGCGGAGCAACAATATAATCCAGCTCCAACGATGGGTTAGCATTCAGTTTTGTAATATCATCCGATTTCCCTGCGAACTGGTGTCTGGGTGCATAGTAGCGTCGCCTTGCATTTACTTCCCGAACTTTCTGCACGACTTCAAATAGTCTGGCACGTCCCGGGATACCAAAGCTTTTCAGGGATGGCGACACGGCAAGGCAGATGGTCTTTTCCGTCCGGCTTTTATCGGCAACAACCAGATTTGTGGTCAACGGGTCACGGCCGCGTTCCCGGCATTCCACAGAAGCATAGAATGATTTCAAATCGATTGCTATAAATACACTTTGTTTTTCCATCGCATCGTTGCTCCTTTCTGGTCAGTCCTTCTTTGTTATAATGTTGTCACCATTTGATGTCCATATTATAGCATAAAAGAGAACTGATGTTCTATGCCTTTTGTGAATTTTCTTTCGGACGGTTCGGACGGAGATTTTCACATACCATCACTTTCTATTTGCCCGGTCGATATCGCAAAATCATATAGGTATAGCATTTCCAACGTGTTACAATAAATACAG
>JALESO010000002.1 GCA_022781925.1 Lachnospiraceae bacterium
GGCTCACGTTTCATGAAGTTCTGGTATACTGCTGATTCCGGATCAAACATCCACTCTGTCAGCTCACTGCGGAATACAGTCGGGCAAAGAGAGTTTACATTGATGCCGTATTTAGCAGAAAGGTCACAAGCCATGGAAGAAACCATAAGATCTGCTCCACCTTTGGATGTACAGTATCCTGTGTATCCAGCCATACCGCGTTTGGAACGCTGAGATGTAACAACTACCATCTTTCCGCCTTTGCCCTGAGCAACCATCTGCTCTGCAACGTATTTGCATACAACGTATACAGATTTGCAGTCAGCATCCATAATGTACTGCCAGTCAGCTACAGACTGCTCTAAAATATTCTGAGGTTTGTTGAATCCGTGGCAAACAGCAAGGATATTGATCTCACCATATTTCTCAACGGTAGCTTTCATTAAAGCTGCAACATCTTCTTCTTTTGCAGGATCTGCTGCATAATATGCACACTCGATATCCTCTGCTTTAAACTCAGCCTCAAGTTCCTGTAATTTAGCAGCATTACGTCCGGTCATCATAACTTTTGCTCCTGCGTAACCATATGCTTTTGCAAGAACTTTTCCTAATGCTCCTGTTGCACCTGTTACTAATGCAACTTTACCTTCTACAGAAAACATGTTGTCGACAAAGTCTTTTTTTAAACTTACCATTTCCCAAAGTCCTCCTTAAAATTTACATTGTGTTTTATTCTTGATTCCGGTTGTCGATCTATGACATCCGAAATGAGATATCTTGAATGAATCCGACGTTTTCCCATTCGTCATTTTCATCAGCTTCAGTATAGTTCATGTCCCTTTTTTATGCAATACATACAATATTGTAATCAAGTTACTGTACGGTAATTCAGTTTCCTTTTTGTACATTATCACCAACATTTTTTTGTTTTTTTACGAAGAAATTGTTGATTTTTCCTTATACTGGTTGTATACTTATGTTTGTAAAAAATGTCAGAAAAGAAAGGAAGGTCTTATACTATGGCTGGCTACAAAATTACTAAAAAAGATGCTTATTATACTTACGAGGCACCAGGACACAAAGAGTGCAAATTATGCAGACTTCATGATCCGCAGGATATCGATGGCGGAAGACTGACAAACGGTCTTTCTCACTTCCTCCCAAGCGGCGGCGGCACAGAGTTCGGCGACAACGCTATGGAATCCATCTACTACATCATCGAAGGAACAATGCTGTTCAAAGGTGATGACGGTGTTGAGACAGTTCTGGAAGCAGGCGACAGCGTACATATCGCTCCGCACTCCAAAAAATGCGTTACAAATATCGGAACAACAACTGCTCAGATGTTAGTAGTTCTTTTACCGGAAGCTGCTAAATAATCTTATTCCAGTCTGAATAAAACGAATGATAGAAAAAGAACCCGGATCTCATTGATCCGGGTTCTTTTTCTATCATTCGTTATGTTGTCATATCATATGTTCTGTGTCTTCTTTTTTCCACGACAGATCAGGATAACAAGATCCGGTCGTTGTCCAACTGTGCACCAACACCCTCTTTGAATTTTTCCAGAAGATCGGCTACCGTCAGGCCTTTCCGCTCCTCATCTTTGATATCCAGTACGATCTCACCGGAATTCATCATCAGCGTACGGTTTCCAAGTTCCAGCGCTGACTGCATATTGTGAGTGATCATCAGGCAGGTGATCTTGTTTTCTGCCACGATCCGTTTTGTCAGATTCAGCACTTTCTCTGCGGTAGCCGGATCCAACGCTGCGGTATGTTCATCCAGAAGCAGGATCTTCGGAGTAACCACCGTCGCCATCAGAAGTGTCAGGGCCTGCCGTTGTCCTCCGGATAACAGTCCCACTGGATTTTTCATACGATCTTCCAATCCCATATCCAGCAGTGCCAGTTTTTCACGGAACATCTGCTTTTCTTTCTGGGAAATCCGACTGAAAAATTTGCCTTTTACAGCGGAAGCCCGCAGGTAAGCCAGAGCCAGATTTTCCTCAATACTCATATTCGGAGCCGTTCCTTTCATCGGATCCTGAAACAGGTGACCGATGTATTTACTCCGTTTGTATTCTTTTTCATAGGTAATGTCCGTTCCATCCAGGATCACTGCTCCTTCGTCCGCAAAAAATGTTCCGCAGATTGCATTGAACATCGTTGATTTTCCGGCACCATTGCTTCCAATAATAGTTGCAAAATCACCGTCCTGCAGTTCCAGATTCAGATGGGACAATGCTTTCTTCTCATTTACCGTTCCCGGATTGAATGTCTTGGATACATCAATTAATTGAAGCATTACAGATTCCCTCCCTGTTTTCTTTTTGCCATTGCCGCACGTTTCGTTTTCATAAATGCAGCTTTCTGTCTCAGATACGGCAGGGAAATTGCCACTGCGACAATAATGGAAGATACCAGTTTCAGGCACTCTGCCGGCACATTAAACCGTAATGCAATAGCCACGATAAAACGATACAGACAACTTCCCAGGATAACACCAAAAATCCGTTTCGCCACACTTCCTTTCCCAACCAGCGTCTCACCAATGATCAGGCTGGCCAGCGCGATCGTCACCTGGCCGGTTCCGATGTTGATATCACAGGAACGCTGATACTGGGCCAGCAGTCCGCCGGACAGACCCGTCATGGCATTTGCCACGCACAGACCGACGGTAATCGTAAAGATCGGACTGATAGAAGAAGCCCGCACCATAAACGGGTTGTCGCCGGTTGCCCGGATGGATAATCCAAGCCGGGTTCCCAGAAACAGAATCAACACGATTGCAACGATCACAATGATAATAAGAATTGCAATAATCTCATACCAGTTGCCACCAATGGCTTCTTTTGCCATCGTGAAAATAGTTTTGCTGGCAAACAGGTTGATGGTGGAAGAAAATCCCATGACTGCAATATTGATGGTGTACAATCCCGTATTTACGATAATACCCGCAAGAATAGATTCCACTCCAAGGCGGGTCTGCAGGAATGCAGTCACAAATCCGGATGCCACACCGGCTCCCATCGCAGCCAGCAGTCCCAGAAACGGATGTCCCTGTAAAGTTACCATAGCGCAGACTGCACAGCCGAGAGTAAAACAGCCATCCGTGGAAAGATCTGCAATATTTAAAATCGAAAATGATACAAACAGCGCCAGCGCAACCAGCGCGTAGATACATCCCAGTTCAATGGCACTTTGTGCCAGTGAAACAGTAAAAATTGATGACAACATAATGATTGATACTCCTGATTTTATTTTATTTGAATTCCTGAGCAGTTGTAGTTTCTTTTACCTGCTCACACATATCAGCAAACATACTGTAATCCAAGCCAAGTTTTGCTGCTGTGTCTGTATTGATGGTTGCAATACCATTGTTCATAGTCTGTACCGGAGTTGTTGCCGGGTCAGCACCATTTACCAGAATATCCACTACCATGTCGGCAGTTGCCTTTCCAAGTTCCTCATAATTTACACCATATCCGCAGAATGCACCGTTTAATGCGAAGGAATCAGCGCCACAGTACTGTGGAACTTTTGCATCCTGGAATTTTTCAAAAATAGCAAGTTCTGCTGTCATAACAGTATTGTCGGTCGGTGTAAATACTGCTTCACAACCTGCTGCAATCAGTGCATCCGCACCAAGGGAAATCTCATCGTTTGTTGTTCCTGTTTTCTCCACACATTCAATTCCTTTGGCTTCCAGATATTTTTTTGCATCTGCAATCGGCTGTGTAGAAGCATCCTGTCCTTTGTCATATAACAGACCAACTTTCTTGATATCCGGCTGAGCTGCCAGCATCAGATCAAGAATTGCTTCTGTGTCAAGCATATCTGAAGTACCTGTGATATTGCTGCCCGGTTTTTCCATACTATCTACCAGTCCTGTGATAACCGGATCAGATACTGCTGAAAATACAACCGGTGTCTGTGTCTCTTCTGTTGCCGCCTGCATTACCATTGCAACCGGTGTTGCAACCGGAACGATAGCATCTACACCGTCATTGATCAGGTCGCTTGCAATCTGGTTCATGACGGTTGCATCTGCCTGACCGTTATATGTGTGGCCATCATAATCAAATGTCACACCAAGTTCTTTTCCTTTTGCATCCAGCTCTTCTTTGACCGCTTTTACGATCTGATTTAAGGATGCATCATCTACATACTGTACAATACCTACTTTGTACACTTTTCCATCTGCTGCCTCTTCTGTTGCAGATGTGTTTTTTCCTGCATCTTTCTGGTCAGTGGACTGACCACCACAGCCTGCTAAAACAGTTGCTGCCATTGCACATCCAAGTACCATTGCCAAAATTCTCTTTTTCATCTTTTTACTCTCCTCTTCTTTCATATTGTTTATTCAGAGCCAGCCATCTCGATGAACCGAGCTTTAGCGAGGGCCGCTTCTTGAATATCATTCAAGAAGACTCCTTAATATATCGCTTCATCTCGATGTGGCTCACATGCCCTTCTTGAACCCTGTTCAAGAAGTATCCCTCACAAAAACAGTTCGGTCAAATCTGCTTGGCTCTGAATATAACAAAAAACCGCCTCAAGATAAACTTATCCTGAGACGGTAATAAACTTGTTATTATCGCGGTACCACTCAAATTGGCGTGACGCCCACTCTGTTATGTACGCATTCATACATACCGACTTGATAACGGGTTCGGATCCCGGCATCCCCTACTCTCAAATCAATTTCAGGAAGCCCTCAAAAGTCCATTCAGCTTTCTCCTCATGCTGCACTCACACCAACGGCAACTCTCTGAAAATCAGTTCGACATTTCTGTCTCCAGCTTACTACTCTTCTTCAACGGTTTCAATTTGTTTTCTTATATGTGCTTTAGTCTATTACATTCTTGAAATTTTGTCAATCAGTTTTCTGATTTTTCTCACATTTTATGTGAAGTATACGAGACTGTCTTCCGGTTCTTCCGCCTTTACCACTTCTTTTGCATACAGAACCGGTCCTTTTCCCCGATATTCCTTTGCAAACTCATTGTGGATCTGTGCAGTCACATAGACCCAGGACTTATGCGGAATCTCCATCGCATTCTCATATTTACATTTCAGACCGATAAACTGAATATCCTCTGCACAACAGGTCATGGCAAAACGTCCCGGTACCATCATCGGTTTTTTACCGAATTTATCCGGACGGTAGACAAGTCCCAGAAAACGAACGGTCTTTCCTTCATATTTCTGCGGATTATCCTGAACATCCAGATAAAAGATACCATAGTCTGCATCTGTAATCTCGATGACATCCTGTTCCAGATCATATGGAAGTTCATCTGCGTCGCTCTCATCAATGGTTCCGTCTTCCCGTTCATATACAATCTGTGCACGACGGTTTACAGCCTTGATCGTTCTGCGGAATTTTGCTTTCGGTGTATCCGCGGTACAGCGGTTAAATATAACCACATCTGTATGGAACACCTGCTCCATCATCATGGCACGCATATTATTCAAATACATCTCAAAAGTGGATGCATCCACGGTAGCCAGAGACTGTACGATCTCCCATCCTTTCGGGAGCTTCATCTCAAGAATCTTCGCTGCTTCCCAAGTACCGTTATACTCGATAAATACCTGATCCGGCTTGATGGTGTCATCACAGTCTTTCAGATATTCTTCTGTAAACGCTTCTTCGGACTCCACAGCCACAACTGTGATCTTGTCTTTTGCCAGTGCTTCTTCATCGTATTCTTCATCACCATCTTCGCAGGCGATGATCAGACTGCGGGAGCCGATCCCAAAATCGTTCTCCTGAAGCGTCTGTGTGATCAGGGAAGTTTTTCCACTGTCCATAAAACCGGTAAATAAATATACTGGTATATCCATATCTGCTCGTTTCTCTCTTTTCTATTATATTTTCCTGTCTGCTCTGTCCGAACGGATCCTATTCTGTTCCGAAACAATACTTTTCCGAATAGTATTACCTTCCGGAACATCCGACCAGTTCTTATATCTCTAGTTCAGTTCAAACAGTTCTTCTAATTTATGCTCGTCGATATCAGTACCGATGACGCAGAGACGTCCGGTGTAATCCGGCTCACCGTCACGCAGTTCATACTCACCCGGAACCATATCGAAATAGATCCATGTGCCATCTTCCGCCGGAACCATTCCTTTTGCACGCAGAATGCTGCCGTAATCTTCAGTATCACAGAAGGTCTTCAGGATAGACTCGATCTTCTCTTTTGTATATTTGTGCGGAGTCTCTTTGCCCCAGCTTGTAAATACTTCATCTGCATCATGATCATGATGGTGATGATCGTGGTCATGGCATCCGCAGGTGCATCCCTCTCCATGGTCATGGTCGTGATCATGATGATGCTCGTGGTCGTGATGATGCTCATGCTCGTGGTCATGATCCTCGTGATCGTGATGATGCTCATGCTCGTGGTCATGGTCGTGATCATGATGATGTTCGTGATCGTGGTCATGGTCGTGATCATGATGATGCTCATGGTGATGTTCTTCGTATTCTTTCATCATCTCCTGCATCAGGGAATCCTGCTGCTCGATTACTTTCAGGATCTGCTCACCGGTGATGGAATCCCAAGGAGTTGTAATGATCGCAGCCTTCGGATTTATTTTCTGGATCTCTTTTACACAAAGCTCCAGTTTTTCCTCTTTCATATTCTGAGTTCTGCTCAGGACAATGGTTGTTGCATTTTCGATCTGGTTGTTGAAGAACTCTCCAAATGCTTTCATCTGTTTGGTTGCTTTCATTGCATTTGCAACGGTAACCAGTGCGTTTAATTTTACGTCGTGATCTTTCTCCATGTCTTTTACAGAAGACATAACATCAGAAAGTTTGCCTACTCCGGACGGCTCAATGAGGATACGGTCCGGATGGTAAGTCTCGATGACTTCGTTCAGGCTGCGGCTGAAATCTCCAACCAGGGAACAGCAGATACAACCGGAATTCAGTTCTTTGATCTCGATACCGGCATCTTTTAAGAAACCGCCATCAATGCCTACTTCACCATACTCGTTCTCTACCAGAACTACTTTTTCACCGGAGAAAACTTCTTCCAGCATTTTTTTAATAAAAGTTGTTTTTCCGGCTCCGAGGAATCCGGAAATAATGTCTATCTTTGTCATTTTATATCATCCTTTCTGCTACAATAGATTTATGGTTACTATTCCTTACAGCCAGTAAGGAATGATCCATCTTGTTTCTTAATCCTGATCTCTGAATTTCCACCCTTTGACAGATTATTTTAAGTCCGAAATCAGGAATTGTCAAGGTGTGTCACATAGCCTTTCAGTCCCATGAAAGCCGGATGGTAGGACTCCTTTGCCCTGCGCAGACCTTCCACGCCGCTGTCATCCTCACGATTGACATACTTATACCCGGCTGCCGCATGCTCCGCAAACTGCTGATTGATCATTGGATAAGCGCCCGGAACATCCGAAAAAGCTTTCTCGATATGCACCACATACATGTCCTGGTTCAGCTCTTCTCCAATGGCAAACGCTACCACATCCCCCTCCGGCTCCAGCCGCAGCAATCCTCCGGTAAGGTGCAGTTCCTTCATCAGCCGCAGCGCATTGAACGTCACACACAGTTCGTCCAGTTTCTCCTCATCCTGTTCACAGTCATTGATCCTGCGCCATTCCAGTCCCATCTGAAAACATTCTTCCACATTTTCATCGGTGATCGGTTCATATACCCAGTCCGGATACAGATTTTTAAACTTGTTCACATGATTCTTTTTACCATGGTATTTCTTTCCAGATAATGCCACAAGTTTTTCCCGCTCATACACATAGTCCGCCAGGTCACGCTCATACTCAACCTGATATTTACCCGGAAACCACGTTTCCAACTGCTCCACATCTTTCGGTGTGGTCAGATGCAGCGCAAAGGGCTTACCATCCGCCGCAAAATATTCCTCCAGTGTCAGGATCGCCTGTTTTACGTTTTCCGGCTCACCAAGGGGCATGGAGACACTGTTGAAATCCGTCAGATCCGCAAAAATCAGACAGTCGTTGACCATGGCATATCCCGTCTTATATTTTCTACCCCAGAGATAGATGTTTGCAAAACACAGATCACAGCCTTTGTCCTGCTTCGCATCCAGGTAGGCATCCATCCATTCCTTATCGGACAGTTGTACTTTTTTTACTTCCAGTCTGCTCATATATATTGTTCTTTTTCCTTTACTAAAAACTTATGATAGGTTCGCCATCTCGCAGAGTTTCTGATAAATACCGCCCTTTGCAAGCAGTTCCGCATGGGTACCGCTCTCCTCAATGCCATTTTCTGTCAGCACCAGAATGCGCTGTGCATTACGAATGGTAGACAGACGATGTGCGATTACAAACGTGGTGCGTCCTCTCGCAAGGATTTCCAGCGACTCCTGTACCACTTTCTCGCTCTCGTTATCCAGTGCGGACGTCGCCTCGTCAAAAATCAGGATCGGCGGATTTTTCAGAAATACCCGGGCAATGGACAGACGCTGCTTCTGGCCACCGGACAATTTCACGCCACGCTGACCGATATCTGTATCATATCCATCCGGGAAACTCATGATAAATTCGTGAGCATTGGCCTCTTTTGCCGCTTTGATGACTTCTTCCCGGCTGGCATCCGGTCTGCCGTACCGGATATTTTCCAGGATCGTTCCCGCAAACAGATACACATCCTGCTGCACGATACCGATATGGTTACGCAGATCAGACAGTTTAATCTTGCGGATATCCTGTCCGTCCACCCGGATCGTGCCGCCTGTCACATCATAAAATCGCGGGATCAGGCTGCACAGGGTACTTTTTCCTGCACCGGAACTTCCCACCAGTGCCACATACTCTCCTGCCGGCACTTCCAGATCCACATGGTTCAGCACCATCTGATCACTGTCCGCATAATGGAAGGACACATTTTCAAAACTGATCTCGCCTTTTACTTCCTGCATCGGCTGTGCATCCGGCGCATCCTTGATATCAGGAACCACAGAAATCATCTCCATAAAACGCTCAAAGCCGGAATATCCGTTCTGGAACTGTTCCGTAAAATCAATCAGCGTCTTGATCGGCTCGGTAAAGACATTGATATACAGTAAAAATGTGATCAGATCCGTGATGTTTCCTTTTCCACGGGCGATCATCACGCCGCCGGACAGCATTACCACTACGGTGATGGCTGTCGTAAAAGCCGTCAGTCCGGCATTGTATCCACCCATGTACCGGTAACTGTTTTTCTTTGCATCCAAAAATCCATCGTTTCCTTTTTTGAATTTTTCATTCTCGATTTCTTCATTTGCAAAGGATTTTACCACACGGATACCGGACAGATTATCCTCGATCTGACTGTTAATATCTGCAATTTTCACACGGTTCATACGGAAGGCACGTTTCATTTTTTTATTGAACACATAGGCATACACCAACATAAACGGCACCAGTGCAAATGCTGCCACCGTCAATCTCGGACTGATGTTTACCATAATAATGAACGCACCGATGATACGGATCAATGAGATCACGATATTTTCCGGTCCGTGGTGCAGCAGCTCCGTAATATCAAACAGATCTGACGTAATACGGGACATCAGCTGACCGACTTTCTGATCGTCATAAAACCGGAAGGACAGTTTCTGGTAATGAGAAAAGATCTCCGCACGCATATCGTATTCGATCTTTGCTCCCATGACATGTCCATAATTCGAGATAAAATAGTTGCAGTAACACTGCACCGCGATCAGCACCAGCATGATCACGCCAAGACGCAGAATCGTATGCAGCGCCTGACTGCTTTCCCAGTGGACTACCTCAGATGTAATGTAACGCACCACCAGCGGAATCACCAGAGATACCGCCGCCGCGCCAAATGCGAAAAACATATCCGCAACAAAAATTCCCATATATGGCTTATAATATGAGAACAGCTTTTTCAAATTTTTCCTCATGTTTTGTTTCCCCTTATTATATCTGACATAAAAATAGGTAAATGCTAACGTTCACTCTTTATGTAAACTTTGATAACGGAATGCATCTTCTGAGTGAACCGTAGTCTAATATACTACATCCATGCAAAAAAAGTCAAACCACTCGTGCTCTCATTCTCCGACTTTTCCGCAAAAAGTTTGGCTTTCCTAACAATTCTCACATCTCTTGACTTTCTTTCCTGATTGGTTCACTATACTTTTATACATATTGTAATGCCGCAATGATCTTGCAGTATTTTTTCAATTATCTGCTCACTGTTGCAGCATTTCAGCAAGGAGGTTATTTTATGACACCAAAACAGAAATATTATAAAGTTGCCGCAGAAACGATTCTGAAAAACATCGAACGCCGGGGCTACGAAGGATGTTACTGCGAAACCAGTGAAGAAGCAGTCAAAAAGGCTCTTTCTTATGTGACACCTGGTTCCAGCGTATCTTTCGGCGGTTCCATGACTATGAACGAATGTGGTCTGATGGATGCGCTGCAAAAAAGAGACGACATCACATTGCTGGATCGTTCCAAAGCCTGTTCCCCGGAGGAGATCAAAGAGATTTATCACAAGGCACTGTCCTGTGATTACTATTTTATGAGCACCAATGCCATCACCTTAGACGGTCAGCTGGTCAATACAGACGGCACCGGAAACCGCGTAGCCGCACTGATCTACGGACCGGAAAATGTCATCATCATCGCCGGTATGAACAAAGTCACTGCCACACTGGAAGAAGCAGAATCCAGAGTAAAAAATATTGCTTCTCCGCCAAATGCCATCCGTCTGGACCGCAATACCCCCTGTGCACTGACCGGAAGCTGCCATGACTGCTTTGCAGAAGGATGTATCTGCAACCATACCGTCATTACACGGCGAAGCGCCATCAAAGGACGTATCAAACTGATCCTTGTAGGAGAAGAACTGGGCTATTAACACAAAACTACCGAACCTATTTGCATAGCATTTCATCTATTCGGTAGTTAATTGTGAAACAGTGTCTGATAAAAATGTAACTATCATTATCTCACCCAAAAAGGATGTCCATCAGGGAATGCACCCTGATAGACATCCTTTTCATTTTTATCTGTTATTCCATTACTGCTCCGTATCGTTCCGATACTTTTTAGTATAAATACAAATAGTTTTCCTATCGCATTGTACTTACATTTTCTCCGGTGCGTCGAATCCGAGCACATCGATGCATGTCTCAAGAACATCTCTGGTCAGTTCTAACAGACGGATATAACCAGCCTGTACTGCCACATCCTCTTCCACCATGATCTTTGTCTCATGATAGAAATGATTCAGTGCGTTTGCAAGGCTGTAAATGTATGCGCAGATCTTATGCGGTGCGAGTTCCTCTGCTGCATTTGTCATTACTTCGTTGAAGCGGGCCAGTTCCAGCATCAGGCTCTTCTCACTTGCGGAGTGTGCTGCCTGAATGGTGTAATCTGCTGCGCTCTTGCCGCTCTGTGCATATTTTTTCAGAATGGATTTGATACGCACGATGGTATACAGAATGTATGGACCAGTATTTCCCTCAAAGGAAATAAAGCGGTCAATATCAAAAATATAATCTTTGGAAGCCTGATTGGACAGATCTCCGTATTTGATGGCGGATAATGCAACCTGTTTTGCTGTCTTTTCCGCTTCTTCTTTTTCCATGGTATTATTTTCGGAAATTTTCTGGTACATCTCGTTCTGGATGTCACCTACCAGTTTTTCCAGACGCATTACACCGCCCTCACGGGTCTTGAACGGTTTGCCGTCTTTGCCGTTCATGGTACCAAAACCGATAAATTTCAGTTCTGTGCTGTCATCCACCAGACCGGTTTTCTTTGCACAGCGGAATACCTGTACAAAATGAAGTTCCTGACGTTTGTCTGCCAGATATACCATCTGATCCGGATGATAATCTTTCATACGCCATACAATGGTAGCCAGATCTGTTGTTGTATAGAGGGATGCTCCGTCAGATTTTAAGATCATACATGGCGGAATCTCTTTTGCGTCGCTCTCCTCGCTGACATCAACGACAAGTGCACCCTCGCTCATATATGCAAAACCGTCTTTCTTCATCTGCTCTGCCATCGGTGCGATGTATGGATCCGCATCAGACTCACCTTTCCAGAGGTCAAAGGATACGTTTAAGCTGTCATAGTTTTTCTTCAGATCCGCAATGGATACGGATAAAATGTGTTTCCACAGAGCGATATAACCTCTTCTGCCCTTCTGCAATTCAAAGGTTGCCTGCATTGCTGCTTCCTTATAAGCGGCATCTTCTTTTGATTTTCCACTTGCTGTCGGATAAATCTCTTCCAGCTCAGAAATGGTAAACGGTGCTTCCTCCGGATATTCTCCTTCGTATGCCTCGTCAAAATAAACCAGCTCCGGTTTACGCTCATGAAGTTCTGTAATGATCAGTCCCATCTGCAGACCCCAGTCGCCCAGATGCACATCACCGATGACATTGTGACCGATGTAACGGCTCATACGTTTTACACTCTCACCGATAACTGCGGAACGAAGATGTCCGACATGCAGCGGTTTTGCCACATTGGCTCCGCCGTAATCCACGATGATAGTCTTTGGCTCTGCAGTCTTTTTGCAGCCATAACGCTCATCTGCCTGCATTTCACGCAGATACTCTGCCAGATATTCCTCGGATAATTTCAGATTCAGGAATCCCGGTTTCACAGATTCTACGGATGCAAACATCTCCACATCCTGCAGACGTGCTGCCACGTCATCTGCGATCATAAACGGTGCTTTTTTATACTGTTTTGCGGCTGCCATGGCTCCGTTACACTGAAACTCGCACAGATCCGGTCTGTTAGACAATGTAACTTTGCCGAATTTCTCTTCATATCCGGCTTCCACAAAAGCTTTTGTTACCTCAGCGGTAATATTATCTAATAATTTTTTCATGTGTACCTCCCGGTTTCAATCTTTCTAATTGACAATTGGTTTTATTTTAACATTATTTCCATGGTTGTGCAACGCTGATCTTCCGCACTCTGTTATTTTTTTGTCAACGCTGATCTCTACGCATATTTCCGGCAAATCTGTACATGCTTTCTAATACTTGTAAAGCAAACATTATCAATCCGGAGGCAAGAAACTATGGCATCATATAAAGTAGAAATCTGCGGGGTGAACACATCCACACTTCCCATTTTAAAAGAATCTGAGAAAAAGGATCTGTTTGTCCGCATCAAAAACGGGGATCTGGCGGCCAGGGAAACTTACATCCGTGGGAATCTCCGTCTGGTTCTCAGTGTCATCCGGCGCTTTTCCGCTTCTAATGAAAATGTGGATGACCTGTTTCAGATCGGCTGCATCGGACTGATCAAATCCATCGACAATTTCGATCCCAGCCTGGACGTAAAATTTTCCACCTACGCCGTCCCCATGATCATCGGGGAGATCCGGCGCTATCTTAGGGACAACAGCAGTGTCCGGGTCAGCCGCTCTCTGCGGGATGTCGCCTACAAAGCCATCCACGCCCGGGAACTGATGACCCGCAGTAACAACCGGGAGCCGACACTGGATGAGATCGCAGCAGAGATCCAGATTCCAAAAGAAGAGATCACCTACGCACTGGATGCCATTCAGACACCGGTCAGTCTCTACGATCCCATTTACACGGACGGCGGCGAACCGCTCTACGTCATGGATCAGATTAGTGATAAGAAAAATAAAGAAGATCGCTGGGTGGAGAAACTCTCACTCAGCGATGCCATGAAGCGGCTGAACAGACGGGAAAACCACATCATACAGCTGCGTTTTTTTGAAGGGAAAACCCAAATGGAAGTGGCGGACGAGATCCATATCTCCCAAGCGCAGGTCAGCCGCCTGGAAAAATCCGCCCTCAAGACCATGCGGAACTACCTCACGGTCACTTAAAATCCAGTGTTTATTATTACACCGGACGTAAATAGAGGGCACTGGAAATTTTTTCTTGGAACGCGATTGCTAGCGGACAAGACAAAATTTCAGTGCCCTCATTTCATAACATAAATTTAACCTCACGAACAAGACTTTTAATCCGCATTGATCAAAACCCCATGCACCACGAAGCGTTTCGTCTCTCCGCTGCTGGTGCATGTGGTCAACGTTACGATCTTATCTTCTTTCGTCGGATGGATCCCGGTGTCCTTCATGGAAGAAGCCACCATACGGTCGATCATCGCCTGCCAGGTATCATCCGGTCCATAACCGACGGTGTAGACCTCATCGTCCTGATCCACATCATAATAAGAAAAAATCTGATACCGCAGCACCTGCGTATCCGTATAAACATTGAAATATTGATTTTGCTCATAAAAACCTTCGTCGTTTTTGTATCGCTTCAGATCACCGAACATCGTTGTATTTCGCATATTATGACCGTAAATAATGGAATGATAATCCGAAAAATCCGGCTGGTTCATTCCTTCCAGGAAAATACATCCCGCAATGTGATAATTCCTGTAAATATCGCTGCGCAGATATTTTTCATCATCTCCAGAATACAGCACCGGATAACTGATATGGACATTGTCATAGTTGTCAAAGCGCAGCCACGCCATAATGTCCGGATTTTCCTTGCGCAATGCATCAAACTGGATACGGGTTCCATCCTGCCAGAGTGCGCCTGCGCCATCCGGATGCACCACATATTCAGACTCCAGCGTCTGAAATGTTTTTTCCGATTCCTGATAATCCTTCCGGATCCCAACCAGTTTTACAATGGCAAATATCATCACTGCCAGCGCCACGATCAGTATGATCAGCGTCACCGGATGTCGCTTTTTCTTCTTTTTCTCTTCCACGTTCTTCTCCTCACTCTAATATTTTACCCGGACAGATCTGCCCGGGCAAAACACATAACCTTGTTAATATACCACAACCGGATATCCGATTTTTACATTTTCATAAATGGTCTTCATTGCGCTGTATGGTGTATTGACACAGCCATGAGATCCACGGGTCTTATAAATGGAACCGCCAAATTCAGATCTCCAGGATGCATCGTGGATACCCACATCACCGTTGAAAGGCAGCCAGAAAGATACTTCCGAATTGTAATCCTGACCAGTCAGCGTGTAGTTTGTCATACGCGCATCGATCGCCCATACACCGCCGGATGGAGTGCTGTGTCCCGCCGATACATTTCCGGTTACCACCGGTGTGGAGACAATACACTGTCCGTCTTTATACAGCCACATGGTCTGGGCCGCAATGCTGACTTCGATATATGTAGAACCGAGATCATTGGTATCCCGGCAGACACCAGTGTACAGATATACCGGTTCCACAGTGGTCGTCTCTCCTGCCAGCACCAGTTCTTTTAACTGGGCAACGGTTTTTTTCTTATTGATACACCAGCCGTAATCTCCACCTTTTAATGTGATCGTCTGACCATCATGCGTCGTAAACTGTCGGCTCAGACCAAAGGTATCATATTTTAATCCAAGCTGATGCACATACTCTGTGATCTTTTCCTCATCCAGATCAAAGGTATAATCATCCCCGAATGTGATCCAGTCTGCGATCTCGTCGCTGTCCACCACTTCCTGACGGTCGCCGAAATCATAGGTGATCTTTGCCACCAGCATTTTATTGGCATCTTCACACTCTTTTTTCAGATTTTCATCCTCTTTATATACCTTAGGCGCAATATAACAGTCCTGCTCCTCCAGAGATACCTGATCCAGTCCCTCTTTGATGGCTGTCTCGATGGCACTGTCCGCTTTCTGGATATCCAGCTGATTGCCAGGCTGCTCCTCTGCAATCTGGAATTTGCCGTCTTTGTACTCCAGATGCGCATCCGTTGGTGCGGTCATAGTTTCTTCCTGTATACAGGATAAAGCACTGATGGTATCATCCAGTTTCTGCTCATCCATGGTAATTCCAAGAGAAATATCTTCCTTGGTGGTTGCTCCCATCAGGAACCACAGGAAGGCTTTCTGTTTTTCAAATAATGCTTCCAGTTCTCCCTGATCATCATATTTCAGATCAATAGCAGAAGCATTGATCCTCTCATCTCCGTCACGGGTAGTGATCGTCAGCTGATAGGCATTCATCTTTTCCGCAATTTTCTCTTTGATACTGTCTACGCTTTCATTCCGCAGGGAAATACCAAAAGCGGTTCCCCCGGTATAAAAATGTCTGCTATAATAAATCGTACCTGCGATATACAGAACAGCCAGCACTGCGATGACCACACATACAATTTTCCGAAATCGTTTCTGCCCAATCCGCTGTCGTTTTAATTCCTGTCTTAACTTTGTCTTTTGCACACTTATTACTTCCTTTGTATTTTGTTTCTGTATTTGCAGCTGTTTCCAGTCAGTCACCTCATATTTTAACGCATTTTTATTTTTCATCAACCTTTCCCGGAAAAATTAATAAATTTGTAAACATTTTCTCATTGCTGTATCAGTTTTGTAACCATTCCGTTTCCAAGCTGTCTGCAAAATGTATCTTTATTCATATTTTGTAATTTCTTTTTTCAGATGACGCATGATTTTTTTCTCAAGTCTGGAAATATAAGACTGTGAGATCCCCATCTGATCCGCCACTTCCTTCTGTGTATATTCCCTTCCTCCGGCGGTCAGTCCATACCGCAGTTCAATGATATTTCGCTCTCTGGGAGACAGACGCGCGATCGCTGCCTTCAGAAGCTTCTTCTCCATCTCTGTCTCCATGTCTTTGTAAATGATATCTTCTTCCGTTCCCAGAATGTCCGACAGCAGAAGTTCATTGCCATCCCAGTCCACATTCAACGGTTCATCAAAGGACACTTCCATCTTCATTTTGCTGGTGCGGCGCAGATACATCAATATTTCATTTTCGATACAGCGGGAAGCATAGGTTGCCAATTTGATATTTTTGCCCGGATTATAGGTGTTGATGGACTTGATCAGCCCGATGGTTCCGATGGAGATCAGATCCTCCACACCGATGCCGGTATTGTCAAATTTCTTTGCTATGTATACCACAAGACGCAGATTATGTTCGATCAGTTTTTTTCTGGCATCCTCCTCGTTTTCCGTTCCAAGCAGCATGATACAGTCATTTTCATCTTCCCGCTCCAGTGGAGCCGGAAGCACTTCCGTTCCACCGATATAATGGATCTCATTGGAATTGAGAAACAGCAGATTTTGCAGAGTTGGAATTAATTTTAATTGAAATTTTCCTGGTACAGATACTCTTAAATACATACGCAGATGTCCTTTCTATTCTTCAATCTTCCACCTGCGCTTATTTGAAGCGGCGGATATTCATCTCAGTCCGAACTGCGGCTTCCACTCCTCTAAATGGCAATTCAACGTAATTTCCTATCAAATGAAATAAGACGCATGGAGCAGCATCTGCACACGGGGGTGCTGCATGACCGGTCCTTTCCGTAATCCGATTTCCGGTTTGAAAATCTGCTTTTTCGTACCTTTCCGCCAGATATCCATCCGATCCAGTAACACAACCTCCATGGTTTCCTCCCGGCTGATGGTTCGATAGGATATCTCCTTTTTTCTGACTGTATCCTGTGAGAGCTGTTCATACAATTCCTGTTCCAGCACCGATACCGGTGCGCCGTTATTCGGATCCCGCAGCAGATTTCCACTGTCACAATATGCCCACAGCGTCCTCTTCTTTCCGGACAGCCACACTTCTACCTTACAGACATTTTTCATTACCCGGTGTCTGATCTGATATCCGGTAAAAAGCAGGGATGCAGCCACACCATAGACGATCATCTGCCACATGGATCCGCCGGTCAGAGCTGTCAGCCAGTTCTGTACTCCTCCCATCACAAACAGTACGATGTACACGGTCAGTAATGCCCGCAGAAAACCAGCCCGGTCTCTGCCCCCAAATACCATAAGAGTCATCAGCGGGTGTACCATACCATGCACAAGCAGACTGTACATGAGATATTGTGGAATACAAACCAACAGGATCAGTGAGGCTCCCACACCAAACACACATGCAAACAGACATTTTTTCCAGCTGACAGCCACATTTAATATGATTCCGGCTGTATACACTGCGCAGAAGTCCAGAAACAGACTTGTCAGGAAAAAGATGTCCGCATACCATTCATATGCCACTTGTCACCTCCCTGCTTACTATACAAAAAACTCCGCGAATTTCTTGTCGAAATTGCGGAGTTCTTACCGTTATCTTTTCAGATTTATTATCTTTTTGTATTTTTCAGGAATTCCGGAATCTTGATATCACGCGGAGCAACGGTCGGAGTTGGCTTCTGCGGACGCTGGATTCCACTGTAATTCTGTACCGGTGTCGTCTGCTGTACCGGTTTTACACTGCCTGTTCCTGCAGTACGTGCCATATTCAGAGTATTACCGCCATTGAACTTCATTCCCGGTAAAATACTCTGTGCCGGAGCTGCTTCTGCTTCCAGACCGGTTGCAATAACTGTGATCGTAGCAGAATCCGGTACGGATTCATCAAACTTCGCACCGAAGATGATATTTGCATCATCTCCTGCAAGTTCCTGAACATAACTTGCTGCATCATTTGCATCCATAAGGGAGATATCACCGGAAATATTGATGATAACATGGGATGCACCATTGATGGTTGTCTCAAGCAGCGGGCTGGCAACTGCCATCTTAACTGCCTCGATTGCTTTGTCATCACCGGTTGCAGCACCGATTCCGATATGTGCAAGACCTTTGTCTTTCATAACAGTCTGAACATCGGCAAAGTCAAGGTTGATCAGAGCCGGTACATTGATCAGATCTGTGATTCCCTGTACTGCCTGCTGTAATACTTCATCTGCTTTCTTTAATGCATCCGGCATGGTAGTTCTTCTGTCTACGATCTCAAGAAGCTTGTCATTTGGAATAACGATCAGAGTATCTACACTCTCTTTCAGATTTTCGATACCATGAATTGCATTTGTCATACGTGTCTTTGCTTCAAATTTGAACGGTTTGGTTACAACACCGACGGTCAGGATACCCATATCCTTTGCGATCTTTGCCACTACCGGAGCTGCACCTGTGCCGGTACCGCCGCCCATTCCGCAGGTAACGAATACCATATCTGCACCTTCGATGGCTGCTGTCAGTTCTTCGGCACTTTCCTCTGCCGCTTTCTGACCGATCTCCGGCTGTGCACCTGCACCAAGACCTTTTGTTAATTTCTCACCGATCTGAATCAGGGTTGGAGCCTTACATAAAGTAAGCGCCTGCTTGTCCGTATTAATTCCGATAAACTCCACGCCACCAATTTTTTCATCTATCATTCGGTTTACAGCATTATTTCCAGCGCCGCCTACTCCGATTACAATTATTTTTGCGCTGGACTCAGCCCCTATTGACATGATTTCAACCACGATAATCCTCCTTTTATCCCTGATACGGAATATTTTCTATTATATTTGATAACATTTCTGCCATTACATACTATATCTTTTATAATATCTTTTTTTCCTTAAATAATCAACAGTAAAATCAGATTTTTTACTGCTGTGTGCCGTCTGATGCAGGTTCTGCTGCCTGTCCACCATCCGATGCGGCTGTATCTGCCTGATCCGCGGATAGTTCAGCCGTTGTATCTTCCGCTGCTGTATCACCTGTCGACGGATCAGCCGTTGCATCTTCCGCAGCTGCATCACCTGTCGACGGATCAGCTGTCGGTACCGTCTGCACATCATTCGGGATCTCCACCAGTTCTCCGTTTCGGAAATAAATATCCGTATTTGTCTCAGACCATGTCTCCACATGCAGCATGCCGCTCATTCCCTCCAGCTGTGGGAGGATCTGATCCATTCTCAGGATCTTCTCATTCAGATCCGTACCGCTGCCCAGATTTACCTGAATGGCACCATAACTGAGATATACATTACTGTTCTGGATCAGGATCACTTCCGGAACCCGGTCATATTTTTTCAGCAGCTGTGTCACACTCAGCAGTGTCCGCAGCAATTTGCTGTTGTCTCCGATAGAAAGTTTCTTATACAGTTCTGCCGTCTGCACCGACAGACCGTTGATCTTGGTCACTCCCGGAATGACTTCCGAAGAAATCTCCACCACAAAACCGTCTTTGTCAAAATAAGTATTTTTTCCGAGTGACGGCACATACAGATATCCCAGAATGCCTTTTTCCACTACGGTGATCTCCAGCTTCTGTGGGGATTTCAGACGGATCTGAAGAGAATCAACAAACGGGATCTCCTCTGTTTTGTTAAACTTATTTTCAAAATACACATACAGTGAATTCCAGGAATATTCTTTGTCCAGTACCCAGTCTTCAATCTGCTTGTCTGTATAGATCTCATTTCCTTTTACGGACACACTTTTGACTACAAAAACCTTCCAGATCAGAATGGCACACAGGCCGGCCAGCATGGCAATGATCAGAACCGCCGTCAGTATCATGCGTCCGATTTTTTTTCTTTTTCTTCTTTTACGCACACTTTCTCTCACGCCTGTGCTCCTCTTCTTTTCAAACTACGCGTTCGTAATCTTTTTCGTAAACGCTTCCATCCTACGTCTAATCTGCACTTCATTATTCCATCGGATGCGCTGCGTCAAAACGGATCTGCCTTGATACATTCAGCACAAGCCCCATCTCCGACAGGAGGATCGTGATCGAAGTACCTCCGTAACTGATAAAGGGCAGGATAATACCTGTGTTTGGCATCCAGTTTGTTACTACGCAGATGTTCAGCACAACCTGCAGGGCAATATGTCCCATAACGCCTACGGCGATCAGGGAAGAATACAGATCCGGAGCACTGTTTGCAATGACCATACAGCGCCAGATCAGCAATACAAACAATAAGATCACACAGATTGCGCCAAACAGTCCCAACTCCTCACAGATAATGGTAAAAATAAAGTCATTCTGTGCCTCCGGCACATATCCCAGTTTCTGCACACTGGCTCCCAGGCCTTTTCCAAACAGACCGCCGGAGCCGATGGCATACATTCCCTGCAACGTCTGATAAGCCTTATCCGGATACTGATCCGGATGCAGCCAGGCTGCAATACGTTCCACTCGATAGCCGCCCATTTTGATTCCCGCCAGTGCAAGACCGAAAAGAACTACACCCAATGCGGCAAACTCCTTTTTTTTCGGGCTGACCACAAATACCATGATAATCGCAATTCCCCCAACAATAATTCCTGTACTCAGATTGTTGATGGCAATGGCAACAGCCATAATACCAGCCGGAATCAATACCTTTATAATGGATTTGAAATCTTTGATCTGTTTCGGAACTTTGCTCAGCAGTAATGCCATGGTAAGTATTACTGCGATCTTGGATATCTCGGAAGGCTGCAGCTGGATCGGACCGATCTTCAGCCAGCGGGCGGATCCGTTGGAACTCTTTCCGATTGCAAATACAGCAAGACACAGAAAGAAGGAAAGAGCATAAATCAATCCCGTAAGGTTCTTTATCCATTTCTGCGGAAAATAGGTTAGCAGAAGCATCCCTCCAAATCCAACAACAACACTGAACGCCTGCCGCTTCAGATAATGCGTCGGATCATTAAACACGCTCTGTCCTTCATAGGCACTGACACTGTACAGCATCACCAGTCCAAACCCCACCAGAAAGATAATGATAAACAACAGACTGTAATCAAAATATTTAATTGTTCCGGCGCTGGCTGTTTTTCCGACGCTGGCTGAATTTGTACGATTGTGTCGGTCACTCATGTACGATTACTCCTTTAATGCATGAACCATTTCTTTGAACATTTTTCCGCGAACTTCATAGTTCGGGAACATTCCCCAGCTTGCGCAGGCAGGGGAAAGAAGCACAGCATCTCCGTTCTGCGCATTCTCATAACAGATATCTACCGCTTCCTGCAGACTGTCAGCAAATACATAATCATGGAAGCCGCAGGCATCTGCCGCCTCAGCGATTTTTTCTCTGGTCTGACCGATCAGTACCAATTTCTTTACTTTGCCCTCAAAGCTCTTGATCCATTCTGTATATTCAGACTGTTTATCATAGCCGCCTCCGATCAGACAAGTCGGACGGTCCATCGCCTGAATGCCCTTGATCGCCGCGTCCGGATTGGTTCCCTTGGAATCATTGTAAAAACGGACGCCGCGTTTTTCTGTGACATACTCAATGCGGTGTTCTACTGCCTGGAAAGTGCGCAGTGCCTGACGGATGTGTTCCAGGGAGACACCATAGTTTAATGCCATTGCAGTTGCAGCCATCGCATTCTCATGGTTATGGCGGCCAAGGATATTCAGTTCATCCGTAGCGATCACTTCCTCGATCTGTCCGTCATGGGCATAGACGATCTTGTCACCCTTCAGGTAGACACCTTCCTCTAACTCTGTCAGACTGCTGAAAAATACTACATGTGCGGACAGTTCTTTTGCACGCTCCCGCAGTACCTCATCTTCATAATTCAGCACACAGGTCTGCTCCGGTCCCTGATTTTTGGCAATGCTTAATTTTGCGGCAATATAATTTTCCATCGTATGATGACGGTTCAGATGATCCGGTGTAATGTTCAGAATAGCAGACACACACGGGCAGAACTCATCAATGGTCTCCAGCTGGAAACTGCTGATCTCTGCTACGGTAACCGTATCATCCGTATCCTCTGCGACTACTCCGGTATACGGAATGCCGATGTTTCCAACCACATGGACATGCGGATAAGCAGTCTTCATGATCTCGCCCAGCAATGCTGTGGTCGTTGTTTTTCCGTTTGTTCCTGTAATCGCCAGCACATTACTTTTTTTGCAGCGGTAGGCCAGTTCGATCTCGCCCCAGATCGGCAGTCCTGCCTCTTTAAAACGGAGCACGATCGGAAGATCCACCGGAACACCCGGGCTCAGTACCACCAGATCCAGTTCCTTTTCTACTTCTTCCGGTAACGCTCCGATATATAATTCCGGTGTTCTGCCTTCTGCAAAATTTTCCAGAACATGCGCTTTATCCAGTTTTTCATTTCCGTCAAACAATACGACTTCCGCTCCGGCAGTTTCCAATAAATTTGCTGCCGCTATACCACTGATACCGGTACCGAATACCAGTACCTTTTTCCCTGTGAATTCCATTCCAACATTCCTCCAGACTGTTTTCTTTTCATAACCTATGTTTTTCTATATCACATTGCAATCGTAATTCCCATAAACGCGATCAGACAGAGGATCGCTGTCACAATTGAAAATACTGCTACGACACGGGTCTCAGACCATCCGCCCAGCTCAAAATGATGGTGGATCGGTGCCATACGGAAAAATCTCTTACCGCCCGTCTTTTTAAAGTATACAACCTGAATCATAACGGACAGGATCTCAATCCAGTAGATCAGTCCGACGATCAGAATAAAGATCGGCAACTGCATCATATATGCAGTCGCTGCCACAAAGCCGCCCAGTGCCAGAGAACCGGTATCTCCCATAAATACACTGGCAGGATATACGTTAAATAACAGGAATCCAAGCAGCGCACCTACTACGGCACAGGTCACCGGTGCGATACCGGCTCCGGTGGCAAATGCCACTACCGAGAAAAAGGTGGCAACCAGAATCGTTACGCTGGAAGCCAGACCATCCAGACCGTCTGTAAAGTTGACACCGTTTACGGTACCAATCACTGCCAGGAATAAGATTGGCACTGCCATCCAGGACAGCTGCAATACATGATGGCCGAAAGGAACGATCATGCCCAGTGATACCTGATGTTTGATCAGATACACTGCAAATACAGCAGTAACCACGATCTCACAGAGCATTTTCTGCCATGCCAGCAATCCGTCAGATCTACGCAGAACAACTTTTAAATAGTCATCCAGAAATCCGATGATTCCAAATCCTACTGTCACAAACAGAATCGGAATGATCTGCGGATAATCCTTTACATAAAACAGGGAGGTAACCACCACTGCAATAAGGATCATGATACCGCCCATGGTCGGGGTACCGTTCTTCTTCTGATGAGATTCCAGTTCTTCTCTCTCTGTGTTTCCGATTTTCAATTTCCGCAAAAACGGAATGATGACCGGTCCGAGCACTGCTGTAATTGCAAATGCTACCAGTACCGGAATAATTACCTGATATGTCATTTTCACACCTCTTCTTACTTCAGCATCTCCCTTGCTGATTGTATGTTTTTAAAGTCTAAGTAGTATCATACGTCTTTTCTTTTTATTTGGCAACATGGAACTTTTCTTTTACCGGATGATTACCGGATCCGGGTATCATCTGCTTTCGTCAGAAGTCTCTTCCTGCTGCGCCTGTTCTGTCACTGTCCGCTCGATACCGAGATATGGCAGTGCATTTTCAAAAATCTCCTTCATCACCGGAGCCGCCACCGTTCCTCCGTAATAGACCCCCTGTGGATCATCGATCACGATCAGACCGATCACCTGCGGATCCTCCGCCGGAGCAAATCCCAGAAACGATGCGATATATTTATGATCACTTCTCGGAAGTGTCTGTGATGTCGCAGTCTTTCCACCAATGGAAAAACCCTCGATAGCTGCTTTCTTCCCGGTTCCTTCCGAAACCACCTGTTCCAGCAGACCACAGAGTGTTTTCGATGTCGCAGTGCTCACCGTCCCTTCTGTCTCATCATAGGAAAATGTCTGAATAGTTTCTCCCTCCACATTCTGCACCGAAACACCAAAATGAGGAACCACCCGGGTTCCCCCATTGATCAGCGAGGAGACTGTCGTCACCAGCTGGATCGGTGTGATCTGGAAGGACTGGCCAAATGAAATCGTCGCCAGCTCCACCTGTCCGATATTTTCCTTTTTATGCATAATCGTCGCTGCTTCCCCGGGAAGATCGATCCCGGTCTTTCGCAGCAGACCGAACTGCTCAAAATAATTATAAAAGTTTTCTGCGCCGAGACGCAGTCCCAGTTCAATAAAAACCGGGTTGCAGGAATTCATGATCCCCTGGGTAAATGTCTCTGCCCCGTGTCCCGTCGTCTTGTGACAGCGGATTCTCCGGTCTTCCACGATCTTGTATCCAGGGCAGTAAAACGGATCATTCACGGAGACCACGCCCTGTTCCAGTGCCGCAGCGGTAGTAATAATCTTGAAGGTAGAGCCGGGTTCATAGGTGTCATTGATACAAGGATTGCGCCACATCTGATTCAGCAGATCCTGCTTCTCTGATTCTTTCAGATCAGAGGTAGTATCCACATTCAGGGTAAACGGCTCGTTCAGATTGTATTCCGGCTCATTTACCATGGCCAGGATTTCGCCATTCTGCGGATTCATCAATATCACTGACACTCCATCCGCCGCTTTTTCCTGCATCACTTTTTTTGCCGCCTGTTCACAGTACATCTGTAAATTATAATCCAGGCTCACCGTCAGTTGATTGCCAGTCACCGGTTCCTGTCTGCGCTCGCCCTCTTTCTCCAGTTCCAGGCCGGAAGCATTTGTCATAGTCAGGATCTTGCCGTCCGTGCCGGACAACCACTCATCGTAGCGCACTTCCAGTCCCACAATCCCCTGATTGTCACCACCGGTGAATCCGATGACCTTTGACGCCAGGGAATCATATGGATAATATCTGCGATAATCTTCATCGACTTTCACGCCTTCCAGCTGCTCTGCCAGGATCGCATCACCGGTTTCCTTGGATACATTGGATTTGACCCGTTCTATGGAACTGATCTTTTCCACCCGCTTGCGCACGGTGTCCTCCGGCAGTTCCAGCAGATCTGCCAGCACGGTAATGACCCGCTCCGGGTCTCGGATCTGGCTGTGGATCACGGAAACCGTGCAGACAGAACGGTTGTCTGCCAGTACCACTCCGTTCCGGTCCACGATTTTTCCCCGGGCCGCCTTGATACTGCGTTCTCTTTCGTGCAGTGCCTCTGCCTTTTTGCTATAATAATCCGACTGAACGATCATCAGATACGCCAGTCTCCCACAGGCAGCTGTCAGAATTGTGGTAACCGCGAAAAAGAGGAATACGATCTTCCCTTTCTGATATAGCTTCAGATGCTGCATAGTTCCCCCGGAACATACATAGATTATTATGTATCTTATTCCCAAAGTCCGGTCTCTATGCACGTTTTTTGATTACTGTCCCGTGGTCTGATCACCGTCAGACTGTGGTGCCTCGGTCGGCACTTCACTCTCCATGGACTCTGTCGTCTGCTCCACCTGCACACCCTCACCGGTAATGCCAACACCTTCATTGACACCGGTCAGTTCCTCGTCCGGATAAATACCAAGGTATGGCAGTGCTTCTTTCAGAATCTCCCTTGCAATACTCTGAGCATAGTAGCTGTGTGCCTGATCCTCGGAATTTGCCTCATCTACTACAACATAAATCGCAACCTGCGGATTATCCGCCGGTACGGAACCAATAAAGGATACCAGATATTTTCTGGCGGAACGCGGCAGTTTCTGCGCGGTTCCTGTCTTTCCACCCATGGAGTAACCATCCACCTTTGCTTTTTTACCGGATCCATTGACGATAACGCCCTGCAGATACTGACGGATCGTGGCAGAAGTTTCCTCTGATACGGTCTCTTTAAGCAGCGTCGGCTCAATATTCTGGACAGTATTTCCGTTTCCATCAGTGATCTTGGACACCATATGGGGCTGGTAGTATTTTCCACCGTTGATCAGGGAACAGTAACCTGTGATCATCTGGATCATCGTGACGTTATAACTCTGTCCAAAGGAGTTGGTCGCCAGGTTGATGGTGCTCAGCTGATCCTCCGGATAGATCAGGGAATCTGTCCTCGCCTCACCCGGGAGATCGATGTTTGTCTTCAGTCCAAAGTTAAAAATATGCTGATACCGGCTGAAATTGGCCGGTCCGATGGCATAAGACATCTGCATCAGTGCATCGTTGCAGGAATTTTCCAGCGCCTGCTGAATGGTCTCAATCCCGTGGCCTGCCTTTTTGATACAACTGATATGATGTCCGGAAATGGTTTCGCCACCATCACAGTAATAGGTCTCATTTCCGGTCAGTGTTCCACTGTCCAGTCCCGCTGCCACCGTAAACGGTTTTGCCGTAGATCCCGGCTCGTAGGTGGAAGAAATACAGAAATTATTCCATACC
Source organism: Lachnospiraceae bacterium (assembly GCA_022781925.1). GTDB lineage: Bacteria > Bacillota > Clostridia > Lachnospirales > Lachnospiraceae > Eubacterium_I. The sequence goes on from JALESO010000002.1 coordinate 26,977, forward strand.
TGATTCAGCTGTGCCGTATTTCGGATATTGGTCAGCTGCTCCTCCGTACAATGCTCACTTAAAGCAGCATTCCATTCTTCTTCCGTCATGGCATCAATGGTATCTGTGTCATAATATTTCTTTAATTCCACACGTTCTGCCTGATGGATCGCTTTTGTACTCTCATCCGCGGAAAGATACCGCAGTGTATCAAGATTCCACGGATCTTTGAGGCTGTATGTACGGTTTGTCGCCATGGCCAGCACTTCTCCGGTATTCGGATCCATCATAATGACTCCGATATTTTTGGCACCTTCGTTCTGGCTGTCCTTCATCGCATTGTTAAACTCCGCGATCTTGCTCTCTGTGATAGACTGAAGGTTTGCATCAATGGTGGATACCAGCGTATTGCCGTCTGTGGCCTCTTTTACTTTGATCTCATAGTTGGAATCATCATTTACATATCCGTACTCTTTACCGTCCACACCATTCAGCGTATCGTTATAATAGTCTTCCAGACCGCCGATTCCCTCATTACCGGATGTGGTAAACCCAAGCAGTGTACTTGCCAGGGTATCATAGGGATGCTCCCGGATATATTCTTTTTCAAACCACACGCCTTTGATATTTTTTCCTGTCGTCTCATCATTCTGCATGGATTCAAACTCTGCAATCTCCTCATAAGGAAGTTTTCTGGCCAGCACATAATAACGTTTCTTCGGATTTTCGCTGATATAATTCCGGAGTTCTGTCTCATTCACGCCAAAGCACTGCACCAGCGCAGCAATGGTCGGCTCCAGATATTTTTCTCTGGATGTCAGAACACTGCAATCTAAAATGACATTGTAAACATCTGTACTCGTCGCCAGGACGGTCTCCTTTCTATCTACAATGTCACCCCTGCGGAACGGTATGGTCTTACTACTGTATTCCTGCTGGTTCAGTACAATCTTTGCATACCTGTCCCCGCTTTTTAATTGTATGTATGCCAAACGTCCCACCAGAGCGATCAGAGCTGCTATGATAAGGAAAAATACGAACAGCATTTTTCCTTTCATTCTGGTGAGAAGTTTGTATGTCTTTTCTGTCTTTTTTATTCTTTTTCGTCTTCTGGGTCTCATTCTATCTCCTCCGAAAGATTAATTAGATGGAATTTCCCCATATTGATTCATATAATCACTGTTTTCCACAGAATAATAACGAACCTGTTCACTCCCCGGCATGATCAGTCCCAGATTTTTGGCTGCTTCCTTGACCTGATCCAGATTCATACTGGTCTCCAGACGCTTCTCTGCTGCCACATTATCAGCCTTCACATCAGCGATCTGGCTTTCAATGGATGCGATATTTGCCATTCTGGTCGTCACATCTGACTGCAGATGGATAAAAATGGCACAGACCATAAAACAGACCACCGTTGCTGCCGCAAGAAATGCCACATATCCACGGTCCATCGCCATTGCTCTCTGCTGGTTCTGGCGGGCTGCATTTCTTCTCATACGCTCCTGATGCAGTTGTTCTCTTGTCTTTTCTGCCGGCTGTACCTTTCTGTCCGGCGCAATTTCTCTCCGTCTGACTACATTTCCTTCAATATACGAATCACGACGATATTGTCTGTCTCTACTATCCATTTTTACTATACACCTTCTATTACATATTATCTGTTTCTTTTATCTTCGTTCAAATACACGCAGTTTTGCGCTCTTGGAACGCTTGTTGTGCTCCAGTTCCTCCTCGGAAGGAAGGATCGGTTTACGCGTAAGCATTTTTCCCAATGATTCTTTTCCACACACGCACACCGGGAAATTCGGCGGGCAGGTACATGGATTTTCATTTCTCTTAAAATTTGTCTTTACGATCCGGTCTTCCAGCGAATGGAAGGTAATGATGCATAACCGTCCACCCGGATTCAACATCTGGATCATCTCATCCAGTGAATTTTCCAACACATCCAGTTCATGGTTCAGTTCAATGCGGATCGCCTGATAGGTCCGTTTCGCCGGATGACCTCCCGTTGCCCGTACCTTTGCCGGGATCGCTGCCCGGATAATATCATTTAACTGACCGGTGGTCTCTATGGGTGCTTTCTGTCTGGCCTGTACGATATGCTTTGCAATATTTTTTGCAAATTTGTCTTCCCCGTAATCACGGATCATCCGGTAAAGTTCCTGTTCACTGTACTCTGCCAGGATATCTTTCGCCGTCATGGACTGACGCTGATCCATCCTCATATCCAACGGTGCATTTTCTTCCTTATAAGTAAATCCACGCTCCGGTTCATCCAGCTGATAAGAAGAAACGCCAAGATCCAGCATAATGCCATCCACTTTCTGAATTCCCAGTTCCCGGAGTCTCGCCGGCATCTCGCAGTAATTGCTTCTGATGATCGTCACTTTATCTTTGAAAGGTTCCAGTCGTTTTGTCGCTGCCGCGATCGCATCTGCATCCTGATCGATGCCGATTAGACGACCCTTTTCGGACAGACGGCTGCATATCTCATAACTGTGCCCGGCACCACCCAGCGTGCCATCCACATAGATGCCATCCGAATCCGTGACCAGATTTCCCACGGTTTCTTCCAGCAAAACCGATACATGCGAAAAATCCATCGATCGCATTCCTCCTTAAAATCTATTCCATACATTGAGCCGGGTACATACACACCGTCAGCTTATATGCTCAATCCGAGCGCTGCCATATGTTCTGCCGCCTCATCCATATCTTCATAATCATTTTCGCCCAGCCAGCGTTCCTTGCTCCAGATCTCCACCCGGTTCAGGACACCAACCAGAACAACTTCTTTTTCGATTGCCGCAAAATCGCGCAAAACAGCAGGCAGAAGTATCCTTCCCTGCTTGTCCACTTCACAGTCTGCCGCGCCGGCAAAGAAAAATCTTGATAATTTACGTGCATCCTTTGTTGTCAAAGGAAGTTCCCGAAATTTGGTTTCTATGATGGCCCACTCTTCATTCGGATACAAAAACAGACATCCGTCCAGTCCTTTTGTCACCACAAATGTCTCTCCGAGTGCTTCGCGGAATTTGGCCGGCACGATCAGTCTGCCTTTGGTATCTACGGTATGATTGTATTCGCCTTTAAATCCGCGTCCCATCGAAAACACCTGCCTTCCGTTCTATTGAAACGGTGCTTCGGTTATCCACAAAGTTATCAACTTTATCCACTTTCCACCCTTTTGCACCACTTTCACCCACTTTTATATAAATACTAAAACATTTATATCTAAAAATCAATAGGTATTTCCGCTCAGACAGCAAAAAAAATGCCTGAACAGCAAGCATTCAGACATTTTTTCTAAAATATTAACATAATTTCCCCCACCTGGTATTTTTTCAGATGAAAAGGGTCTAAATTTCCCCGTAATATTTTTCAAGCAGAGCATCTATTTTCTTACTCTGTTCATAGACTGCTTCATGATCCAATCCCTGTTCCACCACTGCATCCAGCATCTTTCTCTCCTGGTTGATCATGTTCAACAATTCTGTTCTTTCCTGCATTCCGATTCCTCCTCATGTGCCATTCCGGCAAAACTAAATCGTCATCTGTTCCGTTTCGGATATTCCTAAGTAAATTACTGCTTCGGGTGCAATCTGCGTGTCTCCCGAAACAGTAACTATATTTTACTCTTATTGTTCCATAAAAGTCAAACAAATATGAGAAAAAGCAGTCGACATTTTTCGACAAATTAATGTTTTTCTCTCTATTTGCTAATAATAACCATTACAAACTATTACTTACAGCAGAAATCTGCACACTCGGTATCTTTACACTGACAGACCTGGCTGCCTCCGCCGATGCCAATGCTGTCCGCACAGCATTTACAGCTGCGGTTGTGTACACAGCTTGTTGCTTCACAGTCAATGTTTACCGTGCTGCTGGCCTGGCCAGTGGAATTGTATGCGCTTCCGGTTCTCTCCCGGAAACTCTCGCAGCAGGTATCACTGGCTTTCTTTGCATTGGAACCTCCCACAGTGATATCATCCTTGGAACAATAATGATCCTGATTGTACAGGCAGCTTGTTACAGAACAGTCTAATTGCGTCATTGCAACTTCCTCCTTTTTCTTTCATACGAAGGAAGTATGTCCGCTTTTTCTGATTTTATGTAAGAAAATTGATTTATGTGGGAATATGCGCTGACAGACAAAAAAATACCTGCGGCAGATATGTTCTGTCACAGGTATCAAAAATTTACAATTTCTGTCTCGTTTTTTATTATTTATTTCTGCCGCAGCATTTTTTGTATTTCTTGCCGCTTCCGCATGGACACGGATCATTTGGATATACTTTTGCTTCTTTTACAACAGTGCCGGATTTCTTCTGCTCTGTGTATAACTGTTTTAATTTGTCCTCAGAGAAGATCTCTTTCCACTGTGGAAGCTCATATAACCAGTCAGCCTTTGCCTCTACCATGTTTTTGTATAATTTTTCTTTATCAAAAGCAAGGCTTACGTGAGAATCCTCTGTCAGATCCTCCAGATTATTTGGAGTAACAAGGCTCTCATCGATACCATCCAAGAATCCTACCATAGCCATTACTTCGATCTCAAAACGCTCTGCCAGTTCTTTGACTGTTCCTTCTACTACTTCATTCGGATTGGAGAGAAGTTTCTCATATACACTTTTCTCAATTGCAAAGTAGCGGCTCCAGAAATTCTGAAGCTGACCTCTGTCTGCTTTTTCATTAAAGGCAACTGCCTGCCAATCCTGTAATAATCCCATTATTTTTACCACCTTTTATTTTTTATTCATAAGTGCAATTTACTGCATGTTTTAGTATACCTCATATATATGGTGTTTGTAAACTGAATTTTTTTGAATAAATCCCTTCCTGGCGGTTATACTTTAAACAGGCGGCGGATTTCACTTATTTTTACCCCCATACAGCCTGCCGCCCGGGCCGGTTTTCCGGCACAAAAGACAAGTTTTTTAACTTATCCTCCCCTATTTATTATTGCGGGAAAGATCTCGCTTTCCCACGAAAAGATACCGCCACGGATCCACTGACCGGTGACGGTATCTTTTTCATTTTATAATAAGATCATATGCTTCCGGAACACCGGTCTTTCCTATGTTTCCGAAACAATTCGAACATTTACTTTTGAAATATCTATTTTCTGTAAGCAAGTGCATTCCAGCGCAGTTCGTTCTTTAACTGACGGATGGTTGTATCTTTATCGATGTATACGGCTTCGATGCCCATTGCTGCTGCCCAGTCTCCCATCTGCTCTGCAGTCAGATCATAGGAGAAAGCGGTATGGTGTGCACCGCCTGCCAGGATCCATGCTTCCGCACCGGTGAGCAGATTCGGCTGTGGTGTCCAGAATGCTGTTGCAACCGGAAGTTTCGGCATCGGTTTCTCTGTCTTCTTGCATTCTACATCGTTGATGATCAGGCGGAAACGATCCCCCAGATCAATCAGGGAAGTTGCGATCGCCGGACCTGTTTTTGCGGTAAATACCAGACGAGCCGGATCTTCTCTGTCACCCATGGACAGCGGCTGCTCTTTGATGCTGATCGGGCCGTCCGCAATACTCGGGCAGACCTCCAGCATATGTGCCTCCAGAACGCCTTCTTTTCCCGGAACCAGATTATAAGTATAATCTTCCATAAAGGAGGTTCCCTTTGCATCTTTCATACCCTGGGTCATGATCTTCATGACACGTACCATAGCGGCTGTCTTCCAGTCACCTTCTCCGCCGAATCCGTATCCTTTTTCCATCAGACGCTGGATGGCAAGTCCCGGCAGCTGTTTTAACGCGCCCAGATCTCCGAAGTGTGTAACGATGGCCTGATAGTTTTTCTCCTCCAGGAAACGCTCAAAACCGATCTCGATGCCGGCCTGAACTGCCACATGTTTACGGAATTCTTTCTCATCTCTGCCCTCTAAGAGGATCTGATATCTGCTGTAATATTCCTCTACCAGCGTATCAATGTCTGCCTGGGAAACTGCTGCAACAGCTTCAGCGATCTCATTGACCGGATAAGCGTCTACTTCCCAGCCGAATTTGATCTGTGCTTCTACTTTATCGCCCTCAGTAACGGCTACGTTTCTCATGTTATCTGCGATTCGCATAACGCGGACATGGCTGCTCTCTACGACACCGACTGCAGTGCGCATCCAGGAACCGATCTTTTTCTGAACGGCTTCGTCTTCCCAGTAACCTACTACGATCTTGCGCTCCATGCCAAGGCGGCTGAAAATGTGGCCGTACTCACGGTCGCCGTGTGCAGACTGGTTCTCGTTCATGAAATCCATGTCGATGCTGTCATATGGAATCTCACGGTTGAACTGTGTGTGCAGGTGAAGCAGCGGTTTTCTGTACTCCTGCAGGCCGAGGATCCATGATTTTGCCGGTGAGAATGTGTGCATCCATGTGATGACACCGGCACAGTTCTCATCGTTGTTTGCCTCGTTAAATGTCTGACGGATCAGCGCGTTTGTGATCAGGGTCGGTTTCCAGACAACTTCGTATGGAAGATTTCCGGATGCGTTCAGTGCGTTTACAATGATCTTTGCATGCTCTGCCACATGTGCGAGACATTCGTCTCCGTATAAATCCTGAGAACCGGTACAAAACCAAAACTTATAATTTTTCTGCTGAATCATAATGTATTCCTCCTCATAAAATGCTTGTGCATATTTGAATCCTGTATTTTTTCATTCTGAAAATCGCAATTGTCACATAACAGGTCTGTTATATTTTTTACAGAGCCTATTTTTCTATTTTTCAACGTTACCCTGTCCATAGTAGGCATTTGCGCCGTGTTTGCGGTAGTAATGCTTGTCCTGCAGTTCCTGCGGTGCCGGCTGGTTCTGCGGATTGATCATCTCACAACGGGCTGCCATTTTTGCCACTTCCTCCAGAACGACTGCATTGTGCACTGCTTCATGAGCGTCCTTGCCCCAGGTGAAAGGACCGTGATTCTTGCACAGTACCGCCGGAACAGCGATATAATCTTTGCCGCGGCGCTCAAACTCATCTGCGATCAGCACACCTGTGTTGTACTCATACGCCTCGTCAATCTCTTCCTTTGTCAGATTGCGGACACATGGAACTTCTCCGTAAATATAATCCGCATGGGTGGTTCCGTAACACGGAATGTCACGTCCTGCCTGCGCCCAGCTTGTGGCCCAGGAAGAATGGGTATGCACGATACCGCCGATTTCCGGAAAACGGTTGTAAAGAACTACATGGGTGGCTGTATCGGAAGAAGGATTGTAGCATCCCTCCACTTTATTGCCCTGCAGATCTACCACCACCATATCTTCCGGTGTCAGAAGATCATATTCCACACCGCTCGGTTTGATGACAAACAGACCGGATGCGCGGTCGATACCGCTGACATTTCCCCAGGTGAATGTCACAAGCCCATATTTTGGAAGCATCATATTTGCCTCATAAACCTGTTTCTTTAATTCCTCCAGCATGATGAAGTCCTCCTGTATTCAACTCCTGTATCGATCCAAAATTTCCAAATATTGAAATCGATGTGCTTACGTTTCTTCTTATCGCAGCTGCTCTACTGCCGCACGCTCAATGGCAAGACCGTTCTTATAATCTGTCATAAACCGTTCAAAGCCTTCCACATCGGCCGCATCCGGCTGCATCACACTGCCTTCCTCGCCATGGAATACTTTCTCACTCAGGTACTCCGGAAGTGTCTCGCCATCCGCTTTCTGCTGCATGTAGGATGCAAGGATCGCAATTCCCCAGGCGCCGCCCTCTCCGGCTGTCTCCATTACGAATACCGGTGTCTGCATGGCCGCTGCCATAATGCGCTGTCCCACACCTTTTGTCAGGAAAAGACCGCCATGGCCCAGCATCTTGTCGATCTGCACCTGCTCTTCTTTCACCAGAATATCCATACCCGCTTTCAGGGCACCGAGGGATGTCATCAGATGTACCCGCATAAAGTTTGCCAGACTGAACTTACTATCCGGTCTGCGTACAAACAACGGCCGTCCCTCTTCGAATCCGGTAATGCTCTCACCGGAAAAATAATTGTATGCCAAAAGTCCGCCACAGTCAGCATCGCCCTCCAGTGCTTTGCGGTACAGTGTTCCGTACAGTGTGTCCATATCCGGTTTCACACCGAATGCTTCCAGTGCTTCCCCGAACAGTCCGACCCATGCATTCAGATCAGACGTACAGTTGTTGCAATGTACCATTGCCACCGGTTTTCCGTCCGGTGTGGTCACCATATCGATTTCTTCATAATATTTGGAAAGTGCCTGTTCCAGAACGATCATGGCAAATACACTGGTACCTGCGGATACGTTTCCGGTACGGACTGCCACGCTGTTCGTCGCTGTCATTCCGGTACCGGCATCACCTTCCGGCGGGCAGAGCGGAATACCGGCTTTCAGATCTCCGGACGGATCCAGCCATGCTGCTCCGGCTTCGGTAAGGATGCCTGCCTGTTCTCCTGCCACCAGTACCTTCGGGAAGATTTCCCGCAGCTTCAGTGCCACACCTTTTTCCTGTAATAACGCATCGAATTTCTCCACCATGCTCTGATCATAGTCGTTCTGTGTGGAATCGATTGGGAACATACCGGATGCCTCTCCGACACCTACGACTTTTTCCCCGGTCAGCATCCAGTGGATGTAGCCTGCCAGCGTCGTCACGTACTGAATCTCAGACACATGCGGCTCTTTGTTCAAGATCGCCTGATACAGATGTGCCACGCTCCAGCGCTGTGGGATATTAAAAGCAAGCAGTTCGGACAGTTCCTTTGCCGCATCCTCTGTCATCGTATTTCTCCAGGTACGGAACGGTACCAGAAGTGCATCGTTTTTATCAAATGCCATGTAGCCATGCATCATACCGCTGAATCCCATGGCAGCAAGCTGTGTCAGTGTCTCGCCGTATTTTTCCTGCACATCCTGTTTCAGTCCTGCATAACAGTCCTGCAGTCCTTCCCGGATATCCTCCAGGCTGTATGTCCAGATTTGATTCTCCAGACGGTTCTCCCATCCATGACTGCCGGATGCGATCGGATTGCCTTCCGGGTCTACCAGTACCGATTTGATCCTGGTGGAACCGAACTCCATACCAAGCACTGCTTTTCCGGATCGGATCACCTCTGCAATTTTTTCACGTTCCATCTGTTTCCCCCTCCATCTCTAATCTCTAACTTCTAATATTATTTTCGTATCATTTTCCTATGCTCTTATCATAAAACATTTCCAGAAAAAGCAAAAGAAAAATATTATCCTATTTATGGACATTTATTATCCTGTCAGTTACAATGAGATTAATTAAGAAAAAATGATTCGTAAAAATAGTTCGTAAAAGTAATTCAAAAAATGAAATAACGAAATATAAAGAAATGTGCTATCGCACATCAAATCATCAGGAAGGAATGGTATCTATGCTTGCAAATTTTGAAAAACGGGCCTACAACGGAACGGAGCGGGTCTGGACCGGACGCTACCGCAATCTGCACAACCTGCCCCACTGGCATCTGGAAAATGAACTGATCTGTGTGGAGCAGGGACAGGTCACAGTTTCCCACAATCATCAGGAATATTTACTGACTGCCGGGGAAGCGATCTTTCTCGGAAGCGGTGAGATCCACTATATCAAAAGCGATCCGGACAGCATTGCCGCCATCACCCTTTTTGACGCTGCCCTCACCACCGGTCTGACCAACAGCTGTCAGCTCTGCTGTGCAAAGTTTTCCTGCAGCGACTACCGGATCCTTGACGTATTTGCACAGATCCAAACGGAACTGCAGCAGCGCAGGCCGTTTTTCGAACAGCAGACCTGTCTGCTGATCCTCCAGCTTATGATCCGGATTTTCCGGGAAGAGGCAACGGTGCCAATGACCGCCCAGCCGGAACATTCCTCCATCTCCAACTACAAAAATCTGCTGGCAGAGATTGAGAAAAATTACTCTTATATCACTTTTTCAGATGCGGCTTCTTTTATGGGCCTTTCCGAGCCTTATTTTTCCAGATTTTTCCGGAAGATCTCAGGCATGACATTTTCCAGATATCTGAACACGGTGCGGCTGGAGCATGCCATCTCCATGCTGCAGGATCCCACGCAGAAACTGTCTGTGACAGAAGTTGCCTCCCGGTGCGGCTTTGATACGATCCGTCATTTCAACCGGGTATTCCGCGATATCACAGGCATGACGCCAAGGGAACTGCCCCAGAATTATGTCCCGGACTTCAAACCGATCTGCCGGATCGAGGACGCTTTTAACCCCACACTGCAAAGTTCGGAACTCTTGACGGAATCGTCGGAATAGGCTAAGCTATGCTTATGCAGAAGAAATAGAAATGGAGAATTTACAATATGAAGAAATTAAAACAGATCACTGCCCTCATCGGTGTCATCGCGCTGGCCGGGCTCTATGTATCCACGCTGGTACTGGCGCTCATCGGCAGTGAACAGTGTATCAATCTGCTGAAAGCAGCCGTATATGCAACCATCGTTCTTCCGGTGCTGTTGTGGGCATATTCCTTTATCTACCGCATGGTCAGAAAGGATCAGAAGCATCCTGTGCCACCAGAAGAGTCCGGCTCTGCTGATACAGATGCTAAACAGACAATGGAAAAATAACGTTTTTAGAAAATTGGTAAGAAAAAAGACAGGAAACAAACGTAACCGTTACTTTGCTTCCTGTCTCTTTTTTATTCACTGGTGCTATCACTTTGTACATCCGTCTGATTATCCGTCGAATTTTCTGTATTATCTGTTGTATCTTCCGCATCATCTGTCGTATCTTTCGTCTCATCTACCGTCAGATCATCCACACTTTTGTTCAATGTCGTATTGACATAACTGCTTCCCACCAGATATACATTGTCATCATCACTGATCTGCACATAAGTTCCTCCGAGGATCGCATTTGTACTGCCAAAAGTCAGTGTCTTCTCACTTCCATCGGAGAACGTGATCACCGCCTGCATGGACGGTGCATCCAGTCCATACTGCGCCGTATCCGTCGGACTCTCCACGGTACTGTCTGCCGTCATGCTTCCAAGGGAGGACAGCATCGTCTTCATTTTATCACTGTCAATAGCTGCCGCAGTATCCGTCTCACAGCTCCAAGTATCATCGTTTTTCGTAAATGCCAGCCACTCACCGTCTTTTTCATAGGCGATTCCGGTGACATCCTCCGATGCAAACTGCAACGCATAGACTTTCTCATCTGCTTCCTTCTGCGCCGCTTTTTTATCCTGATTTTTCTGATATCCTTTCATGCCGGCAGTGGCCGCCACAAAGACAGCCAGTACCACCAGCAGAAGGATCCATTGTTTTTTTCTCATAAAACAGTCCGTTCCTTTCCTATTATGCGCGCCGTCTGCGATACCAGATCACAATACCGGCTACGATCAGTGCAATTGGGAGCACCATAACCAGCAAAGTCTCACTCATGATTGCAACCGACTGGTTTACAGACAGATTGGAATACGTGTACTGTTTTGCATCAATGGACACAGCAGAATCTGTATCAGATGTGCCGCTGAAAATACCCTTGAACAGTGCAAGGTTCTGTCCCGCAACAATAGAATCCGCATCCTGGGTAAATGCCAGGGAAGATCCCACAACGGTAATGTCCGCTCCGGTCTCACTGTCTGTCACATTCGCAGCCAGTGTGAACTGTCCGCTCTGGTCTGTCTCTTCTTTTTCAATGGAACGGATATTTGCCACATCCGTCTTGATATAGGCACTGTCAGAAGAAGTCAGCAGATCGGTCCACTCCAGTGTATCCGGATGCTCTCCGGTATTGCTCAGTGCCTGTGCATACGGCAGGAATACATATTTGTCTACCTTGGATGTCTGTGTCGCGCTCTTGACATCCGGCAGCAGATAGAACGGATACTGGTAGTAATGTGTATTGTCAGAATCCATCACCATTCCGTTTGTCACACTGATATCATAAGCTGCCAGAATACCGTCAAAATTCGGTGTATCGGATGTCTTGTTGTAGGCTGTCGTAATGACTGCCTTACCGCCGCCAGCCAGATAATCGCTGACCTTTGCCGCATCATCCGCTGAAAAATCTGCTGTCGGTCCATTGATAATGATCGCCTTTGCATCATCCGGAACCGCATCCTGCTGCAACAGCGTCAGTTCTTCCACCGCAATATTCATTTTCTCCAATGCAGACTGGAAACTGCTGTCCAGAGAAGATTCTCCGTGTCCGGTGATCACATACACCTTCGGCTGATTTTCACTGGTAACATAACTGATGGCACTGGTCAGCTGACCCTCACCGTCATAAGCAGATTTTGTCTGCGTATAAGTAGAATAATCTACGGAATACTCATACAGATCACTGGCATCCACCACTTTGGATTTTTCTCCGCTGACCACAATGATACTTCCGTCTGATGGTGCGGAATCCGTGTAAGAGGAATAAAAATTCGGTGAAACCGCCGGATCCACATATTCCACTTTGATGTGTGAAGATTCGTCTGCATAATTTTCCAGTGTCCGAACTACGGTACTGTCTGCACTGTTTTCCGCAGAAAGTACATACAGTGTCACATCCTGTTTCAGATTTTTCACCATTTTCACACTGTCATCCGTCAGTGTATACAGATTCTGTGTGGTCAGATCCACACTTTTTACTTTTTCCGGAAGCTGAGCTGCAAATACGTTTACCGCTACTGCAATGGCAATTCCGATCACAACAAAACTGGAATTGAATACGCCGCGGCGGATTTTCTTTGCGCTTACGGACCAGCGGTGTTTCTGTACTACCTGACAAGTCAGGAACAGGAACAATACCGTGCCGCTGACATAGTAAATGATTCCGGCCACATCCAGCATGCCGTTGCTGAAATTACTCAGTGCACTGGAGGTAGACAGGCAGTTCATTACTTTGGTCAGTGTATTTCCACTGGAAGAAATAATGCTTGTGATGCCCTCCATCATATAACCAATAAACAGTAACGCAAAGGATAATACCGCTGCGATCACCTGGCTCTCTGTCAGGGAAGATACAAACACGCAGATGGAGATGGACAGGTAGCCATACAGCCACAGACCAAGGATGGCTGCGTAACTCTCCGCCATCGGTACAGTACCAAACCGTGACAAAAGCAACGGGCACAGGCAGATGGCTCCCACTACAACGGAAAATACCAGTACCAGCGCCAGAAACTTGCCAAGGATTACCTTCGGGACGGAAACCGGTGACGTATACAACAGCTGATCCGTCTTTGTCCTGCGGTCATCCGACATACTGCGCATTGCCAGGATCGGAATAATGATCATCAGGACAAATGCCACGTTATTCAGGGAATAGGACAGATACGGTGTTCCGTAAATCAGGTTATTTGCCACAAAATATAAATTGAATACAAAGAAAAATGCTGCCATGAAAATCCATCCGATCACGGATGTAAAGTATGCCTTCAGCTCTCTTTTTAATATTGCGATCATGCCTCACGCACCTCCTCATTTCCTGTCAGCTCCAGGAATACATCTTCCAGCGTCTTCGTATTGACTTTCTGCTCCAGCAATACCACATCATGTTCCACACAATAACGGAATACCGCCTCCCGCAGATCACAGTTTTCTCTGGCGATCAGGGAAAGATGTAACTCTGCTGCTTCGTCGTTCCTTTCTCCGGTATCAGAATCCGGTGTTTCTGCTGCATCTGCCAGATCATTTTCTGAAGGTTCCACAGATTCCTCCGGAATTTCCCGGACGATTTTACACTCCCGCACACCATCCAGTGTGTGAAGTTCTTCCAGCTGCTCTTTTGTGCCGCGCACTACCACATCCAGCTGCTGGGCACCGCTCATACGGCTTTCCAGATGTTCCATGGAATCGCTGGCAACCAGTTTCCCTTTTGAAATGATAAATACATGATCACATACTGCGCTGATCTCCTGCAAAATATGCGAACTCAGAATCACAGTATGTTTTTCCTTCAGAGAGCGGATCAGATCACGAATCTCAATGATCTGCTTCGGATCCAGTCCTACCGTCGGTTCGTCCAGGATAACAATCTCCGGCATACCGAGCAATGCCTGTGCCAGGCCGACACGCTGACGGTAACCTTTTGACAGATTTCGGATCAGGCGGTCCTTCATCTCATGCAGTTTTGTCAGATCCATCACCTGTTTGATATCTGCATTGCGGGTATGTGGATCCAGTTTTTTCAGTTCTGCCACAAATTTTAAATATTCCAGAACCTTCATATCGCCATACACCGGTGGAATCTCCGGCAGATAACCGATACACTTTTTTGCCTCCTCCGGATTTTTATTAATGTCATATCCGTTGATTTTTACCTCACCGGACGAAGCGCCAATGTAACCGGTAATGATATTCATGGTCGTGGACTTTCCAGCCCCGTTTGGTCCGAGGAAACCGTAAATATTACCCGGTTCCAGCGTCAGACTCAGATCATTTACCGCCACATTGGCGCCGTATTTTTTCGTAAGATGACTGATTTCAATCAAAACACTTCCTCCTCCAATCCAAAATCACTTATGGAGTAAGTGTACAGAGAAAATGTGTTGAATATTAGTAAAAAATGTGACTAATATGTGTTTTTCTTACGCTTCTTCTTTTTTCACTTTTTTCTTTTTCTTCCAGATAACAAAACCGATCACACCGGCTGCTGCCGCGCAGCATACAATGATAACACCGTAGAATAACGGTTTGTTTGCGAAGAAAATGATCATTTTGCTGGTAGATACCGTTACATTGTCAAATGTTTTCTCATATGTATTGGTACTTCCATCTTCTTTTACTGCATGATCACTGCAGGAAACAGTCACCTGCTGCTCTAATCCCTCCGGAATCTCAAAGCTGATCCTGCCATCGTGCTCTGCCAGATACGTTTCCAGTTCGTCTCCTTCCAGTGCAATCAGCGTTTCTGTCTGTTCTCCTTTTTTATCCATCACTACTGCCTGGAAGGTTTTTAATTTTCCACCGTCATCCGTCGGGACAGCCGTTACCGTCTGTTTCTGTGCCTCGTAGCGTCCACCGCTCTCCAGTCCGCTAAATACAACTGCCGGAGCTGTCTGGTCTACCACAAAGGCCAGCTTCAGATTTTTTACATCACTGTAAGCAGCAGTATCTGTCTTGTCCACAGATTCAACAACCAGATGATATTCTCCTTCCTCTGCAAACAGTTCTTTCTTCACAGAGTAGGTTCTGACACTCCACGTACCATCTGCCGATGACACGTCTGTGGTATAATCAGCCCCCTCTGTCAGCACTTTTCCATTCATTTTTACCGCATAGTTTTCAATTGGATCGGTATTGATCTCCTGGATCACAACATCCTGCGGAACCTGATATACATAATACTGATCCAGTAAAGCGGCAGTATCTTCGTCTACACGGAATGTGGAACCATTTCTATTTACAGAAAATGTCACCATCTCGTATTCCTGCCCATCTTCCAGTGTCATCAGGTCATATTCCTGATTCGCCATATCCTTTGCTTTACAGGACAACGTATAGATGCCATCTGCTTCCAGATTCTCCACCTGAATCTGATAAGACTGCTGATTCTCTGTCATTTCCAGAGCCGGAAGTGCTACTTCCTGTGTTGCATAGTTTCCACTCTCATCACAGGTTACAGCTGTCAGAACCGGTACAATATCGCCTGCCAGCAGATTGTCTGCGCTGTCGCTGACCGTCAGTGTAAATCCATACGGATTTTCTTTATTTGCTGAATTTGCCTGCAGTCCAGATACAAAAATACTCGGATGCTGTGTATCGATGGTCAGCTGTCCGGATGTATATGTCTCCATACGGTTGCCGGACCGGTCTGTATAATTCACTGTGATCAGATAATCTCCGTCCTCGCTCAGACGGAAGGTTCCGGTATGGACATCTGCGCTGTTATCTGTCCAGTTCGCATTGACACCATATCCGCTCTGACCGTCTTTTTCTACTGAGATCTGAACATCTTCCGCATAGAAATTCGCTTCATGGATTTCAACCGTTGCATCAATATCACCTGCATAATAAGCAATTCCATTTACTTCCTGAACCGGATCATTATAAGTAACGGATACCGTCGGAACGAGATTATCCACTACAATACGTTCACTGTCATTCAGCCCGGACTTATTATCAGAATAGTCATAGGCTTCAAAATCCACGGTTCCGTTAAATTGACTGCTTCCCTGTAATACAGACCTTGGTATCGTGAATCTGGCGGTAAAAAGTCTGCCATTCTGAATGACTTCTGCTTTTTCGATCGCAGCCTCCAGCAACTGTGCATTGACACCGCTGACACCGCTTGCATTTCGATAATTATATACAAAATGTTCGATACCGGACGTTGCATCCTCACCGGCGATCGTAACCGTCATCATCTGATTATAATAACGGAATGGAGTCGCACCTACCCGTTGCTGCTGCACACCTTCACTGTATGAAATACTCAGATTATCCGGTACTGTCTGATCTACGGTAAACAGATCCTGTGTATAATCTGCTGCTTCATTCAACGCGAGATCATGGTAGGAGATATCAAATGTATAATTTGCATCCACCGGATAAGTGATGGTTGCCGTATAGACATCACCATCTTTCTTCCAGTTACCACGATTGGATAAATATGCCGCATAGTCTGCCACGGCAACATTTCTTCCGGTTACATCAACAGCAGTCACCTCTGCTGCCACATCGTCTGCCCGGAAGTTATGCTCTGTGATCCGGATGGTTGCTGTCTGTGTGCGGTCAAAATACAGGCGTGATCCTTCTGTTCTTTTCACATCCTGATTTCCATACGTCACATGAATGACCGGTGCTGTTGTGTCAATGACAATTTTTTCAGACTGATAGGAATGCATCTCATTATCGGAGCGATCCGTATAATCCATGGTCACATAATAATCGCCATCTCCACTCAATGTCATGGTTCCTGTCCATACATCCCCATTCTGGATCCATTGATCCGGTACCCGTTTTTCTCCATTCACAGCAATCGCAGCATCTTCTGCGTAGAAATTTGCTTCCTCTACCCGGAAAGTCACAGTCACGTCACCATCATAATATAATACAGAATCTGTTCCTTCCTGTTCATACTGATAAGACGTTTTCTGCAATCCGGTTGCGGCATCAACCACCAGTTTTGCAGGTGAGTAAGATACCGTGCGCTCCGGAGAGATATTATCTACGATATTGATTCTCTGTGCATCCGCTTTTATCTCACTGGTATTACCGGCCATATCCGTTGCTGTAAAAGAAACGGCACCACGGAACTGCTCGGCATCTGTGGCTTTTAATGTAAAACTTGCAACCGCCTGTTTTCCTCGTTTGCTGTAAGTAATCTGATCACGGGAAATTGTCTCCGTCCGCTCACTCACATTTTTCGTCGTACTTACACCGTCTTCCCGTTTATAGGTCCAGGTAATATAGTCAATACCGGACATTTCATCTTCCGAGGTCAGCGTAACCGTGACCTGATCTTTATAACTGAAATATCCAAAAGTAACTGCCTGTACAACTTTCTGCCAGGTGTGAAGTTCCTTACTGTAAGAAATCTTCATCTTTTCCAGCGGTGCTTTTGTTGTATCAACGACAAATGCATATGCATAATCCTCTTTCAATGCATGACCTGCAAGATCCCGGCAGGCAAATGATACGTTGTAGAACGCATCCTGTTCAAAAGGTACCTGTGCATACCATACGGACGGATCCTGTGGATCCTGTGTCCAGTCTGACCAGTTTTTCAACTCAGAATAAATATAATCAACTACATTTGCATTTCCATTTTCCACAGTTTTCGGATCGATCACAGCATCTCCGTCTTTTGCAGTGATCTTCCAGTCTGTTTCAGATGGGCGGAAATTGCGGTCTGTCACCTTGATGGTGGCCACTCTGCCTGCATTGTAATAATACTGGTTTACCGCTGTATTATTATCATAGGATACTTCTACCTCCGGATCGGTGGTATCAATCGTAATAATGTTTGACTGATAAACCTCTTCTCCTGCTTTCTGTACATACTCACTGGAAGAATAATGCATCTTGTTGTCTGACCGGTCTTTGTAGGAAATTCCAATCTGATAATCCCCATCCGTCAACAACTGAATGGTAAGAGATTCTTTATCATTTTCTTTATCTACGATCCATTCAGAAATCTCACAGTCATTTGCTATCTTCTGTGTCTCTGCAACTGCACCATTCCAGATTTCTGTGCCGTCTTTCCAAACCGTAACAACGACATCTTCTGCCTCAAAGTTTGCTTCTGTCATATCTACGGATGCTGTAACTTCACCATCATAGATAAATCTGGTATTTTCATCCACCTGATCTTCCGGTACATCGGCACGCTCCTGTGACGCTTCTGTATCCTTCGTCACTTTTGCGACCAGGCGACTGTCTACCTGCGCTGTATAGGAAATTACAGCCTGCGGATCGCGGTTATCTGCCACAACGGTTCTGTCATCCCAGCATTCTGTCACACGATTTGCCTGGTCAACAGCTTTAAAAGATACATTTCCCCGGAATTGAGCCGGAATACGGAACACATAACTTATGGAACCGTCTTCGTTATCCACTTTTTCAATTTTATCCGAGGTCAGATCCACCTTTGTCCAGTCTTTTCCCTGACTGGAAGTGCTGATCACATTTGACTTGTACTGATAATATAATCCCTTCAGACCGGACATGGTATCTTTTGCTGTAAGTCTGACAGCGATTTCGTCTTTTCCATACAGTACGGAATCTTTCCATGTAGCAGCTGCCTCTTCTGTCAGGTATTCAATCTGCAGATCTGTCGGATTTCCCTTATCGATCTTCAGATCATGAAGCGTGAGCACATCTGTAATACCACCACTCTTCATGTCTTTCAAATAATAGGATATATCATTGTGGCCTTCTTCTGCGCAGGAAATAGATGCTGCCCAGTTCCGGCTGGATAAATAATTTGTTCTGCTGATCAGATATCCATCCGGTGCCTGAATCGTTACCGTATCCGTAAACCACGCATCCGTAGAATCACCATTGTAAGAGAACGGGAGTGCGGTTCCATCTTCACTCACAGAATTCTGTGTTCCCTGCAGCCGGTATGCAACATCCGGTGCTTTCATATATGCGATCACAAGTGTGTAACTTGCCTCACATCCGTTATAGCACTCATCTGCCTCTTTTTTTGCAGTTACTGTGACACTTCCAATCTTCGCATCTGCAAATGTAAGTCTTCCACTCTTTTCATCAATCTGTGCACCCAGCGTATTATCTGTCAGACTGTATCTGACAGCTCCTGTTCCATATCCTTTTCCATCTGCTGCATCACTGTTTTCCTCAACAGTCACTGCCTGTGCATAATCAGCGGCTCCGTATTCCAGATTTACTGTTTCTTCTGAAAATGTCATACTCTGATCCGCTTTCAGCATTTCAATTTCATAAGAGTCTGCTGCTGCTTTATAACACTCATCTTCTGCCTTTGTTGCCTGTACCTTTACTGTTCCGGCTTTTTTAAACTGTAACGCACCGGTCTGTCCGTTTATTTCAGCCACATCGGACCCCTTTAAAATGACATAGGTAACCGCTCCTGTACCGCTTCCACCGATTGCTACATTTGTATAGCAATTTCCATTTTCATCATTCCAGGTAAGTGCTTCCGGATTCTGCCGTTCAAAAGAAAATCCGCTCTGGGTTCCTTTTGATACGATAAGTGTATATTCTGCCGTTGCTTTCCTATAATATGCATCAGAAGCCTTTGTTGCCCGGACTTTTACTTCTCCGGATTTCCGGATCGTCAGTTCGCCGGTCTGTGCATTGATATCTGCAACATCAAAACCTGCCACAATCTCATATGTGACTATGCCATCTCCTTTTCCGCCTTCTGCCACATTCTGATAACGGTTCAACTCACCATCATTATTTATGGTACCGTACACAAACGTCGGCTGACTGCTTTTAAACTGAAAACCTTTTTGCTCTTTTTTCAGAATTGTAACTGTATAAATACCGAAAACTTCTTTATAGCAGTCATCTTCCGGTTTGGTTGCTTTCACCGTAATGCTTCCGACACTGTCATAGGTCAGACGGCCATTTTCGTCGACAGCTGCATTTTTTGCAGTAGCTTCTACAACCTCATACTGAATATCCGCGCTGTCCTCCGCAATTCCATTGGAAAATGGATTATCAAAAGATTTTCCCTCTATCAGATACCGGTCTTCCGGAGTTGTATTGGCAAACTTATAGCCGGTCCGCTCTGCCTTTTTTATCGTCAAAGTATACGCTATCGTAGTTTCATCGTATTGCTCATCTTTTGCTTTTGTCGCCTGAACAGTGATAATTCCGGATCTTTTTATACTTACCTTTCCGGTCTCATCGATATCCGCTACGGAAATCGGCTGTTCTTTTTCATCCGTGGACTTTCCATCCAGATCTGTCTGCTCAGTAATTGCGTAAGTAATCTCTGCATCCGGATCATTTTCCGCAACCGCTCTGTTTACATAGCCATCTTTAAATTCACCATATATGATATCCTTTGGATCCGCATCCTCAAACTGAAAGCTTGCATCCAGATTAATCTTTTTCAGGATGACATCGCAGCTGTCATTTTCACCGGTAATTGTAATCTCCCGTGTTTCTTCATAATAGCCATCCAGCGTATAAGACACGTTATAGGATTCGCCCTTTGAAACTTCCAGCGAATAGATACCATCTTCTCCGGTCAGCATCTGTGCTCCGTTTTCACTCTTCACCTGCACACCTGCTAATGGCAGCATAGTCTCATTTGTCACTTTTCCGGTGAGAAAATATTTCTGTTCAGTCTGCTCTTTTGTTAAAGAAATCTCCATTTCGCCCTGTGGATCTGTGATTGCATAGATCGTTTCATCCTGATATGCTTCATATCCCTCGGCAGATACACTTACGATCTGGAAATAAACAGTTTCTTCATCAGCCGCTTCCACCAATGCACTTACATCCGGAATCTCTACAATTCCGTCTGTACCTGTTGTTCCTGTAACAGCCGTAACATTTTCTGTTATCTCTTGAC
Organism: Lachnospiraceae bacterium; assembly: GCA_022781925.1. Classification (GTDB taxonomy): domain Bacteria; phylum Bacillota; class Clostridia; order Lachnospirales; family Lachnospiraceae; genus Eubacterium_I. Next base: position 47,934 of record JALESO010000002.1, read on the forward strand.
TACCATCTGCATCTTCATAAAATTTCCATTCCACTTTAGCATTTGCAACTGCATCATCCTGTTCATCCGTGACCTTCACGGTATAGCAGTCCTCATGTCCATCCGATGCCGCCAGTACCTGCGGTAAGCTTCCCGGCATCAGACCTGCCAGCATCACTGCACTCAGGATGACTGCCTGAATCTTTTGTTTTCTTTGCACCTTTTTCTTTTTCATTGTATCCCCTTTCCGTTTATCCAATTTTTTCATCTGTATGGATAAAACAGATTTCTTCTTCTATGGCAAAATCATCATCCATTCTGATTTCATCTAATACTACTGTTTCTGAATATTCCGCTGTCGGAAGAACGGTTGTTTCTGAAGTTTCCGTCATTTCTTCCGATTCCGGCATGTTGATCTTCTGCGTCATAACTCCGGTGTTCACAGTTTTTCCAACCCGCTGTATATTTCCCGAGTCAGTGATGCGGTCCGTAATCCTGCCACGGTCCAGATTTACCGCACTGGTCTTGTGACGTTTATCTCCGGTTCGTACATTCTGTTCCCGGATATCCGCAATCCCTTTCCGGGCAGTCCTTCCACTCAGATCTCCCACTACTTTCGGAATTTTTAAAAGCACAAACAACAGTACACTGCACACTGCAAAAATAATTGCCAAAATACCCGCACTCAAAAAGACGGTATGATACGTTTCATATGTCATGATGTTTCTGCCTCCTTCTGAACACTGTCTATTTTTTGCACTGTCTCCGCAATTTTCTGCTGCAATTCCTCAACCTCCTGTGCAATGACAGACTTATGTACTTCACCGGTTTCTTTCATGATGTCATTTAACAGGTTTTTCAGTTCATCCGCTGATGTCACCTCCAGGAACGGCACCACCTGCGCATTTAACATATCATTGATCTCCGTCCATACCTGCAGTCTCGCATCGACATCCTGGAACTTATCTGCGGTGCTTTTCAGTTCCTGTACCTTATCCCAGAGCTGCTTGTAGGCATCGTACATTTTATCTGTCTGTTTTACTTTTGCATTATCGTACTGATTGATCAGTTCCAGGCAATCCGCGATATCACAGTAAATCTGAGCGATCGGATATTCATCGACCGCCTCCTGAAACCATTTTTTTGCACTGTTATAACGGTCACGGTCAACATTTACATCATAGAAAAACAGAAATGAATCTCCGATCTCATAACATACTTCCTGATAACCTTCCGGATTGCTGCTCTTCAATTCAGCCAGAACATCCTGCTTTTTTAAAAAACCTTTACTGTCCTTTTCATCCAGACCGATCTGCAGCTGTAACAGCTGCTGTCCTTCTTCTTTTGTCAGTATCAGATCCGAAGTCAGCGCATCATTCAGTTCCTCATAGGCTTCTTTTCTGGTCGAATCTGTCAGAATTGCTTTATAATAGTCCTGATAATCCGATGCACCTTTCAAAATTTCATCATAATTTTCACTTTTTTTCTTTTCACCACCAAGGTATCCCCACAGGGATGTACCCGTACATGCCACCGCCAGAGACAGACTGATCAGAAACGCTCCCAGCTTTTTCTTCTGCTTCTTTCGATATACCTCATCAATCTCATCATAATGTTCCAGCGCATACATCAGTTCCGCACAAGACTGATAACGATCTTCCGGATTTCGCTGTGTACATTTCTGTATGATCCGTTCCAGACCACCGGACAATGCCGGATTGATCTGCCGTATTGGCCGGATCTCATAAGGCGGCTCACTGGGATTCTGACCTGTCACCAGATGGTATAACGTAGCACCCAGACAGTATATATCTGTTCTGGCATCCGTCTGTCCCATTCCGCCAAACTGTTCTGGTGCCGCATAGCCGATGGTTCCAAGGCACACAGTGTCTGCCAGATTTTTTTCCTTAAATTCTCTGGCAGTTCCAAAATCGATCAATGTAATATTTCCGTCCGGTTTCAACATGACATTTGACGGTTTCATATCACGGTAAATGATCGGCGGAGACTGCGCATGGAGATAACCAAGCACGTCACAGAGCTGTTTCGCCCAGGCGATCACCATATCCTGGGGCTGGGCACCATACTCCTCCAGCGCATTGCTGAGTGGATTTCCTTCAATATAATCCATCACGATCAGAAACGAATCTTTATCATCAATGACATCAATAATACTTGGCAGACTGGGATGGCGTAATTTTTTCAGCAGATCCGTCTCAACGATCAAACCCTGCTTTACGACCTCAAAGTTCTGTTTTCCATCCTTCCGGACTTCTTTTACCGCCCACTGCTTATTCGCCTTTTCGTTCATGGCCAGATACACAACACTCATACCACCATGGCCAACTTCATTTAAAATCTTATATTTCCCGTCAATAACACTTCCTATTTCAAGCATTCATCTCTCCTTTTATAAAGTGCGAACCAAAGCCGCAGTTATATTATCCCGCTCGCCACGCTGCTTAAGCAATTCGATCAGATCATCTGTATGCTCATACATTACCTGCTGCTCCAATAATTTAGACGGTGCCAGTGACCCGGTCATTTCTTCGGTGGAAATCTCATGACGAAATCCATCCGAGCAGAGCAAATACACGGAATTCTGTACCGGTGTACCAAATAAAAACTCCGGATAAACGGCTTCCGATGCGCCCACACACTGCAGCAGCACATTTCTGCGTGTATCCGTCTGTGCTTCCTCCGGTGTCATACGCCCCATAGCCACTTCCCTGCCCACAAACGTATGATCCGTCGTCAGCTGTCTGAGTGCACTGTCCGTCAATTCATAAATCCTTGAGTCTCCCACATTCAACGCAAAATAGCGTGTCTGTGTGATCAGAAGCACCACCACGGTTGTTCCCAGACGGATTCCCTGCCGTCCACCATATTCTGCAATATCACGGTTCATATCCATAATGATTGTTTCCCAGTCCTCACGGATTTTTCCGTCTTCCAGTTCCTGTCCGCACAGCTGTGGCAGTTCCGTATTCACCCATTGGTCAAACGCTCTGACTACGGTTGCACTTGCTACTTCTCCTTTTTCCAGACCACCCATTCCGTCACACAAAACAGCAAATGCCATTTCGCCCTGACAGGTATGTAGCCTTTTAACCAATACACTGTCCTGATTCGTCTTTTTCGTTGTTCCTATATCTGTATTGGCAGAAATCAAAAATCTCACCTGTTCACCTCCCCACAGTTACATCATGTGAAATTCAAATTCTTCATTTGCCAGACGGACTCTGTCTCCATGTGACAACAATACTTCTGTATTGCTCTGAATCATCCTTCCGTTCACATAAGTATGATTGGTTGAATTCGTGTCAACCACATAAAACTTTCCATTCTGTTCCACGATATTTGCATGACTGCGGCTGACTGCTGCATTGTCACTTACAAAATAATCCACATAACTGCGCTCTTTTCCGATCCGGAACACCGGCTTATTCAGCATAATACGTTCATTATTTTTCATTCTGAATAAATAAGGCTGCTGCTTCTGTGCCTCCGGGCCGCTCAATACGCTTGTTTCCGCATTCATGTTTGCATTCAGGACCGTAGTCGCACCAAAATTCGCAGGCTGCTGTACTCCCTGATGAAATGCCTGCTGTATCGGATTCTGTGGATTCATCGGCTGCTGCGCCGGACGTTCCGGCATTCTCTGTGGCTGTTGCTGTACAGGACGCTCCGGCATTCCCTGTGGCTGCTGTACCGGTGACTGCGCATTCTGTCGTGCAGCCTGCAATTTATCCGCTCCCGGAACCACATAAGACACTTGCTGTTCTTCCTGTTTATTTCCTTTTTTCGCTTTGCCACCTTTCGCATTTTTCTTTTCTGCCTGCTGTGCTTTATAGATTGCTGCATTTTCTTTACTGTAATGCTGCAACAGGTACAACCGGCTCATCTGCTTTTCATTCTGAGTTTTCACCGGATCCGTCTGCATTTTTGCAGGGGCACTGCCCGGAATCTGCATTCCGGCTGCTGTTTTTCCTCCTGTTTTCTGCGGTACTGCCATATTAGCGGAAGCATCCGGTACTTTCGGGCTTGTTTGAACCGGTACTTTGGATTCTGTCTGAACCGGTGCTTTTCGCTCTGGCATCCGCTGCTCCGACTGTCTCCGGTAACCCTCATTTTGTGCCGACTGTACACTTTTCTTCGGTGTCTCTTTTTCTGCAGTTACAGTCTTCTTATCTGCTACCGGGAACTTCAGCTCATCCAGTAATTGTTTAAATTTCAGCAGAGAAAATGCCGGGCTGCTGTTCAGAAAATTAATAATCTTTGTTACATAATCACAGTTTTCTGTCGGGTCAAACTGTGCGGTAAACACAAGCTCTTTGAAGAACATTCCCAGATTCACATTTTGTGCCTGGCTTTCCATTACCGGCACACAGATAACTGTTGTTTCATAGGTAGATACATCTGCAAAAATGTACTTTTTATCCAAGACAATACTGGACGGTTCCAGCATATATTCCTCCACTTCCAGCAATGCATTCACGATACCGGAAAAAATTCCAAGTACCTGCTTACGGTTTAACGTGCGCTCAAACATCTGCTGAATCTCAACCTTTGATGTAATATTATATTTCACCTGTTTTACAGCATCCATCTGATAAAATGTTGTCTCTGTCACACCCTGGATATGATTATTTGTCAGCATTCCAAGGCTCATGGTATCAACCATATCATCTTCAGAAAATGTATACACCAGATAGGTATTCGTTCCCTGATTTTCAATACAAAACTCTCTCATTGGTGTCTCCCTTATTTATAATTATTTCTGTTCAGTTTCAGTAATTTCCACTGATTACCGGTCAATACAAACACATTACCCTGTTCATTAAAATCTCTCGCATCGATAAATGTCTCTTCAATGACAAGTTTTCCTTTTTCATTGATATATCCCCATTTACCATGTGCTTTGACAGCTGCATATCCGTTCAAAAATGAATGTGCCTCTTCAAACTGCGGCTCAATGATTACTTTTCCGTCTTTGTCAACATAACCCCATTTTCCATTCTCTTTGATTGCTGCCAGTCCATCACTTTCCAGAAATAATTTTGTGTCTTCATAAACCTGCTTTCCGATCTGCTTGCCGGAAGCATCCAGCATCACATATCCATCATCATTTTCTGCAAATGCCCGCTCATTTCGAAACACGATTCCTTTTTCATCCATTACAATGGATTTAAAACCATTCTTTCCGACTTTTTTTCCTTTCTGATCCACAAAATACCAGATACCATCCTCACAGACAGCACCGATTTCGCCGTTGATCGGTGATGCATAATCAAAATCACCGGCAATTTTATTAAACTCCTGATCATAGTAGGCATATTTGGAACCATCCGCAGCCGGAAGGATCTGATCGATGGACATTCCCAGCGCAGAACACTGTGTCAGATTCTGTAATGCGATCTTCTTATTTCCGGAATCCGATATATAGTAAAATTTTCCATCCTCATCCTGCACTGCTGCTACACCATCCGAGGAAAAAGCACCGGCCCACTGAAAATTGCCGGAAATTGTTTTCTCTCCGGTGAGATCTGCATATCCCCAGGAATCATCTGACTTGACAGCACACAATCCGTTGCTGTATACCGAAACATCATCGTAATCATAAAATCCATACTCATATGTATAGGCGATCTAATCCATCAGTTTATCAAACTGTTTGTTTTCTGCCTTTCTGGCCTCCGCCTGATCCCGCAGTTTAAAACATTCCGTATATTCTTCATTTGTAATATACTGCTGCAATAAAAATGTATATGCATCCGCTGATTCCGGATAACGTTCCACCAGATCTTCTCCCCAGTTAAGTGCCTCACGATTCCACTCATTTTTCACATACACATCGCCCAGCTCAATTCTGATATCCACACTGTCCTTCCGTTCCAGCGCTTTTTCGTAATTTGATACAGCATCTTCCACCACTTCCAGTTTCGCCTGTTTTCTGGCTTTTTTTAAATAATTCTGGTATTTATTGCTTTCCTCTGCTGCACTGGAAACGGTGGAATAGATTCCCGCACCCATGAATACGATCAGCACAACCGGCACCAGCTTTTTATACTTTTTCATATACGCGCTCCTCTCCCTGCTATAATCCGGATATAAATACGGCAATCCATACACCGCCTGCAATGGCCGGTCCAAATGCTATAACATCATTTTTCCCTTTTTTCTTTGTAATAAGACATAGAACAGACTGGATAAAAATAATGATCATTGCATAGATCAGTGCCCGGAGTCCTCCCCAGAACCCGAGGAATAACGGCAATATGGCAAATAACTTTACATCTCCCATTCCCAGTCCTTTTCTGGACAAAATCCTGAGCAGGAAACAGAACGCCAATAATATTGCGCCTCCAAGTAATTCTGAAAGGATTCCGATCCCCGCCTGTGCCGGTCCTTTTATCAGTTCGGCCAGGAATAAAATTCCTCTGGCGATCAGAGCGACCAGCAGATAACGGTTTGGTATTAACTGCACTTTATAATCTACATAGGCGATCATCCATACCAGAGCAAGAACAAGACCTGCTTTCCACAAAGTAAACAGAGAAAGTTCCTTGTTATGCAAGATCACATAACAGAGCATCACGGCTAATGCCACCGGCATAACCATGAAATAATATTTTCCTTTTTTTGTTTCTATGGCTGGGAAATCCACATTTTTCTTCTGTTCATAATAAATCCATACACACGCTAAGATCACAGTCAAAAGTGTGCTGTAACGTATCAGTTCCATTTCGTTTAAGTACCTTATTCTTTTTGTATTCTACTTTTTGTCGGATGAACCAGTTGCTGTTTTTGCCGGAATCCATGCCTTTGTTTTCGCACATTGTTCAAACTGAAATTCAAAATCCACACCTAACAGTTTCAACACATGTACGCGATAAGAAGCTACGATTGTAATGTCGCTGCTGCCTCCCGGCATAAATTCTGATTTTGAAAAATCAATTCCACTTACGCCATTCTCAATCCCAAGTCTGTGCAAATAAGAATCCGCATCCTGCCCGGACGAAACCAGCCTGTCCTCTGCAATATCCTTACAGATCTTATCCAACAGCAGACCTTTGCTCTCATTGATTCCCTGTTCCAGAATCAGCTTTACAAAACTATTCCAGAACTCTCTGTCAAAAGCAACATTTCCGATTTCCTCAATTCGTTCATATACGGATTTTGAGTCATCTGTAATTTTTTCCAGACTCGTTCTTGCCTGATCTGCCCCGGATGAAAGATCTTTTTCTTTATCATCCAGACCGGTCATGGAATAGAGATAAGTATAATTCGAAACCTGTTTTGCAATACCATGCACCATAGTTCCCATTTTTGCCTGTACCAGACATATGTTTGTAATTGACAAAATAGTAACAATTAAAAACATAAATGCCGACAAGGACAGCGTCGCCTCAATAACTACTGCACCATCCTGATTTTTCTTTTTCATACTCCGCCTCCGGGTAATGATTTTTCATTTGCTATTCGGATACAATTTCAATGTCAGCTGCACTTTGTTCCGCTATTTCATTCATTAGTGATTCTGTCGTAGATCCAGATGGAACATGCACCTTTATAGGACTTGCACATGCATAAAAATTTTTACTGTCAATAGATTCTAATGTCGATGGCAAATAAACATCTGTCAATTTTTCACACTGTCCAATAGCATCACGATCAATCGTTTTTAATCCTTCCTTAAATGTCAGTGTTTTTAATTTTTCACAACCATAGATTCCATGCTGACCAATACTTTCTACTACTCCGTTAATCGTTAAATCTTCCATATTAGATGTAAAGTAAAATGTCTCTTCTCCAATTTCTTTTACTGTTTCTGGTAAAACAACTTTCTTTACATTTTTATCATTTTTAAATAATGAGCCATTTACTTTTGACACTGTATTTCCATCAATTTCACTTGGCACAGATACTTTGCTGTATGCATCATTTGAATATAATCGTTTAAGAGATAACGTGCCATCCTCCTGTACGTCATATTCATATGAAAACTCTCCATTTTCTTCATTCTCTTCTGCTGTCGAAACACTTTGGGTTAAATTGCCAACATTATTCTCAGCTTTCCCAGATTCTTTATCCCCACAACTTATCAGGAAAGACATCCCTAATACCATTGTTGCAAATACTATCATCATTTTTTTCTTCATATCCATTCTCCTCACACTCTCTAATATCCACGATATGCATTATATGTAATTCTTCCAAAGCTCTCATTAGAAATGCCATTGTTGTATTCTGATGCAATCGGTAACTGTAACATCAGTGGTTTTACCTGCACACTTACCTTTCCCTGGTAATACACCACCGATTTTTTCGCCAAGAACCCAGTATCTTTCGAAATATTCTGAGACATATTTGCCTGCACCACATCTGCGATTCTTGCGTAATAGGCATATTCTTTACTTCCGGAAGTAGATAACTTCAAAAATAAAATCAATGCCAGATAGTCACTGTAAAAAAACTTCATTTTTCCAGAAGTAGTGTTCTGATTCGCTGCCACCGAATTATCATAAGAAATAATTAATTCATCTGCTGCTTTCAGTAATTCTACTGGCATTCCATTTTTCAGATATTGCAAATCGCATGCTGATTCTGCCGCTGTCAATCCAAGAATTGCCACAATTTTTACTAATGCCGCCGGAATAATTCCAGATGATAATCCTTGTACTTCTTGAGCGATAGTTTCCAATGCTATACCATCAGAATAGTTAACATAATCAACCCAATAATGCTGAAACTCCGGCATCAAATTCATCACATACCGAATTGCAAAAATGGTTCCATATGCAGATGATTTGTTTTTTTGATTACTGCCTCCATAGAGAATATATTCCACTTCATTTCCATACGAATAGTTATTCTCACTGTTGATCATCTTGTTTGTAAGTGTTTTATTCTCGCTGAATTTTACATCGGTATTTTTCCATTGTTCATCTACTTCTGCATATTTGCTCTGATAATTGCTCATATCCACATCACCATTACACAGATGATACTTTGCTTCCTGCTCATACGTGTCATAGCTGAACATGTTCATGATATAACTCATCGTATATAAATCATCCCGCATATTTACCGCAGCCTGACTTACCTTTTGAGAAAATCCGTCAAATAAACCTGATACTTCACTTGATACTTTCGATATGTCTTTTGATACCAATCCCTCTTTTACAGCTGCACTATATGCTTTGGACGGAAGATCCGACAAATCTTTGATTTCATTCGAACTGGTTGAATTTCCTTTATCTGCATCTGTCAGATCTGCATCATGTTTCTTTTCTTCTGCATCCTTCTTTTGCTTTGCATCATCATAACTATCACTGTCAAAGCCATCAAATCTGCCCATTAACCAGTCATAAAATGCCGGTGTATTCACAGAACCTATCGCCGGATTATTATTATCTGTAATTCCGGTTTTTCCGAGGGTCTCCGAATTTTTAAATTTGAAACTGCTTTCCGCATAACTGTTTAGCTCAGATGCCTGATAGGTTATTTTGTTTTTGTCAATGCCCGATTTGTTTTTAAATTCACTGTAACTTCCAATTTTTCTCACGGAAGTTCCATTGTACTTATACTCATCTACCGCTTTCTTCAAACTGCCAAGCAATGACTTGATATTTTTAAGACGCTGAATCAGTTCCTCCACTTTTTCCGGTGTGGCATTTTGCAGCACATCCTCATCCAGTTTTTCTATTTCTTCACGGTCATTCTGCGCCAGTGTCGTGTCATAAGTATTTGCCGCGTTTTTCCAATCATTAAATCTTGCATTATACTTAACAGCTTCCTCTTTTACTTTCTTCAAATCAGAAACCGCCTGATCCACCAATTCATTTGCAGTATCATACTGACTGTAATAACCATCCAATGCAGATTTGATTTCTCTGATTTTCTGATCCGTACTGTCAGTTTTGATATTTTCAACATTTGCACTGGAAATTCTAGCCAGATTACCGGAAAGCTGATTATATGCAGATTTCTTATTTGTGAAATAAGTTGCTTTCAAACTCTCATACTGTATATTCAGTCCATCATACAATTCCTGGCGTGTAGCGGTTCCCGCCGCTGTAACATTCTGATAATTTTTCAGCGTATAACTTTCTGCTTTTTCCTCATCTGTCAGCAGTCCCATAACCGTCTGCAGACTTGCCATATTTTTGCACAGCGTCTGCGCCGCAGATACATACTTGCTGTATGCATTATTCTGACGCAGCAGTTCATCGCATGCCACCCAGTATTGAATGTCATACACACTGGAAGCATTGTACTTCGGCAGCTGACCATAAGTATTGTCCAGCTGTTTTGCCGCCTTTATGAATTTATCCATGGCATCTGCCACATTGTTGATATAACCGTTTACCTGTATTTTATTGACCGTATTCTCCGGTGCCACATAATCCACATACAGATCCACTGCCGTATACTGGCTTAATCCCTGTGTGTTATAAGATCCTTTACCATTTTTATATGAAGCTGCTTATATTGATTTTCCAGACCGTATAACTGTTCTTTCATCTGATTGATGCTGTCCGCAGATATCTGTAAATTCGCATAAGCGATCAACTTTAAGTAAGCCTCTTTCGCACTTTCCATCAGTGTGTTTTCAGCTTCATAAAAATCCTGTTTTTTCTCAACCAGATCTGCATTTTTACTTGCATTCTCAAGATCCTTGGATGAATCTCTGAACTTCTGTAACAAATCAGACACACCTTCTACCGGAGCACGGTATTTCATAAACTCGACGATTTCCTTTTTCATTAATGCCGGATTTTCCAGGGTTCCATTTTCTGCGGCACTGATCTGAAATGTTTCGCCTTCCGGTTCCGTGATCTGCAACAGATCTGAGATATCGCTGCTTTCACCGGTCAGCAGACCGGAAATCTTATCCGCCCATTTTCTTGCTTCGGATGCATCTACACCCTGAGAAGTAATGCAGGCTGTGAAATAATCATTCGCCGTTGCCAGAAATTCATCTACATTCTGGCTGGACGCCATCAATCCGTAGTAATCATTCAGTGTGGCATCATATTGCGTCAAAGCAGTATTCAGCGTCAGATCACCTGCCGAACTGACAACCGAACTTGCCAGTTTTGCCCTGCTGGTATCCACAAAAAGGCAGCAGACCACCAGAACCGGGACCAGAATAATCGTCAAAAAGATAGAAACTGCCCCGTTATTTTTCAAAAACAGTTTTAACATCTCTATTTTCCCCCGCCTTTTCCCAAAAACTCTTTTACCGAAGAAACCATTTTATTCAATTTTTCGGTCAGTCCACTGGAATCCGCAAAATCTTTTGCCATGTCTACATTCTGAATAAATTCCGGTGTATCCGTCACCGGTGCTACACAGGCCGAATGAATCTTCAACACCACCGGATTGTTATCTCCCAGAAATCGAAGCGGAAACTTAATCTGATAACTCACGTCCGTCTTAATCGTTGTATTGATCAGACCTTTCTTCACATTCATGGATATCTGGTATTGCCGAACATTCATTCCTGCAAAAAATCCGGTTCCAAGTTCTTTTATCTTTTTATCCAGCTCGCTTCTTGCATGTTTCACTGCCGAATCACCAGAGGAAAGACTGTGGTACGGCTGTACACTGTCAATGGTTCTCGGAACGGCTCCATCTGTTTCTATTTTTTCCAACAGTGGGTCTGCACACTCTGCAGCCGCCGCAATCGTATACTGTGTTGTCAGCGCATCCACCTGCGAACGCATATAGAACATATTTCCCATATATAGTAAAAACAAAAGTACAAAAAACATGATTGGGAATACGAAACTTGCTTCCACAATCACAACTGCACCCTTTTCTTCTTTTCTCATCCTATTTCACCACAGATACCGGGGACATACGCCCCCGGTACGTTTTCATTAATTATTGATTGCTTTCGTAGCGTTATCTGTAATTGTTCCAAATAAAGTTTTCAGCAAACCACTAATCTGTGTTTTGAACATGACAGCCAGTAACACTGCAATGCCAATTAAAACTACCATGCTGACGATGTTTACATCTCCGTCTTCATTCTGGAAGAAATCCTGTAACATCCATTTGCATCTCCATTTCAGCATTCTTCCTAACTTATCTACTCTCTCCATGACTCTCTCGTTCCTCCTTTGAAATATTTATCTAAATCAGCCCCAGACTGTTCAGACTCCCAGATTAGAAAAAATCGGTATAATAACCATGATCAAAATACCGATAAACATAATAAAAATCGGTATCATCAGCTTACTTGCTGCTTTTTCTCCCTGTCGCCGCACCTGCTGTTTACGCAGTGCCCATACTTCTGCGCTCTGATCCTGCAACATGGAAGATAATTCACTGTTTCCCTTTTGGATCCCCTGGATAACAGTCGCTGAAAACTTCTTTATCTCCGGCATCATACAGCGCAATCCGAACCTGCGAATTGCTTCTACATCAGAGATACCATTTTCCATTTCCGATACAGCATGTTTCATTTCCTGATAAAAGATTCCTTCTCCGGCATCTGCTGTAACCGTCCACGCCTCCCGCAGGATCATGCCGGCATTCGTAAGTAATGCCAGTTTTGATACCACCTCCGAAAAATCACTTAACAATTGTTCCGAACGTTTTTCGATCTGTTTTGGTGCAAGTGTCATTACATAATAGACAGACACTCCGCTGAACAGAAACATAATGAGCAGTGCTCCGATCTCACCGGAGAATCCATATAAAACGAATGCCAGCAAAAACAGGAGCATTCCATAGGTTACCGCTCTTGCATAAGTGAGTCTCAGATAATATTCCACATATTTTTTCTCGTATAAAACTTCCAGACTCTGGCGTAACTTTCTGTCTCTCTGTGCTTTATAATCATATTTCAACCGTTCCATTACCCAATATCCGGTAGAATACAATTCTTTCAATCGATATTCCTTTTCTTCCAGATTTTCAAACAGTTCATCATATTTTCCGGAAGCGGCAAAAATCACCAGCCAGATGACCAGGCAGACACAGCCGATTCCCAGAATGATCATATCCTGTAATGTTAAAAACATCTTCTTTCTCCCTCATATCTGTTTTTTAATGCGAACTTATATCTTTATATCCAGAATCATTTTTCCGATATAATATGCCGCGATAAAACAGATAATCGCCAGTGTTGTGGCAAATACACCCGTCGGTGTCGCAAAATTTGCCGCAAACTCCGGACTCATAAATTTAATGACACCGATCAGTGCAACCGGCATTACGATCATCAGATTTTCTTCTGTCTTACTTGATGTCACTACTGTCTCGATCTCTTCCCGGATTTCCAGCTTGTCATTCAAGATCGTATATGTATTCTGAATAATATCTTTCAGATTTCCACCTTTCCGGTATGCGACCTGGAATACTTCCGCAAAATTTTTGATATCATTCACACCACTGCGCACGCCAAAGTCGTACATCATCGTTTCGATTGGGACATTGTTCTGTACACCGGAAATCATGACATCCATTTCCTGTAAAATATAAGCGGACTCATCATACTGCATATGCAGATCTTCCCGGACCGCATACAGAGAATCCAGCATATTGTTACCTGCTCCCAGTGATGTAGTCAGACCATCCAGCATATCCCGGAACTGATTTACCAGCATTTTTCTTCGTTTTACAATAATCTGTTTTGTACGGATCGGCAAAAACAGCTTTCCTGCTATGCATCCGACAATCGCAGATATCACAATGTCTAATATGTAAGTCAACAGCGTAGGCTGTGAAAACTCGTCTTTCGCCAGACCACCGTAAAACAGATAGCCCACTGCTGCACCAACCACAAATGCCAGCAGAAAATACCCTGCCTTTTCTTTTGCCGACATATAATAAACTTTATAATTTAATATCTGCATATTTGTGGCCGACGTATAATACTGTGGTTCCTGTTCTTCCACAGATGTTTCTTTTTTTCGAAACAATCCCATTTTTCTCCCCTCCATCCGGAATTATCAGGCGGATGTTCGCCATTTGATCAAATCGTCATCTGCAATCCGGATATTTTTAATTTGTAATCGTTTATCAGCGGATTTTCTGTTCTTTTCAGCCTGCCGGATACTTTCTCCAATGTACTGTCCGAATCTTCTTCAAACACATACAGAGGATTTAATTTTATCTGACCATCTTCATATCCAAGAACTTCTGTAATTTCAACAGTCCGCCTTGATTTATCACGCAGTCTCGCCAGATGGATGATAATATCTACCGCTGACGCAATCTGCTGACGGATCGCAGGTAATGGCAATCCTGCCGCACCCTGCAATACCATCGTTTCCAGACGTGACAACATATCCTGTGTGGAATTGGCATGTCCGGTACTTAAGCTTCCGTCATGTCCTGTATTCATCGCCTGAAGCATATCCAGTGCCTCACCACCACGCACCTCGCCGACAATGATCCGTTCCGGTCTCATACGAAGCGAAGATTTGATCAGATCCCGGATCGTGATCTGTCCGGCACCGGAAGTATTCGCATTTCTTGTCTCCAGACTGACCAGATTATCAATTCCCACAATCTGAAGTTCCGCAGAATCTTCAATGGTAATAACACGCTCATCTTTTGGAATATAGTTAGAAAGTGCATTCAAAAATGTTGTTTTTCCTGATCCCGTTCCTCCGGAGATAAAAATGTTATATTTTGCCTTTACCAGCACTTCCAGCTTATTGGCAATCTCCTGGGTCAGCGAACCATATTCGATCAGCCGCTCAATCGTCATCGGTGTTTTTGAAAATTTTCGGATCGTCAGTGTCGGTCCACACAGTGCAATCGGAGGCAACACTACGTTTACACGGGATCCATCCGGTAATCTTGTATCACAGATTGGATTTGCCTGATTGACCTCACGGCCGGCCAGCCCAACGATTCTCTGAATGACATCTTCCAGACGACGCTGACTTTCAAACTTCTTATTTAAACGGAATAATTTACCGTTCTGCTCGATAAAAATATGATCCGGACCGTTGATCATTACCTCGGTGATCGAATCATCCGACATGATGCTGTCCAGCAGGCCAAAACCACGAATGGAACTGTAAATCTGCTGCACAATTGATACTTTCTGTTCAATGGAACAGTATCTCTGTCCGATCCGGCTCATCACCAGATTCTCAATATTTTCTTCCAGTTCTTCATCGCTCATACGACTGAGCGGAAAATTTTCTGTCACATATCTCTTCAGATCTGCAACAAACTGTTTTTCTTCCTCTTCCCGCATTTACATCCTCCGTTTTTTGCCTCAATGTACTTATGAGATCAAAGAACATCGTAAATTCCCAGTTCTGAGAGCTGTTCTACAATCTGGCGTTCTGTTGCCTGTGCGTACACCGGTGCACCTCCGATATTTCTGACAGGGATCTGTTCCAGCATTCTTCCTGTCTTACTTCCAAACCGGTTATAGCAAAGCACCATTCTGTTCAGGATCGGCAGTTCCATGCTTCGCTCTGCTTCCGCCAGTGCATGTAAGGCTTTCATAACTTTCTGATTTGCCATGACAGATCCACTGCTCACCAGAACCATTTTTTCAATTATTTTCTGAATCTCAAAAAACTTCTGATCAATAGAAAAATCCATATCCAGAATGATGTATTCGTATAATCCGGACTGGCATACGGTTCTCAAAAGCCGAAGAATCTCATCCAGTTCCAGTTCCTGTATATCCAGCGCAATATTCACATCTGAAAAAAACTTAACACCGCAGGCATCCTGCTTTACACAGCTCTCCAGTTTCATAGCCAGGTTGCTCCGCTTTCCTTTGAGTGCATAGATAATATCACTCATGGAAAACTGTCCTTCTCCCTGAAAAAACAGATCCGATGTGCCAAATCTCTCCAGATTCAGATAAAGCACACGTTTCCCCCGCAATGCAAAATGTCTGGTACAAGCGGCGGCCATTGTGGAGCATCCCACCCCTCCGGCCGGAGAAAGGAAAGCAATACAGGAACAGTCTCCGTGATTCATTTCAAAACCGGCCATACTTTCTGCCTGTTCAGAATAGATATTTAGTATCTGTTTGTAGATCAGATCCGCTTTCTGAAAACGGCAGACAGCAGCACAGTCTTTTACCATCTCTACGCCGCTGTTATCAATCAGATAGGCAAATCCACATCTTCCCGGGAGGCGATCCAACTCTACCTCAAAGAAATCATCTGCGAGAAAAACATCAATTCTGGATCCATCAAGTGCCTGCATCGCACCTTCATATTCTGTAAATGAATAAATCTCCAGTTTATCCGCATAGCGCGTGCTGAATACCGCAGTAATACGATTCAGATAAGCGATATCCCGTTCAAGAATTGCAAGTTTTATTTTCATACGATCTCCTTCGGGTTTCTTCCATATTTATTTTCACCCGGTTCACTATCCTGCAGGAAGAAGATAAGTACAATGATTCCTCCCACAATCGGAATTAAGGCAAGCAACAGTAAAAATCCGCTTTTCCCACTGTCATGCAGACGGCGAACACTCATTGCAAGCTGTGGCAAAATACATGCAATCGTATAAACCAGGCTGATGATTCCAAATACAATTCCCAAAACGGGTATTAACTTCAGGATAAAGAACAGCACCGATATCAGAATATTCATCAGCCAGACCTGCCAGAAATCTTTACGACGGGTTCTGTCTTTGAAGTTCACAATATTTTTCCAATATGCCCGATAGGATCCCATAAGGCCATTTCCCTTATCGTATCCTCCGCGCTGTGCGGTTCTTTTCTGAGACATTCCCGCTGATGGCTGTATATTTTGTGATGCCATTACAGGCTGTTCATAAACCTGACCGTTGTAAGACTGACTCTGCTGTTGAAAATCCGGCTGCTGCTGATAGGATTCCTGATAACCGTTCTGAGCAGGACTGTCATAGCTACCTTTCGTATACTGCTGGTCATAACCATTCTGATTTGAATTCCTGTTTTCATACTCATTCATATAGTAGTCATTGTTCATGTCGCTGAGCACAACTGTTTCACCGAAATTTCCACTTTCCTGCAATGGGTTTCCACAGTTTTCACAGTATTGCGCATCATCCGCCCATACCAGACCACATTTCTTACATGTTTTACTCACTCCCTGAATCTCCTTCCTAATTACTACTGTAATCGGTATATTTTTTCTAATTATACCGCTATTAGCGTTACTTTTCAACATTAAAAGCGAATTTTAGCGGTAATTTTAAGGATAAAACAAGTGTAATCTGTCAAATAAATATATATAATAGGAGGTTTTACCATATGGATACTACGTTTATACGTGACAGAATTACGGAATTACGTCTTCAAAAAGGGATTTCTGAATATAAGATGAGTATGGATCTGGGACATAGCAAAAGCTACGTGCAAAGTATTTCTTCCGGGAAATCTCTTCCCTCACTTTCAGAATTTCTGTATATTTGCGATTACTTTGATATCTCTCCCAAAGCTTTTTTCGATACAGAAAGTCACAATTCACAAATGCATGAAAAGATCAACTGTGAACTTCATCATCTGAGCAGTTCAGATCTGAAATTGGTCTACGAACTTGTTCTGCGTCTGAATAACAATGAAACAGTGGAATAAAACTTTGTTTTGAGAATCCGCATATGAACCATGCATTTTGATAGGTAAGAAAATTTTATCAGAAAATGTATTATCACTTAGAAGAGAGAGCTATCTCTCATTTCATGTACCCACAGTATACGGACCTCTCCCCCACCTGTCAACACTTCTTTTTGCCGGAAAATCTGTCCTGTACAACTTGCACAAAGGCAGGTTTTTCCCGCAAATCCGCATAAATACTGGCACAACAAAAGAGACACCGGAAATTTTTCCATTTCCGGAGTCTCTTTTTCTCTTCATTTTTATGCAACTTTTTTCCGCCGTTTCAAGATTGTAAAGGCGATCAGACAGATAATCACCGAGGTCAGGGAACCTGCTGCCGTAGCCAGTCCCATCGGGAACAGCGTATTCGGGAACAGCTTGGATGTGAGATATACTCCCGGTACACGCACCAGCACGATGGCTGTGATATTGTGGATAAAGGACAGTTCCGATCTGCCGATCGCGCAGAAATAACCGCTGAAGCTGAAATGGATGCCTGCAAAAATACAATCCCAGATATACCCTCTGATGTACTGCGCGCCAAGCACAACCACCGCAGCATCTGCCGTAAACAAGCCAACCACCGGTGCAGCCGCAAACTGTATGATGATGGATATGATCACACCAAAAGTAACGGTAATCCCGATGGAATAATACAGCGTCCGCACCGCACGTTCCGGTTTTCCGGCTCCGATATTCTGCGCACCAAGGACAGATACCGCAGACAGCATGGAAGATGGCACAAGGAATAAGAAACTGATGATTTTTTCTACGATTCCTACTGCCGCCGCATCACTGAGTCCCCGTCGGTTTGCAATGATAGTAATGACGATAAACGCCACCTGGATCAGTCCGTCCTGCAGCGCAATCGGGAGACCGATACGCACGATCTGACCGGTTGCGCTCCGCTGTGGGTGGAAATCCTGTCTGGACACGGAGATCCCCATCTTCTTTTTCAAAATCACTGTCAGGGCGATCACAACGCTGAGTGCCTGTGCCAGCGTGGTTCCCAGGGCAGCTCCCGCCGGTCCCAGATGCAATGCACCCATAAAAATATAATCAAAAGCAATGTTTGCCCCGCAGGCGATGGCAATAAAATACATCGGGCTTTTGGAATCACCCATGCCGCGGAAAATAGAGCTGATGACGTTATATGCCGTGATACACGGAATACCGATAAAGCAGATGGTCAGATAGGATACGGTTCCCTCCACCGCTTCTGCCGGTGTGGACATCACCGACACGATCGGTCTCACCAGACACAGGAAAATTGCCATCATTGCCACAGAAACAATGCAGAATAAGATCACTGTATTGCCAATGGTCCGTGAGATCTTCTGACTGTTCTTCGCTCCCACCGCCTGTCCGATGGTAACCGTCGTACCCATGGCAAGTCCAACAATCATAACCGTCAGCATATGCATGACCTGACTTCCTACCGATACCGCCGTGGTACTGGCGACACCGTCAAACTGTCCGACTATGAACAGATCCGCCATGCCATACAACGTCTGCAGAAAATAAGATAACAGATACGGAAGTGAAAAGAACATCAGATTTTTCAGCACACTTCCGGTTGTAAGATTTCGTTCCATAAAAATTTCTCCTAGTAGTAACATCCTATATTTTATACAATCTACCTACTAGTAAACCCCACAAATCAAAGAAAGTCAATGCTTTTTCCTTTCTCCCTGAGATTTCTTTTCATAAAAAGTTACTGCGTGACATGCTCTTTTTACACATACCACGCAGTTTCTTCATCCATTTTTACATTTTCATGTCCAAATCCATTGGCTTACTCTTTTTAAATTTTTCTAACTAAAGCTTCTGATACAATTTCTATGATCGCTTATACGACCTGATGTTTTGCAATGTATACCGGGAAAGAATCCGCTCCCTTCAGTTCCCTTCCTGCTGTGATCACCGCATTTTTATCGGTGATGATGTACTCTGCCTTTACATCCGGTTCTACCACAGTATCCTGCATCAGTACGCAGTTTTTCACAACCGCGCCTTTTCCGATCTTAACCCCACGGAAAAGGATACAGTTTTCTACGGTACCTTCAATGACACAGCCGTCTGCCGCCATTGTATTCTTTACAACGGCACCATCGATATATCGTGTCGGGTTATCATCACGCAGTTTTGTATAAATCTGTCCGCCCGCAAACAGACCTTCCAGGTTCTCATCCTCCAGCAATTTCAGATTCTCCTGAAAATAGCTCTTCATATCGCAGATACGGGAACAGTAGCCTTCATATTTGTGTCCGTAGATCTTTATCTCGTCCACTTCGTTTGCCAGAATATCACGTTCCAGATATACATTTCCGCGGATAAATGCATCGTCAATCAGATTGATCAGATACTCACGGTTGAAGCAGTAAATGTTCATACCAAGGTTGTGTACCCTTTTTTCCTTTGTATTGATATGCCATTTGGTCACGCGGCCATTCTCATCAAAATCAAAGGTATAGTACATATCTTTCTTTGCATTCTCTGCCTTCAGGGAACCTTCCGGAATCTCTTCCACCGTGTATGCAACGGTTACATCCGCATCGTTTGCCTCATGGGTAGCAACCAGCTTTCTGAAGTCGAAGTTCACGGCAACATTCGTATCTGCCATGATGACATATTTTTCTTTCTGTTTTTTCAGATAATCCAGTGTATGCTCCAGTGCCTCAATACGTCCGTCATACAGAACCATGCCTTTCTCCGCATATGGTGGCCAGATGGTCAGTCCGCCGTTCTTACGCACCAGATCCCACTCACGGCCAGAACCGAGGTGATCCATCAGAGAATGATATTTCTCACGCACCAGTACAGATACGTTATTGATGCCGCTGTTTACCATGCTGGACAGAACAAAGTCGATCAGACGATAACGGCTTGCAAAAGGAATGGAGCCCATCAGTCGCTCATTGACCAGTTCCGGAACTAAAGAATCATAGTAATTCGGGAAAATAATTCCCAGTGCATTTATATTTGACTTTACCATTCTTCCTCACCATCCTTTACATTTTCTCGAACCATAGCATTAGAACCTACCGTTGCGCCATCGCCTACATACACACCAGGTCCGATGGTGGCAACTCCTTTGTCCTCGCCTTCTTTTACGACACCGACTTTTGCATTTTCGCCAATCACTGCGTTTTCACCAATGATACAGTGTTCTACCACTGCACCCGGTTTGATCACGGTACCTCCCATGACAACTGCATCTCTGACAACTGCACCCGGCGCCACTTTGACACCGGCAAACAGAACAGAATGTTCTACCTCGCCGTCAATCCGACATCCGTCTGTGATCATGGAGTTTTTGATCACTGCATCGCTGCCGATCTTGTGCCCTGTCATACCACTGTTGCGGCTGTAAATCTTCCAGTCTTCATCAAACAGATCGATACCACTGTTCTTCGGATCAAGAACCTCCATATTTGCTTCCCAGAGAGATGAAATCGTTCCAACATCTTTCCAGTAACCACTGAAATGATATGCATACATCTCCCTGCCGTCACGCAGCAGATTCGGGATAATATTGTTACCGAAATCATTTTCAGATTCCGGATCTTCCTCATCTTCCATCAGGTATTTGCGCAGGACATCCCAGTTAAATATGTAGATACCCATGGACGCCAGATTGGATTTCGGGTTCGCAGGTTTCTCCTGGAACTCTGTGATCTTGTCATTTTCATCTGCCACCATCAGACCGAAACGGGATGCTTCCTCCCACGGCACTTCCATAACTGCTACGCTGAACTCAGCACCTTTCTGCTTATGGAACTCCAGGAAATCGCTGTAATCCTGTTTGCAGATCTGGTCACCGGATAAAATGATGACATATTTCGGATTGTACCGCTCAATGAATGGAATATTCTGGTAGATCGCATTCGCCGTACCTTTGTACCAATCAGAACCGGATGCTTTCTGATATGGCGGAAGTACATGTACACCTCCATGCAGACGGTCAAGATCCCATGGTTGTCCATTTCCGATGTATTCATTCAGAACTAATGGCTGGTACTGTGTCAGAATACCAACGGTATCAATACCGGAATTTATACAATTGGATAACGGAAAATCGATGATACGGTATTTTCCGCCAAATGGAACTGCAGGTTTTGCCAGCTTCTGTGTCAATGCATACAGCCGTGAGCCCTGGCCACCGGCAAGCAGCATAGCAATAATTTCTTTTTCCACTTCATGTCCCCCTTGAACTTAGTATTTCTTCCCATAACATCCAGAATAGATGTCCGAGTAATGTCTATATTATACAACATATTTACCAGTTTTTAAAGTGTGTTTTGCGTTTTCATCGACATTTTTTACAATTTCTTCCAATTAATTTTACCTTTTTTCATAATTTTACACAAAATTGCAACAATTTTCTTGTATTTTATTCATATGGTAAAAATAGGTTTTACAAAGCGTAAAACGACAGAAAGAACAACCGAATCTCTCAGCTGTTCTTTCTATATATATTACATTACTTATTCTGTTTCCCGTCGGTTCCGAAAATCCCAAACTGCGGTACTGACCGATACCGATTATCTGTAAATGATATCTTCTCTTCCCGGTCCGTTAGAAACCATGGTAATCGGGAATCCGATCTGCTCTTCGATGAACTCTACATATTTGCGGCAGTTCTCTGGAAGATCTTCGTATTTCTTAATTCCGCGGATATCGCATTTCCATCCCGGTAATTTCTTTAATACCGGTTTTGCTTTCTCCAGTTTTGCAGTGGTTGGGAACTCAGTTGTCACCTCACCGTCGATCTCGTAGCCTACGCATACCGGAATCTCATCCAGATATCCCAGTACATCCAGTACGGTAAATGCTACATCTGTGGTACCCTGAAGACGGCATCCGTATTTACTTGCCACACAGTCAAACCATCCCATACGTCTCGGTCTTCCTGTTGTTGCCCCAAACTCGCCGCCATCACCGCCGCGTCTTCTCAGTTCATCCGCTTCATCACCGAAAATCTCGCTGACAAATGCGCCTGCTCCTACTGCACTTGAGTATGCTTTGCAGACTGTGATGATCTTCTTGATCTCGTATGGCGGGATACCTGCACCGATTGCTCCATATGCAGCCAGTGTGGAAGAAGATGTAACCATCGGATAAATTCCGTGATCCGGATCTTTTAATGTACCGAGCTGACCCTCTAACAGGATCTCTTTGCCCTCTTTGATCGCATTCCACAGATAAGTAGATACGTCACATACATACGGCTCTACCATCTCTTTGTACTGGTGCAGAGTCTCTAATAACTCATCCGGGTTCAGCAGAGGTTTGTGATACAGATGCTCGAGCAGAACGTTCTTTGTCTCGCATACGCGGACAACTTTCTCTTTTAAAAGCTCCTCATCGAATAACTCACTTACCTGAAAACCGATTTTTGCATATTTATCTGAGTAGAATGGTGCAATACCGGATTTTGTGGAACCGAATGATTTACCACCCAGACGCTCTTCTTCGTACTGATCGAATAACACATGATACTGCATAACCATCTGTGCACGGTCAGATACAAGAATCTTTGGCATTGGTACACCTTTTGCCACGATGTCCTGGATTTCCTTGAACAGTACCGGAATATTTAATGCAACACCGTTACCGATGATGCTTGTTGTATGTCCATAAAAACATCCTGACGGAAGTGTATGAAGTGCAAATTTACCATAATTGTTCACGATGGTATGGCCTGCATTTGCGCCACCCTGGAAACGAACAATAATATCTGCCTCTTTTGCCAACATGTCGGTGATTTTACCTTTTCCTTCATCACCCCAGTTTGCTCCTACTACAGCTTTTACCATAATTACAGATTCCTCCTTCGGCATTATAAAAGACAGGTGTAAAACCTGTCTTTTTTATTTTCCGTTTTACTTTATGATTATACACGATAATATACAAGATGTAAAATCTTTTTTCTAATATATCGTCCTTATCCATAAGTGAAACTTATAAATATCTCTTTTTTTACCGGATTTATCTACTCATCCGTTGCAATCCTGTATAAATATACACTTTATCTGACTATTTTATAAAATCCTCTGCATTGATCTTGTCCAGATAAAAGTACGTCATGGTGGCTTTTGCGATCTCACGGTCATTCTCATCGGTGATCATCACATCATACACACACATCTTTTTGCCGATCTTGATCTCACGAGACTCTCCGATCAGCTTTTTGCAGTTCATGGCCGGACGCAGATAATTGATATTGCCGGACACAGTGGTCACATATCTGCCGCGGCTGGTAGCTGCTGCTCCGCCTACGGTATCCACCAGGGTAAACAGTACCCCGCCGTGTGTGGAACCGATGGGATTGGCATGACGCTCATCCAGTACGATCTCGCCCTTCGCATACCCTTCCCGGAGTTCTACTGTCTGGATCCCGGTATGCTTGATATATCCCATGTTTCGGATCTCTTTTAACTTCTCGTAATCCACCATTATGCATCTACCTCGATTGCTTTTGTGGCAGTCACTGCCAGGGCTCCCGGTCCGATATGGCAGGCAATGCTCAGGGAAAGCGGATTCAGCACGATCTCATGGTTCGGAAATGCTTCCTGTACTTCTTTTTTGAACTCTTCCGCTGCTTCCCGATCATGGGTATAAGCCATGGAAATATGCACGCCGGTACCGTCAGCAGAACCAAAACGACGCTCACAGTCATCCTTGATCTGTTTAATCATGATGTTTTTCGCCTGTTTTACCGTTCTTGCTTTTGCAAAGGCATCCAGCTTCTCACCCTGGATCTGCAGAACCGGTTTTAACTTCAGCAGTGTACCAAGGGCTGCTGCCGCCGGTGTGATACGTCCGCCTTTTTTCAGATAATATAACGTATCCAGCATGATATAGATACTGGACTCCATCTTGTTCTCCATCAGCTTGTCATAGATCTCCTGACCGGATTTTCCTGCTGTCGCAAGCTCCATGGCATCCATCACAGACTGGCGCTGTGTCACGGAAATACGCTGATTGTCCACGACAAATACCTTGCCGTCATAATCCTGTGCCAGCATGCTCGCTGTGGAACAGGTACTGGAAAGTCCGCTGGACATCGGAATGTGCACGATCTCATCGTACTCCTCCAGCAGCTCGTCCCAAAGTTCTGTAAAATTTGTTAAAACAGGGGTGGATGTATGGATATCCGCACCTTCTGTCAATCTCTCATAAAACTGTTCCTGGGTCAGATCAATGTCCTCCAGAAGCATTTCTTCATTAATATAAAACGGCATCGGCATGACGCGAATTCCAAGTTCTTTTGCCTGTGCCTGAGTAATTCCACTGTTACTGTCTGTCACAATCGCTACTTTACTCAAATTTTCATTCCTCCGTTTTTTCTCTCTTAACTCTCACACATATTTTTCATCAGTACAACAAATAGTAACATACCACCGAAAAAAAAACAACCGTTCGCATAAAAAAGAGTTTTAAACGGCTCAGATATTCCAAAATCCGTTCAAAACTCTTTTCTGTCTCAATTATTATCTTTTCATACTGTTCCTACTGGAATAACTCGTCTCCGCTCTTGAAGCCGAAAGCCGGATGATAATCAAATTTTACCGCTCCTACCGGGATCTCCGGTCCAACTGCCTTCTTAATCCGTGCGATTCCTTCATTACCGAAACCTGCACACAACTCAATGGCGCCGCATCCGTTTGCAACCAGTTCCTTTGCTGCTGCCTCTGCCTGATCATACGTGGAGCATCCTACCACATGTAAGGTAAGTGTCTCGGAAGGGATCACTGCCTTCTGCTCCTGCGGGTTCTGTCCTGGTGCTACATAAATAAAAGCTGCATTAATCATGATGTTTCTCCTCTCTCATGCTTCTTCTGAACCATTCCGTGCTTTCTGCAAAACTATATGTACTCTGCATTTTCCCGGAACAGTTTTATTTTAATACCGGCATCAGAACTTGTAAAGTCCTTCCCCGCCTGGATTTCACACAATTTTTTATTTCTGTGCATTCCGGCAGATTTCCTGCAGGTTCAGTCCATACCGTGCCGCAATATCTCTGGCATAGCTGAGACCATCCGGTGTCGTCCTGCTGATGCGGTAGCTGCGCACACCGCCTTCCACATCTTCCATCTGTGCTACCAGATTATCAATTTTTCCCCGATTTCCCGGATACGCATTGTACTCCGCCACCTTCATCGGCAGATCATGGATGTGGGTCACGAAGAGGCCGCAGCAGCCGATGACGCCGATACCGGTCAACACTTCCGATGCGATATAGCCAGCCTCCAGCCCGCTGGTACTGGAAAAAGATTCATCCATCAGAAGCATGTCCGTCTCTGACAGCTGACTCAAAATCTCACTCAGCCGTGCACACTCACTCTCCAGCCGGCCTTTGCCATAATTATTTTCATCCGAAACCGGAAAATGTGTAAAAATCCCGGTCACCGGACTCATTTTCGCCTGATGCGCCGGTACAAACAGCCCAAGCTGGCACAACGCCTGCGCCATTCCCACGGAGTAGGCAAAAATAGACTTGCCACCGTGGTTCGGTCCTGTCACCAGATAAAACCGTCCCTTTTCATCCAGCACAAACTCATTGGAAACCACTGTTTTCTCCACACCCCGCATTGCCAGCATCGGATTGTACACCTGTTTTAACTCACATACTTTCTCCTCCACCGGGCAGATCTGCGGACGGCACATCTCAAATCCACGCTCCCGCATATCCAGAATAAATTTCACCCCTGCCGTCAAAAAACGGATATCATCCAGCAGTGCCGCAAACATCGCTGTGTTTGCTTTGTAATAGTTCTGGATCAACGGTTCAAAGGAACGCAGCGGCTTTTCAAAGATCGTCTGCAATGCACTGCCAATGGTATAGTTCAGTGCCTTCTGCTCCTCCCCGTGCAGTCCCTTTTGCAGCGGATACAGCGGTGTCATCATCACCTGCCGGTCATTCAGCCGGTGTTTCATCAGTTTGTCTATGATGCTTCCCGCCGAGAACTCCTTCTCATTGACAGAAATGATCCCCGCTTCCTTTGGACGCAGATTGTCATCCAGATTGATGCCGATGGTCACGCTCTTCAGGTATCCGAAGTTTTTGCCGGTTGCCGCCATCTCCCGCTTCAGATTCTGATATTCCTCACTGT
The DNA here is from genome assembly GCA_022781925.1 of Lachnospiraceae bacterium. Lineage (GTDB taxonomy): Bacteria > Bacillota > Clostridia > Lachnospirales > Lachnospiraceae > Eubacterium_I. The sequence goes on from JALESO010000002.1 coordinate 74,619, forward strand.
GGGACACCTCATATACAAGTGCCCGGAACCGTTTCATTCCCTCCGACTGAATATCCGAAGCCGCATCCTGCTCCAGTTTTGCAAATGCATCCGAAAACAGATCCACCAGTTCCTCATACATTTCCAGATAACGCACGGCACTCAGCGCTGAATCCACGGAAAAATCACTACTCAGCACTTTGCGCAGATCCGTGACATTCTGGATCTCTGACACCGACTGACAGAATGCATCATAGAGCGCCGGATGTTCCACCAGATCTTCCACGATCGCCTGCCGGTACTGCAGCACCTTCGGATCCGTTGAAAAAAACTTTTCCAACGTCAGATCCGAATACCCCCGATAACGGTCATTTTGCAAGACCACCATATCATCAATCTGCAGCGCCTGGATAAAATCAAATGTCTTCATCCGTACTTCCTGTGCCGGATCATACTCCGGCGGATATAAAAACCGAAACCCTGTCATTTCCTGTCTGTCCTCCCAAATCATCTATTTTACCGTCTCTTCTGTCCGACATTATCTGACGGACTTTACTTTCATCTCTTCTGTCTGATATCATCTGACTGACTTTACGTTCCTCTTATCTTCTGTCCTGCCTGACATCACTTGGCAGTTACGCAGCTTTTTCCTCGCTATTTCCTGCTGTGCATCACAAGCACCACGATCAGGCTCAGCACCAGTGCACCGCTGCTGTCGATGAGCACGTCTGTAAATCTGCCTGCCCGTCCCGGTACAAACAGCTGATGAAATTCGTCCGTACATGCATAACAAAACGTCAGTGCAAAAGATGCAATATTACGCCATTTTCCGCGGATCCCGGATACCCAGAATGCCGTCAGAAACGACGTACACAATATGATGTACTCTGTCACATGCGCTCCCTTCCGCACCAACGTGGAAAAAACATGCACCAGATCCGTATCCGCAACCGTCGGGAACCAGCCCAGATTTTCCCGTATCTGCAAAAACATCTGCACAAAAATATTACTTAAATGGGAGGATTGCTCCGCGTGCTGGCTGGAAAAGCTGAAGATCATCACCGCCACAGCGACGGGAAACAGCCAGATAAGATACTTCTTTTTACATTCTTTCTTCATTCACAAACCTCTATTCTCACATTGCTCACCAGAATCTGTCCGTTCTGTTTATATGATACGCACATCTTTCAGATACACATCCGATCGCCTCACAGAGCAATGCGTGTATGCAACAAGTTTATCATCGGCAGGAATCTTCGTCAATGAAGAATGTTCTATATCCGGATAACCCAAATGGTATTCTTCCAGGCATCATAAATGTCATTTAAAACAGCATTTTTATGTCATTTAAAATAGAATTTTCATTTTAGCGTCATTCTCTATTGATTTTCACTTTTTATACTGATATTATAGAAATCGCTTATTTTAAATATATATGCAGCTTTATTAATGACATTTTAAACAACATTTACCATTGATATCAAAAAAGGAATATACATTATGAAAAAATTATCTGTGGAAAAGATGATAAACACCATCGTCAAAAGAAGAAAGGAACGGCACCTGACCCAGGCTCAACTCTCCAAGATCACTGGAATTCACCGTGGGATGATCGGCAGACTGGAAAATATGGACTATACACCATCCATTGATCAGTTGCAATCCATTGCGAAAGTCCTGGATTTCGATATCACGGACCTTTTTGTGGAAGATACATCCCCGGCTGACTCCGCAGCCACGCTGGATCACCCCTATAATATTGCAGTAGCCGGAACCGGTTATGTCGGTCTGTCCATTGCAACTCTGCTGGCTCAGCACAACCATGTCACTGCAGTGGATATCATTCCGGAAAAAGTAGACCTGATCAACAGCCGGAAATCCCCGATCCAGGATGACTACATCGAAAAATATCTGGCGGAAAAAGACCTGGATCTGACCGCCACACTGGACGGTGCTTCCGCATACAAAAATGCAGACTTCGTCGTCATCGCCGCCCCGACAAACTACGACAACAAAAAGAATTTTTTTGACACTTCTGCCGTAGAAGCTGTTATTGAGCTGGTATTAAGCGTAAATCCGGAAGCCATCATGGTCATCAAATCCACGATTCCGGTAGGATATACCGTCTCTGTCCGTGAAAAATATCACACAGAAAATATTATCTTCAGCCCGGAATTTCTGCGGGAATCCAAGGCACTGTATGATAATCTGTATCCGTCCCGCATCATCGTATCTACCGATACCGGGAACAAAAAACTGGTGCAGGCGTCCCACATTTTTGCCGCACTGCTTCAGGAAGGCGCTGTCAAAAAAGATATCGAAACGTTATTCATGGGATTCACAGAGGCAGAAGCAGTCAAATTATTTGCAAACACCTACCTTGCACTGCGTGTTTCCTATTTTAATGAGCTGGATACTTATGCAGAAATGAAAGGACTGGACACTCAGGCCATCATCAACGGTGTATGTCTCGATCCACGTATCGGAACACACTATAACAATCCAAGCTTCGGATATGGCGGATATTGTCTGCCAAAGGATACCAAACAGCTGCTGGCAAATTACAACGATGTACCGCAGAATATGATGTCCGCCATCGTAGAGAGCAACCGGACCAGAAAAGATTTCATTGCAGACCGGGTACTTGAACTTGCCGGTGCCTACGAAGCAAACAGCCAGTGGGATGCCGCCAGAGAAAAAGAAGTCATCATCGGTGTTTACCGCCTGACCATGAAATCAAACTCCGATAACTTCCGCCAGTCTTCCATCCAGGGTGTCATGAAGCGGATCAAGGCGAAAGGTGCAACGGTTGTCATCTATGAACCGACCTTGGAAAACGGAACCACATTCTTCGGAAGCAAAGTCGTCAACGATCTGAAGAAATTCAAAAAAATGTCACACAGCATCATCGCAAACAGATACAACAGCTGTCTGGATGATGTCAGAGATAAAGTATACACCCGGGATCTGTTCCGCAGAGACTGACAGGAGGTTTTAACCATGCAGAAAATAGCGTTACAACATAAAACAATACTTATCACAGGTTCTGCCGGCTTTATCGGCAGCAACCTTGTACTGGAGCTTTTAAATACACAGTCTCCGGTCACGATCATCGGACTGGACAACGTCAATGATTATTACGACGTATCCATCAAAGAATGGCGTCTGAAAGAAATTGAGAAATGTGCGGCAACTCATCCGGATTCCGGTTACAAATTCTACAAAGGAGATCTGGCTGACAAAGCCCTGGTAGATCAGATTTTTGCAGACCACAAACCGGATGTCGTAGTAAATCTCGCCGCACAGGCCGGTGTCCGCTATTCCATCACCAACCCGGACGCTTATATCCAGTCCAACCTGATCGGTTTCTACAACATTCTGGAGGCCTGCCGTCATTCCCATGACAATGGTGCCAAAGGAGTCGAACATCTGGTATACGCCTCTTCCTCTTCTGTCTATGGAACCAACAAAAAAGTCCCATACAGCACAGAGGACAAAGTCGACAACCCGGTATCTCTCTATGCAGCCACAAAAAAAAGCAATGAGCTGATGGCGCACGCTTATTCCAAACTTTACAACATCCCGTCCACGGGTTTACGTTTCTTCACCGTATACGAACCGGCGGGAAGACCGGATATGGCTTATTTCGGTTTTACCAACAAACTGTTAAAGGGCGACACCATTCAGATCTTCAACTACGGAAACTGCCAACGGGATTTTACTTTTGTCGATGATATCGTAGAAGGCGTCAAACGCGTCATGCAGGGTGCACCGGAAAAGAAAAACGGAGAAGACGGGCTTCCGATCCCACCCTATGCTGTCTACAACATCGGAAACAGTCATCCGGAAAACCTGCTGGATTTCGTAAATATCTTACAGCAGGAACTGATCCGCGCAGAAGTCCTTCCGGCAGATTACGACTTTGCCGCACACCGGGAGCTGGTTGCCATGCAGCCCGGCGATGTACCGGTGACTTATGCGGACACTTCCGCACTGGAACGGGACTATGGCTTCAAACCTGCCACCAGTCTGCGCGACGGACTTCGGAAATTTGCAGAATGGTATAAAGAATTTTATCATAATAAAATTACTTCTGTTTAGCATCATTTCATAAAAAAGCGATAAAGAAACATATGGTAATCGATATGCTTCCTTATCGCTTTTCTTCTTCCAATTATTTAGTCAAAATAGTTGATCTGCATTGCAGCACGTACATCATTCAATGTCGCTGCTGCTTTCTTCTCAGCAACTTCTGTACCGGCTTTCAGGATATCATATACAGCCGGAATCCGCTGCTCCCACATTTTACGTCTCTCACGGATCGGTGCCAGTTCCTCCTGAAGTACATTGTTCAGGAATTTCTTCACTTTGACATCACCGAGACCACCGCGGGTATAGTGTGCTTTCAGCTCGTCCAGATTCTGGTAATCCGGCAGATACTCTGCAAAATGTTCCGGTTTGCTGAAAGCATCCAGATAAATAAATACCGGATTTCCCTCTACTTTACCCGGATCTTCCACACGCAGATGGTTCGGATCTGTGAACATGGACATTACTTTTTTCTTGATCTCATCCGGTTCATCGGACAGATAGATACAGTTTCCGAGGGATTTGCTCATTTTTGCCTTGCCATCGATACCCGGCAGACGTAAGCATGCCTGATTGGTCGGCAGTACAATCTCCGGCTCTGTCAGTGTCTCACCATACACGCTGTTGAATTTGTGTACGATTTCTTTACACTGCTCGATCATCGGCATCTGATCCTCACCAGCCGGAACGGTCGTGGCACGGAATGCCGTGATATCTGCTGCCTGGCTGATTGGATAACAGAAGAAACCTACCGGAATACTGGATTCAAAGTTTTTCTGCTGAATCTCTGCTTTTACCGTCGGATTTCTCTGAACTCTGGATACAGTAACCAGATTCATATAATAAAATGTCAGTTCCGTCAGTTCCGGAACCATAGACTGGATAAAGATCGTCGCTTTCTCCGGATCGATACCACATGCCAGATAATCCAGTGCTACCTGAATGATGTTCTGACGAACTTTCTCCGGATGCTCCGCATTATCGGTCAGTGCCTGCGCATCTGCTATCATAATATAAACTTCATCATACAGTCCGGAATTCTGCAGACGAACTCTTTCTTTTAATGATCCCACGTAATGTCCGACATGAAGACGGCCTGTCGGGCGATCACCTGTCAAAATAATTTTACTCATTTTTGCTACTCCTTTACATACCTTGTATTATATGACACCAGAGCTTTATCGTCAACAGAGGGAGCGTTTTTTCTCCGCCTTCTCCCCGAAAAAACAATGAAAAAAGAACACTTTCGCCACTCTGTATGTTTCTTTTTCCGCTTTCCGCATGTTATAATATAGGTGTGAAAAAGACTCTCACAATCTCAAGGAAGAAGGTGTTACTATGAAACAGACGATCATTACCATCAGTCGTGAATTTGGCAGCGGCGGCCATTTTATTGGGGAAGAAATAGCAAAACGGCTGAACATTCCATTCTATGACAAAGACATCATTGAGCAGATTGCAGAAAAGACCGGTTTCTCTGAAGATTTTGTCAGAGAACAGTCCGAGTACGCGCCTTCCAAAAATATGTTTGCCTATGCATTTGTCGGCCGTGACCACACCGGAAGTTCGCTTTCCGATCAGGTCTATGCCGCACAGACACAGGTCATTCGTGATCTTGCCGAAGAAGGCTCCTGTGTCATCATCGGACGCTGTGCCGACTATATTTTGAAAGACCGCCCGGATACCTATCATATCTTCGCCTATGGCGATGAATATGAAAAAATATCCCGCACACAGCAGCTTTTCAACGTATCCGAAAAAGAGGCACGCGCCATGAACCGTGACATGGACAAAAAAAGACGCCTCCACTACGAATACTACACCGATCGTAAATGGGGCGATCCAAGAAATCACTGCATGTGCTTGAATACCAGTGCCCTTGATATGGAGCGCTGCATCCAGTACATTTTAGAGTTATTCCAATAATTCACCCGAAAAAATTAACTGCTTAATATAACTTAATCTATCAGAATCATTTGTTCTGATAGTGCAACATGAAAAATATTTTATAATCCGAAATGAATCGGCAACATTGCCGTAATTATCTGTCACTTATACTTATAGAGAAACTGCATGGAAGCTGTTGTCAGAATCCATGCAGTTTTCTATGTCCAATATATATTTTTTATGTATACATGTATTTTATGTACCAAAACTCTGAAAAACACATACCAGCCTGCGCTGCCTTGAATACGCTGGTCTCTAATCTCTGGACTCGATCACCAGCAAAATGCCTTCCCGGCAGGTAATCGTCCCCGTCTCCGCCTCTAGTTCATTGCTCACGCCCCGGGCGATCCCACTGACCAGTGTAAAATCCTCCACCTCGTAGGCAAATCCCTTTAACGTAATACCGATAACCTCCGGTGTAAAAGGAAGCAGCGACACATATTTGCCAAACTGATCGGACTTTTTCAATTCCGCCTGTCCCTGTACCATACGGATCCGGTTGTGCGCATCCACGATCTGACAGGAAACACCTTTGTCCATCGCCAGCTTCAGCATCTGGATATTTCCCATCACATGGTCCATGCGGGTTCCGGTAGCTCCGATCATCGTAACCGTATCCGCTCCTGCCGCAATGGCACGAAGCAGCGCCAGTTCCGTATCCGTCTCATCCTTATGCGTCGGAAACTGCTCCATCCGTTCCGGACATTTCTCCTTAAAATAAGAGTAAGACGCATCATCCACCGAATCAAAATCCCCAAGGATCAGATCCGGCAGAATCCCGGCCGCATGACAGAACTTCATACCTGCGTCTGCACACACCACATAATCCCATGTATACCTTTTTATATATTCACATGCAAACTTATAATCAATACTTCCACCTGTAACAATTAGTACATTCACTATTTTCACCTCTTTCGTCAATAAAAACTTCCCGCCTGTTGTCCAATATCGTATCACACATAACTTTTATTTGACGTTGCTCAATATCGTACGATGTACAACCTTTATTGGCCGTTGCTCAATATCGTACGATGTATAACCTTTATTGACCGTTGCTCGATACATGAAAACGACAGTGGCAGGTAAGATTTGATTTTCTAAGCAAAGGCGTCTCAGCCTTGCGTGACAATCAAATTTACCAGTCCACTGCCGATCACAACCTGCCGCAACGGCCTCTCAAACTAACATTCCACAACCTGCCGCAACGGCCTCACACATTAACGTACTATTTCTCCATAATTTTCAGGAAACCTTCCACATTTTCCCTGATATCACCTTTAAACACTGCGGTTCCTGCCACGATGATATTTGCACCGGCATCCAGCACTTCCTGCACATTGTTCAGTGACACGCCGCCGTCTACCTCGATATCAGCCTGACAGTGCTTCTCTTCCATCATCTTTTTCAGATCACGGATTTTCTGTGTGGTGTACGGAATATACTTCTGTCCGCCAAATCCCGGATTGACACTCATCAGAAGTACCATATCACACTCCGACAGAATATAATCCAGCACAGATAACGGTGTGGCCGGATTCAATGCCACGCCTGCCAGCACACCACGGTCTTTGATGGCATGCAGGGTACGATCCAGATGCTTGCACGCTTCTGCATGCACCGTGATCAGATCTGCTCCGGCATCCACGAATTCATCGATATAACGCACCGGCTCATCAATCATCAGATGCACATCAAAAATACGGTCCGTACATTTCCGGATGGATTTGATCACCGGAAGTCCGAAGGAAATACTCGGCACAAAGCTTCCGTCCATTACATCGATATGCACATACTGTGCACCTGCCTCATCCAGCATTTTTACCTGTTCGCCCAGAATGGAAAAATCTGATGCAAGCAGTGAAGGTGATAAACAATTCATTTTCTATACTCCTCGTTTCTTATTAATTAATACTTTTTATTAATGCCTTTTATTAATACTTTCTTTTATCTTTCAGTTCATTATAAATCTGTAAATAGTTATTGTATCGGCTCTGGCTGATCTTCCCCTCCGCCAGCGCTTCTTTCACGCCGCAGACCGGCTCACCGATGTGGCTGCATCCGGTAAAACGGCAGTTCTGTTCATACTCCGCAAATTCCGGGAACAGTGTTCCCAACGTCTCTTTTTCGAAGAAGTCCACCGCCAGGGAGCTGAATCCCGGCGTATCAAAAATATAGGTCTGCTCATTCAGCAGGATCAGCTGTGAATGTCGTGTGGTATGTTTGCCGCGCTGGATCTTCTCACTGATCTCACCGGTCTCCATCTGTACTTCCGGAGCCAGCAGATTGATCAGTGTGGATTTACCGACACCGGACGGACCTGCCACAGTGGTCGTTTTTCCTTCCAGTGCTGCACGCAGCGGTTCAATGCCCTCCTGCTGTCTGGCACTGACAAAAAACAGCGGATATCCACTGGTTTCGTAAGCATCCCGCAGTTCCTGAATCTCCGTCTCAGAAGCCAGATCTTCTTTATTAAAACAGATCAGCGTCGGTACTTCCTGCTGTTCCATCATCAGTAAAAAACGATCCAGCAGATTCAGGTTCGGCTTTGGGGATGTACCCGCAAAAATCACAAGTGCCTGATCCACGTTGGCAACCGCCGGGCGGATCAGTGCATTTTTGCGGGGCAGGATCTCCACCACATTTCCTTTTTTCTCTTCTTCATCAATAATATCAATGGACACGTTATCTCCCACCAGCGGTTTCATCTTCTTCTGGCGGAATGCGCCCTTTGCCTTACATTCATAGATACCGGATCCTGCTACTGACACGTAGTAGAATCCGGCAATCCCTTTTACAATCTTTCCATGTTTCATTTTGCACATTACTCTTCTATGCTGTCATTATTTTCTGCAATCTCCTGCTATTCCTTACTCTTTGTTAAAGGAGATCTCTTTTTCCTGGGTAGAAGTTGCTGCATTTCCGTTTGCATCGGTGTAATGCCAGGTGATCACAACGGTTCCCTTTGGCACATCAATGCCATGTGCTTCAATGGTATAAGGGAAAGAGGTGACACCATTCCAGCTCTGTATCAATTCGTCACTTTCGGATTTATACAACTCGATATCCGCAGAAGTGACTGTCACATCCTTTATGCCGTCTGTCCTCACCTTGGAATTAATATAGTAAGTTACTTTTTCAGGACCCGCGCTGATAACGATCGTAATAGCAGCACCTTTATCTGCATACTGTCCCGCATCAATGCTCTGACTGATAACATTTCCGGAAGCAACCGAATCACTGTGTTCTGTTGTGGTTGTCACTGCAAATTCAGACAGTGCTGCTTTTGCATCTGCCTCTGATTTACCGCGTACATCCGGCACTTTCACTGACTCACTTCCCTGGCTGACATAAATCGTCACTTTTGTTCCTTCTTTTACTGTGCTTCCGGATTTTGGATCCTGACGGATAACCTGGCCCGCGGGAACATCATTACTGAATTCGAACTCACGACTGACTGTCAGATTCTTGTCTTCCAATGTAGCCATCGCTGCATCGGAGGTCTTTCCTGTCACATCAGGTACATCAACTTCCTTGGCATTTTCCTCTTCTGAGCCGGCAGATACCGTAACTTTGATCGTCGTTCCGGCCTTTACTGTCTCGCCCTCCGACACATCCTGATCAATGATCTCACCTTTTTCATAAGTATCAGAAACTTCCGTTCCGGCTTCCGTCACTTTCAGTCCCAGTTCTTTTAAATCTTTCTCTGCCTCGGAAAGTGTTTTTCCCTTCAGATTGATCATAACAACCTTTTCTTTTTCTTCCTGCGCAATCTGTGTATCGTCTTTTTTATTGTTTTTATTTCCCGGACCGAAATGGAAAATATCAAAGAAACTTCCTATCAGATAGATCACAATGATTGCAATGATAACCGCTACCACAATTCTCATAATGCCAACGATTTTTTCCATCTTGGAATTCAGAAAACGTCCCTCTTCTTCGTCGTCATCCTCGTCATATTCACTCATATCATAATCTTCATCATCTTCTTCCGGAACTTCCTGTGCCATAGTTTTCTTTTCCGGCTCCGGATTCACAGTTTCTGCCTGCTTTCTGATCTGGCTGACCTCATCATCTGTCAGCACACGGGTCTTGGTCTTATCCTGGTTAAACGGAACCAATGTCACGAAATCTTCATTTGGATTCAACAGTGCTTTCCGTAGATCGATCAGCAGACTCTCCATGGAATCGTACCGGCGATCCGGACTTTTCTGGGTACATTTCTGAATGATCTTCTCCAGACTGATGGGCAGGTTCGGTGCATAGGTACTTGGCGGAACCATTTCATCCTGCAGATGCTGGATCGCCACTGCCACGGTACTGTCACCATCAAAAGGCACGCGGCCGGTCACCATCTCATACATGACAATTCCCAGGGAATAGATATCACTCCGGTTACTGACATAACCGTTTCTCGCCTGTTCCGGGGATGCATAATGCACAGATCCCAT
>JALESO010000005.1 GCA_022781925.1 Lachnospiraceae bacterium
GCTGTTCGCCCATTAAAGCGGTACGCGAGCTGGGTTCAGAACGTCGTGAGACAGTTCGGTCCCTATCCGGCGCGGGCGTAGGATATCTGAGGGGAGCTGGCCTTAGTACGAGAGGACCGGGCTGGACGGACCACTGGTGTACCGGCTGTCATGCCAATGGCATCGCCGGGTAGCCAAGTCCGGAAGGAATAAACGCTGAAGGCATCTAAGCGTGAAGTCCCCCCCAAGATGAGATATCCCATTCTTTTAAAGAAGTAAAAACCCTTGAAGAGTACGAGGTAGATAGGGCAGGGGTGGAAGTGTGGTAACACATGCAGCTGACTGTCACTAATCGTTTGAGGGCTTGACCAAAAAGCTGAGAAAAGCGGGGAGTATCATCAGGTGCAGACAGGAAAATTTATTTGACTGGATGCATATGGATGATGCGGAAGATTTGCGAAGCAAATGACATGAGGAAGAAACGAGCGGAGCGAGTGGATTCCGAATGGTAGCTTTTCGAAGTAGATAAAGTTGATTGAAGAAATTTAATCTGGTTCTGTATGAAGTTTTGAAGGTATATAAAATAAATATAATCAAAAGGGGTGTTCCTTAATAGGAGCATCCTTTTTGATATGTAAAAAAATATTTTAGCATGGTAAAGAAGTAGACAAAAATCATACCGCAGAATAAAAAATAGAAAAATGATGCTGTGATTTGTAAAAAAGCTTTGAAAAATAATCAGACACAGAAAAACAGCAGCCACGCGACTGCTGTTCTTCACATAGGGAGATTGAGTTATGAAAATGTTTATCAAAAATAAAGTAGATTTCCTTTTGACAAGTATTATGATACCCAATAAATGTGAGCAAAATGTGTCAAAATTATAAAAGAAGCAGAACCAATTCTAAAAGAATCATGTTAAAAGTATAAACAAAAAATAAAAATGCTGAAAATGACAGGAAAGAAGGGTTTCAGAGATGGAATTAGTAAAAGGAAGACCTCAGGATACGCAAGGACGTCTGGAAAAAGAGCTGCGGGTATATGATCTGCTGGACGAGCTTGGAATTGAATATTGGCGTACCGATCACGAAGCTGTGGGAACTATGGAAGACTGCAACGAGATTGATCGTATTCTGAATGTGCTGATCTGCAAGAATCTGTTTTTATGCAATCGGCAGAAGACAAAATTTTATCTGCTGATGATGCCGGGAGATAAGCCTTTTAAGACAAAGGAACTGTCTGCGCAGATCCAGAGTGCACGGCTTTCTTTTGCACCGGAAGAATATATGGAGAAATTTCTGGATATCACACCGGGATCTGTCAGTGTGATGGGATTGATGAATGATACAGAAAACCAGGTGCAGCTTCTGGTGGATGCGGATGTATTGGAAGGAGCGTATGTGGGATGCCATCCATGTATCAATACTTCCAGTTTGAAATTGAAGACAGAAGATGTTTTTTCTACTTATTTAAAAGCAGTTCACCACGACTATATTCTGGTGCATCTGGGAAATGAATAAATGATTTTAGGAGAAATACTTTAGGAGAAAGCGAAATTATGAATCAGTACAAAAGAGGTGTGATTTATACAATTATTGGAGGTGCATGCTGGGGAATTTCCGGAACCTGCGGAGAATATCTGTGTACCTTTCGGGGAATGGATACCCGCCTGTTGACGGATATGCGGTTGATCGGGGCAGGTATTATTCTGTGCCTGTTTATGGCAGTACGGTATCGGGAAAATATGCGGATGTTTCTGCGGACTCCGAATGCGGTATTGCATTGCATCGTATTTGGTGTCGGTGGGCTGATGTTTACACAGTATGCGTATCTGACGGCAATCGCAAAGACAAATGCGGGAACGGCAACGGTTCTGCAGTATCTGTCGGCCATTTTTGTATTGCTGATCGTTTGCCTGCGAAACAGAAAACTGCCGGTATTGCGGGAAAATATCGCGATCATTTCCTGCCTGGTAGGTACATTTCTGGTGGCGACTCATGGAAGTTTTACTTCTTTATATATATCGAAAGAGGGGCTGCTCTGGGGATTTCTTGCCGCAGTGGCAGCAACATTGTATATCCTGATTCCACAGCAGCTGCTGGCGGACTGGGGCAGTATCATTCCGACGGGCATTGGTATGCTGACGGGCGGTATTGTATTTTTCTTTGTCATGCGGGTATGGCGGATCTCTGTACATTTTGATCTGGTGACCGTTGCGATCACGGCATTGATCGTACTGGTTGGTACCGTGCTGGCATTTACATTATTCCTGAAAGGAACCAGTCTGGTAGGTCCTGCCCGGGGAAATATGCTGGGTTGTGTGGAGCCGCTGATGGCTACGATCTGTTCGGCAGTATTTTTGGATACGGTATTCCTGCCGATGGATATTATCGGTTTTGCCTTCATTATTGCAACAGTTTTTATACTGGCAAAGAAATAGTTACAGAATGGTAATGTGCGGATTGAACAAAAAATTAAGAAATAAGAAAACAAGTTTGTGCACACTTATCGAGGCGGTTTTGCTATTATAATAACTGTAAAAACCCCCAATACATTATATAGTTTTTTGCTACCCCCATAGTAAAAAATACCTTCTCTTGAAAGAACAGCTGATCGACAGGCTGTTCTTTTTTTGCTTTATAGGAAAGTTCTCCTTTCGGAGAACTCTTGAAAAAAAGAAATGCCCACGGTAGTGGGCATAGAGAAACAGACGGTATAAATTCAGAAGATATAAAAGCCTTCTTCACCGATATCGTCATCGTCAAATTCCTCGTTTAAAAAGTAGTCCATGTCAAGTAAGTCATCATCAGACATATTTTCCACTTGGCTGGTAGTCATACCTTCTGGAGGATTTTGCATATACTTTTGTCTGAGTTTCTCTACAAGTTGTTTATCGTTCATAATGATATGCCTCCTGTTAAGAATAGTTTACCATAGCGAGGCTTACTATG
>JALESO010000034.1 GCA_022781925.1 Lachnospiraceae bacterium
CAGAAGGGGTGGATTACACCTATGACGAAACTACCGGCAGCTTTGCAACAATAGCCGGTAAAGTAACCGTTCCGGCAGCACTTTATGTGCAGGATCCGCTGACAGATATCTGGATTACCAGCCCGGGAATCAGCACCCTGACCGTCACCGGCACGGTATAAACAAAAATGAATTAACTGAGTTGAAAGCGAGAGATACTTCTTGCCCGGAGTGCAGGAAGGGGGAACTGAGAATAACTATATAAAAGTAACGAAATGTAAGTGGCGGGCTCAGAGCAAATTTTTCCTGGCGGGCGATTGTTAGCCCAAAGGACAAATTTGGCTGAGCCCGCTTTCATAAACCAATCGTATAGCCACATAAGAAACAAAAAACCAATCGTATAGCCACATAAGAAACCATAAACCCCACGATTTCGCAAAAACGTCGTTTTTTGGACGAAAGTCGGAAAGTGTATGGTTGACTGTAAATTTTGATTTTCGTATAATGTTTACTCGAAACAAATAAATTTACCGAAAAAACGTGGAGCATTAAACAGGAGTGTGCAGAACAAACATGAAAAACGTACTGAAGATATTTAAACGGGATCTGAAACGACTGCTCCGTAACCGTGCGGCGGTACTGGTACTTGGCGGCGTGTGTCTGCTTCCGTCCCTGTATGCATGGTTCAATATCGCGGCGAACATGGATCCTTACGGAAATACGAAAGGCATAAAAGTCGCGGTGGCCAACTGTGACGAGGGAGCCGAGACGGCACAGATGTCACTGGATGCGGGAGCGACCATCATTGACAATCTGAAGGAAAACAAGCAGCTTGGCTGGACGTTTGTGGATGAGGATGAGGCCATTGAAGGTGTAAAATCCGGCGAATACTATGCGGCCATCGTGATCCCGGAGGATTTCAGTGATTCCCTGCTGAGCATTTTATCCGGAGATGTGAAAAAGCCGGAACTTGACTACTATATTAATGAAAAGAAAAATGCCATTGCGCCGAAGATCACCGACACCGGAGCGACGACATTACAGCAGCAGATCAACGACACCTTTTCATCCGTGGCTTCCGAGGCAATCTCTGATATGATCAGTACCTCTGCCGGAGATCTGACCGTGGACATGGACAATACCAATTCGGAACTGCTGGATTCAATCAGTGCCGTCCGTGAAAATCTGTCCGGTTATCAGGATGTCCTGCAGAATTTTCAGACTACCGTCAGCGGTTCGGATGAACTGATCCAGGATACGTTAAAGACGCTGGGTAAGGTAAAATCCTCGGTGGCATCGGTGGAGAAGACACTGGATAAAAGTACCGGGCTGCTTGGCGACAGCCGGGATGCGGCGGCAGCATTTTCCGGAGCATTTTCCGACAGCATTTCTGACGGAGAATTATTCCTGAACGATGCCTATATCACAGCGGCAGTCCAGATCGGAAATCTGGAGGGCAAAGCGGAGCAGATCACCAGTTCCGTATCCGGCAGTATTGAGGCGGTCTCAGAACTGAATCAGAGACATCAGCAGATCCTGGATGATCTGGCGGATCTTCAGAACAGTATCGGCAGTGATTCCCAGATCTCAGCGGCACTGTCAGAGCAGATCAGTAAATTGCAAAAGCAGAACCAGGAGTTTGCACAGCTTCTGGATTCTCTGAATAAAGGAAATTCCGCCATTGCAGACAGTATCAGCAATGCACAGACCACGAGAAGCAGTCTGGAAGAACTTGCGAAAAACAGCAGCAGTAACCTGCGTACTTATCGGGATACCCTGACACAGACGACGATTCCGCAGATCAGCCAGTCTCTGGATGGGCTTTCCACGGTCAGCGGCAGCCTGTCAGCGACACTGTCCGGTATCACACCGACGGTGGATCAGCTGAGCACCATGCTGCAGCAGCTTCAGACCAGCCTGGATGACAGTTTGAACGCACTGACCAGAACCGATTCTGCACTGGAAAAAGTGGATGCACAGCTTGCGTCTGTGGAGACAGACATCCGTGCATTGCAAAGTTCCGATGCTTACCAGCAGATCCTGTCTCTGGAAGGTATTGATGCGGAAGCGATTTCTGATTTTATGTCTTCTCCGGTTTCCATCGATTCCCAGGTGCTGTACGATGTGAAAAATTACGGAACCGGAATGACACCGTTTTACACGAACCTGGCCTTGTGGGTAGGCGGACTGATTCTCGTCTCCATGCTGAAACAGGAAGTAGACCGGGATGAAGAGGTCTCTGATTGTTCCAGTACCAGTGCTTATTTTGGCAGATGGCTGCTGTTTGTAGTGCTGGCAGTGATCCAGGGCTTTATCGTCTGCGTGGGAGACATCGTATTACTGAAAGTACAGTGCGTGCACCCGGCGCTGTTTGTGGCAAGCGGCATGTTCTGCTCTTTTATCTATGTGAATATTATTTTTGCCATGGCGCTGACCTTCAAACACATCGGAAAAGCATTGGGGGTATTCCTGATCATTTTGCAGATTCCGGGGTCCTCCGGTACCTATCCGATTGAGATGATGCCGGGCTTTTTCCAGAAGCTGAATCCGTTCCTGCCGTTTACTTATTCCATCCGCGCCATGAGAGAATGCATTGCGGGATTTTATGAGAGTACCTATGCGAAAAATATGGCAGTGCTGTTTGTATATCTGGTGCTGGCGCTGTTTATCGGTCTGGTGTTGCGGCCGCTTCTGATGAACTTGAACCACCTGTTTGACCGTCGGCTGGAAGAGACGGAGATGATGGTGGGTGAGACCGCCAGCAGTGAAAGACAGCTTCCGCAGATGAAGCTGATGGTGAAGACGCTGATGCGGGATGATGATACAAAACGGAAATTCCTGGAAAAATCCGGAAAGTTTGAATTGAAATATCCGAAACTGGTGCGGCTTGGATTTGCGGGAATTATCGTGATCCCGCTTGTATTTCTGATCCTGTCCTTTGTACTACCGGCGAAATTCGTGTTCCTGATTCTCTGGATCATTTCACTGATCGCACTGGTGGTCTACCTGATCTGTGTGGAGTATGTCCATGACCGGATCGTGCGGCAGCTGGAGATGAGCGGACTGGAACCGGAAGAACTGATGAGAAAAATTAAGGAGGGAGACATCTGATGAAAAACATTTGGAAAATTTTTCAGCGGGATATGATGCGTATCCGCAACAATGTCATTGCGATGGTTGTCATTGTCGGCATCAGTGTCGTTCCCTGCCTGTATGCGTGGTTTAACATTGCCGCCAGCTGGGATCCGTATTCCAATACCGGCAACCTGAAAGTGGCGGTGGCCAGCGTGGACGAAGGTTATGAGGGAAGTCTGATCCCGCTCGAGATCAATATCGGTGACCAGGTGCTGTCTGCCCTGCGGGAAAATACCCAGATGGAGTGGGTGTTTACCACAGAGGATAAGGCGACCAGCGGAGTAAAATCCGGCAAATATTATGCGGCTATCGTGATCCCGAAGGACTTCAGCGACAAGATGATGAGTGTTTTCTCAGAAAATGTGGAGAAACCGGAGATCACTTATTATTCCAATGCTAAGGAAAATGCCATTGCGCCAAAAGTAACGGACAAAGGCGCCAGCGCGGTACAGCGTCAGGTGAATGAGGTATTTATCGAGACGATTTCCAATACAACTCTGACAGTGCTGCAGGCGGTGTCCAATATGACGGAAGCCAGCGGGGCAGAGACTATTGTGACAAACCTGAATACGAATCTGAATCAGATCGCCGGCGATCTGAGTGCGTCTGCCGGATTATTGCAGTCCTTTTCTGATATGACGGGTTCTGCACAGAAGCTTCTGGATTCCACGACGGAATTTTTACAGACGGCACAGCAGCAGTCTGCGAACAGCAAAAAGGCATTTCAGGATACCGGAAAGACCTTTTCCAGTCTGGATGATGCGCTGGATACAGCAGCGGAGGGTGTGAATACCGCGCTGAAATCCGCAGAGAGTGTATACAGCCAGATGGATCAGACGGTTTCCACGGCAATCTCCCGGGAAAATGCGGATGTGACAGAGGTGGCTTCCACCCTGGATACCCTGGCATCGGAAGTAGGAAAAGTGGTGACTGCTTATACCGGTGTGCGGGATTCCGTGGCGGCCATTGGAGATAAATATCCGGATACGGCAGCGGCAGTGGACCGCGTTGTGACACGACTGGATACCTCCATTCAGCAGCAGAAGGATCTGCAGACAAAGCTGCAGAGCAATGCAGAGGGACTGCGGAATGCCACAACAGATCTGAGCACGGCGCAGAAGGAATTGAAGGATCTTTTTGCCAAAAACAGTGCGGCTATGAGCAGTGTATCCTCCGATTATAAATCATCGCTGAAGAAGTCTCTGGATTCTTTGTCGGATTCCCTGAGTTCTTCCAAAAATGAGATTTCCTCTCTGTTGACACAGCTGGATTCCAGTGCGGATGGCATTTACAAGCTGACCGGGGAGGCGGATTCTGATCTGACACAGATCCAGAGTGTCCTGCAGGGATCCGGTGATCTGCTGACGGCAGCTTCGGAACGGATCACGGATACCACGGCAAAGCTGGATGAGATGGAGCAGAGCGGTAACTTCTCAGAGCTGGAATCGCTGATTTCCGGGGACAGATCTTCCATCAGCACGTTCCTGGCGGCACCGGTGTCCTTAAAGACGCATAAGGTGTATGAGATCGCTAACTACGGTTCTTCCATGGCACCGTTTTATTCCGTGCTGTCCATCTGGATCGGCGGTATCGTTCTGGTGGCCATGCTGAAAGTCAATGTGTCCGAGACCTGCACGGAAGGGCTGAAGAATGTGAAGCTGTATCAGATCTATTTCGGACGTTTTATCACATTCATGATCGTGGGGCTGTTCCAGAGTACGCTGATCGCCCTGGGAGATCTGCTGTATCTGGGAATCCAGTGTGAGCATCCGTTCCTGTTCCTGCTGGGCTGCTGGTTCTCCAGTATTGTGTTTGTCAATATCATTTACACGCTGACGGTATCCCTCGGAGATATCGGAAAGGCTGTCAGTGTCATCCTGCTGGTTGTGCAGGTGGCAGGAACCGGTGGAACTTTCCCCATCGAGGTGGCACCGTCCTTCTTCCAGGCGGTTTATCCGCTGCTTCCGTTTACCCACAGTATGGCGGCACTGCGTGAGACGGTAGGTGGTCTGTATGGCATGAACTACTGGATCGACCTTGGAAAACTTGCGATATTCCTGGGAATCTCCCTGATTGTCGGTCTGGTTTTACGAAAACCGATCATCAAGGCGAATGAAGCTTTTACAGAAAAGCTGGAAGAGACAAAACTGATGTAGGAATAATCTCAGTCTGAATAATTTTACTTTTGTAAGCGAGCATGATAACAGACAGATCTGATTGAGAGAATAAAAAGAAAAATCGCTGTTGTTACTCTGAAAAACGAGCAGCAGCGGGGATTTTTTTATTCTCCTTCGTGATCATCCAGATAGGACAGGATGAAAGCGATGCGCGCCTGATAGTCCTCACATTCGTCCTGCATGATGGACATGGCTTTTTTTACTTTGTTCAGTACCGTATTGCGGTGCTGGAAGATCGCAGCGGCGGTCTGGTTTACGTTCCGGCCGTTTTTCAGAAACTGCATAAAGATGAAACACAGATCACCGTTGTGGGTTTCGTCATATTGGCGGAGCACTTCGTAGCAGGGGGAGGCAGTCATTTTTGCCACACCTGCTTTTTTCAGTTCCTGCAACAGATACCGGGCATAATAATCTGAAAAATGATAGAAGCCAGGTGTCTGTGCGTCTGCTCTTGCGGTGCCGCTGGCAAGGGCTTCCCGTGCCTGTGCAGCAGCTGTTGGCAGATCCATCAGGGAGAAAAAGGTGTTGCTGATGCCGCACTCAAACTGCCGGTTACGGAAATTTTTGCGGAAGATCGTCTGCTCCTCCTGCGTGAGGAAGGTGGCATAACTTTCGTTCTCGCTGTTATTTTTTAAAATGTATAACGTATTCTGGTACACAAAAGGCTTCAGCTGCGGGATCGAGGTACGCAGGTTCCAGCTGACAAAGGAAAACGGAAGTTCCTGTTCGTCGTTGTAACGGATGACTGCCAGCATGAACCGGCCTTTCATAGGCAGATCCGGGATATAGCTGAGCTGATCCTCGTACTGCTGCTGCGGGGCATCCGGGTGTTCCAGGATCGCATGAAATACGGATTCATAGATATCGGAAGAAGAGCGGCTGGTAAACCGTTTCTGCTGGAAAAACAGCTGCAGGTTTTCCGATACAATATTCATAAGGTACAGATAGTTGGTACGTGGATGCACGGCGCAGTGAAAGATCAGGGCATAGCCAACGGTGTGGCCGTTTGCCTTGAACCGGTACATCATACTGTAATAGCAGTCGTGGGTAGTCAGGCTGTACCAGCTGATCAGCGGATTTTCCACCTGTTCCGAGGTGGAGACCAGACCGTCCTGACGCAGCCGTTCCATGATCTGCGGGGTCACATAACCGGTAGAAAGGATGGATTCCATGATGGGATCACTGACTTCCGGACTTTTCAGATAGCCGAGGATCGAGTAATTGCGGTCCAGCACCACCATCGGATGAACCAGAAAGTCTTTGGAGAGGTTCAGCAGATCCTGCAGGGATTTCTGCTGGATCAGCATGAGATGAAAGTTTTTATCCCAGATATCAAAATCGTGGAAGATGTTCAGGATCCGGTTGAACACCAGAGGGAAAGATTCATCCGTGTATAGCAGGACCATGGACAGGTCAGACTGGAAATCCGTAGTATGCAGTTTTTCATCCTGACAGATACATAAAAATACGCAGTCGGAAGTAAACTTCTGTTCCGGATTGCGGTGCAGGGCATTTAAAAGTACCTGATCCGCCACCAGGTAAAGCTCCGTGCCGTATTTTTCCGGAAACTGTTCCTGGTCAAAAAGCTGTACACCGTCGAAGGTGCAGGCCAGATCGATGTTCTGGGTCTCATATATGCTGTTTGCAGAAAGCTGATATAAAATTACGTTCAATGGTAACTGCATGAAAATTCTCCTGTATATCGATATCGCATGCCTGTGTCATGGGATAAGTTCGTCCTTTGTCAGATATATAACGATGCTGACGTTTCTCTGCTTATTATAACACGATGTGCAAATGTGTGAATAGCATAATTTGAATGTGCATTTTTGTATTTTTTGACATACAAAGAGGGAACGGATTGTATTAATATAGATACAAAAGAACGAGGAGTATAAACGGGAGGTATTATCATGAACTTTTTTACACCGGCCGAAGTGGCCAAAAATTACATTGCAACCGGAAAAAGTAAGGTCAACACACCGATTCCGAAAATGATCATCCTTGCGATCCTGGCAGGCGCATTCATCGGATTTGGCGGTGTCGGCGCAACCACTGTTGCAGTGTCCATCACAGAACCGTCTCTGGGTAAATTCATCGGAGCCTGTGTGTTCCCGGGAGGACTGACCATGGTTCTGATCGCGGGAAGCGAACTTTTCACCGGAAACTGTCTGCTGACGATCCCGCTTCTGGAGAAAGAGATCACCGTCAGCCAGATGCTGAAAAACTGGGTGATCGTATACATCGGCAACCTGATCGGTGGAATGCTGGTAGGTGCAGGTGTGGCATTCAGCCATCAGCCGTCTCTGTTTGGCAACGGAATGGCAGTGTCCGTATTATCCACGGCAGTAAGCAAATGTTCAATGCCGTTTAGTGATGCATTTATCAAAGGTATTCTCTGTAATTTCCTGGTATGTACCGCTGTATGGATCTCTTTTGCGGCAAAGGAAGTAGTCAGCAAGATCGTGGGTCTGTTTTTCCCAATCATGATGTTCGTGCTCTGCGGATTTGAGCACAGTATTGCAAATATGTATTACATCAGTGCCGGTCTGTTTGCAAAAACAAATGCAACTTATGTACAGGCTGCCACGGATGCAGGGGTGGATCTGTCGAACCTGACCTGGGGAAATTTCTTCAGTAAAAATCTGCTGCCGGTTTCCCTTGGAAATATCGTAGGCGGCGCAGTCTGTATCGGATGCGCGTACTGGTTCATTTATCTGAGAAAGAAAAAATAGAACTCAGAGAGAAAAATAGAATTCAGAAAGAAAAAACAGTGGCCTGATACCGTACATACAGGTAGAAATAACTAATCCATGCAGTAGATGAGAATCTGTTTCAGAAATGTATGGATTGCACAAATTCAAATACAAAATAGTGCTTTTGGTATATGCTGAGAGCACCTTTTGTCCGTTATAATAGGTACATTACAGTATCCTGTTGCGATACTGGTTAGGAGGGATATTAAAAAAATGAGTAAGATTTATCTTGCCGGAAAGCACAGCCGTGATGTGATCATCGGGGACCTGTTAGAGAAATTCTCCAGAAAGGTAGAAGTCTACCCGCCTGGAACATGTCCATTGACCGTACAGTTATCACTGCTGCACGCTTCCATGAATCAGACCTGTGGAAAATGTGTACCATGTCGTGATGGTCTTCCACAGCTTGCAAAATTACTGGAACAAATCTTAAATGGCGTTGGAACCATGGAGATGCTGGATGAGATGAAAGAGATCGCTATCATGATCCGTGATTCCGCAGACTGTGCCATCGGTTATCAGTCTGCCATTGAGGTGCTGGAAGGTCTGGAAACCTTCGCATCTGAATATGAGAGCCATATCAGGGCTCATGAATGTCCGCAGAACGTGGGACAGAAAGTACCGTGTGTCACACTTTGTCCGGCCCATGTCGACATCCCGGGTTATATCGCACATGTACATGAAGGAAACTACGCAGATGCCATCAATCTGATACGCCGGGACAATCCGTTACCGACTGCATGTGCCATGATCTGTGAGCATCCGTGTGAGGAGCGCTGCCGTAGAAATCTGATCGACGATTCCATCAACATCCGTGGTATCAAAAAATATGCGGTAGATCAGATCGCAGCAGATCAGGTAGCCGTTCCGAAGGCAAACGTATCCACCGGCAAAAAAGTTGCCGTTATCGGCGGCGGTCCTGCCGGAATGACAGCCGCATATTTCCTGTCTCTGATGGGACACAAAGTAACCGTTTATGAAGCAAAAGAGCATTTAGGCGGTATGCTGATGTACGGAATCCCGAATTACCGATTCCCGAAAGACCGTATGGATGAGGATATGAACGCCATCCTTTCCACCGGAAATATTGAAGTAAAATATAATACAAATGTAGGCGTGGATATCTCTATTGAGGAAGTAAGAAACAGCCATGATGCCATGTTTGTTGCCATCGGTGCACAGAAAGGTAAAAAACTCCGTCTGGAAAACATTGACGCAAACAACGTGTTCTCAGCCGTAGAGATGCTGGATGAGATCGGACACGGCCACCGCCCGGATTATACCGGAAAGACCGTAGCCGTTATCGGCGGCGGAAACGTAGCCATGGATGCTGCAAGAAGTGCCCTGCGCTGTGGAGCAAAGGATGTCCGCATCGTATACAGAAGACGTCAGGAAGATATGACTGCCCTGGATACCGAGATCGAGTCCGCCGTTATGGAGGGTATCGAGCTGATGCTCCTTCAGGCTCCAAAGAGTATTGAGAAGGATGAAAACGGCGATTGCTGTGCACTCTGGGTACAGCCACAGATGATCGGCGCATACCGCGGAGGCAGACCTTCACCGGTAGATTCCGCATCCAAAGATCCGTTGAGAGTTCCGTGTGATGTCGTGCTGATCGCTGTTGGCCAGGATATCATCAGCGAGCCGTTTGAGGAGTTCGGAATGCCGGCAGAATGGCATGTATTCAAGGCAGGACTTGATACAGCCGTAGAGGGTATGCCTGGTGTATTTGTCGGCGGTGACTGTGCAACCGGACCGGCGACTGCCATCAAAGCCATTGCAGCCGGAAAAGTAGCAGCACACAACATCGATGAATATCTTGGTTACCACCATACGTTAGACTGTGGTGTGGAAGCACCGGAAGCAAGAGAGAACAACCGTGTTCCTACCGGCCGTGTCAACATTGGCGAGCGTCCGGCTTATGAGAGAAAACATGATTTTGAGCATGTAGAGTGCCCGATGACTTATGAGGAAGCAATGCAGGAGTCCGGCAGATGCTTAAGATGTGATGTGTTCGGATGCGGTAAGCTTCAGGATGCCATCGACAAATAATAACGGAAAATGTTCAAGTTTATATATGGAGGTAATAACAGATGCGTTTAACCATAGATGGAAGAAACGTGGAAGCAGCAGAGGGCATGACAATCCTTCAGGCAGCAAAATCTGCCGGTATTGAGATCCCTACACTCTGCTACCTGGAGGGCATCAGTGACATCGGAGCCTGTCGCCTGTGTGTAGTAGAAGTAGAGGGCAAAAACGAACTTGCCACAGCCTGCAACACAAAAATAAAAGAAGACATGGTTGTGCAGACCGACAGCCAGAAAGTAATCGATGCGAGAAAGACTGTTTTAAAACTGCTCCTTTCCAATCACAATATCGACTGCTTTAACTGCGAGAAAAACGGTGACTGCGAACTTCAGAAATATTGTAACCAGTATGAGATAGATACAACCCCTTACATGGGATCCAGAAGCTTACTGGAATGTGATGTCCCGAAAAAGGATGCACATCCGTTCCTGTCCTATGATCCGACAAAATGTATTTACTGCCAGCGCTGCGTACAGACTTGTAGAGTCGCAACCGGAAGAAGAGCCATCAAGCTGCGCAGAACCGGTAAATTTACGATCATTGACGCACCGTTTGGTGAGGACTGGGAAGAGACACGCTGCGAGTCCTGTGGTAACTGTGCACAGGCCTGCCCGACCGGTGCCCTGACCATCAAGAGAAGAAAAAATTACCGTGCATGGGAAGTAAAACGTGTGCGTACCACCTGCCCACACTGTGCAACCGGATGTCAGTATGATCTGATCGTCAAAGACAACAAGATCGTGGACGTAGAGGGAGCAGATGGCCCGTCCAACCACAACATGGTCTGTGTCAAAGGCCGCAGTGGTTCCTTTGATTTCGTAGATCATCCGGACAGAGTACGTCATCCGCTGATCAAAAATAAAGAGACCGGTGAATTCGAACAGGCTACCTGGGAGGAGGCACTGGATTATGTGGCAAAGAAATTTACAGAGCTGAGAGATACCTACGGCGGAGACTGTCTGGCAGGATTTGCCTGCGCACGTTCCGCAAACGAGGATATCTACATGCTCCAGAAAATGGTAAGAACTGCGTTCCATACCAACAACACCGATAACTGTGCCCGTGTCTGCCATGCACCGACGGTAGCCGGACTGGCAACCACACTTGGTTCCGGAGCCATGACAAATACGATCGCGGATATCACACAGGATTCAGATCTGATCATGCTGGTTGGTTCCAACCCGGAGCATGCGCATCCGGTACTTGGTATGCAGATCCGCCGTGCCGTACATAAAGGTACCAAACTGATCGTAGTAGATCCCCGTGATATCGACCTGGCACACGCTGCTGATGTACATCTGAAGCTGACACCGGGTACAAACGTAGCATTTGCAAATGGTATGATGAATATCATCCTTTCCGAAGGCCTTGAGGACCGTAAGTTTATCGAGGAGCGTACTGAGAACTTCGAGGAGATGAAGAAAGTTGTTGATAAATATCCGGCAGAGAAAGTGGCAGAGATCTGTCATGTTGATGTGGACAAACTGATCGAGGCTGCCAGAATGTATGCGACAGCAAAGAATGCAGCCATTATCTACTGCCTGGGTGTTACCGAGCATCATACCGGTACAGAGGGTGTTATGTCTCTGTCCAACTTGGCGATGATCACTGGAAACTTCGGCCGTCCTGGCTGTGGTGTCAACCCGATCCGTGGTCAGAACAACGTACAGGGTGCCTGCGATATGGGTGCTTCTCCGGATCAGTTCCCGGGCTACCAGAAACTGAGTGCACCGGACGTTCTGGAAAAATTCGAAAAAGCATGGGGCACAAAACTGAACCCGAAAGAGGGAACAAAGGCAACGGAGTGCTTTGGCAAGATGCTGACCAAGGAGATCCGCGGTCTGTTTATCTTCGGCGAGGATCCGGTCCGTACCGATCCGGATACCGCACATGTGATCAAAGCATTGAAGAACCTGGATTTCCTTGTTATGGATGAGTTATTCCTGACAGAGACTGCAAAAATGGCAGACGTTGTCCTTCCGGGCCGTTCCTATGCAGAGAAAGAGGGAACCTTCTCCAATACCGAGCGTCGTGTACAGCGTATCCGTAAAGCGGTAGAGATCGAAGGCGAGACCAGAGAGGACATCTGGATCTTCACCGAGATCATGAACCGTATGGGATATCCGCAGCCGCATCTGACCTCCGCACAGGTTATGGATGAAGTAGCTTCTGTAACTCCTTCCTTCGCAGGTATCAGCCATGCGCGTCTGGACAGCGAAGAAGTGGCAGGAAGAGGTCTGCAGTGGCCGTGTACGTCCAAAGACCATCCGGGTACACCGATCATGCATGTGGGCAAGTTCTCCAGAGGACTTGGTTTCTGCAACCCGATCGAGTACATTCCGTCCATGGAGCTTCCGGATGAAGCGTATCCGATGAAGATGATGACAGGTCGTGTCCTGTATCATTACAATGCTTGTGCCATGACCGACAAGACAGAGGGATTGAACCAGATTTCCGGACATTCCTTCATCGAGATCAATACCGAAGATGCAGAGCGTATCGGCATCAAAGATGGTGAAAAAGTAAAAGTATCTTCCCGTCGTGGAAGTATCGAAACCACAGCAAACGTATCCGGAAAAACCAATCCGGGCGAGTGCTGGATGCCGTTCCACTTCCTGGATGGCGGTGCAAACTGGCTGACATCCGACGCACTGGATTCCATCTCCAGTACACCGGAGTACAAAGTCTGCGCGGTTAAGGTAGAACGAGCATAGCGAACAGATAAGGAAAACATCTTATGTCAGATTTTATCGTAGAAAAAGAACTTTTTGTCACCCGTGAAGTCGTGTCTTATACAGGCGGCGCACTGGTATCAGGGAAAAAAGATCTGGTGGACGAGGCAAGTTATCAGATCTGTGTCAACGGCCGGGGAGCAGGAGAGATGATCTGCTCTCCCTGGGGGCTGCAGGAAGCATTTCTGGGCTACCTGTATCTAAAAGGATATATATCAAGTGCCGGTGATGTGCGTGCCATCGATGTGGACGGGGAGCATCGGATCGTAAACATTACGATCCGCGAATATCTGACAGAAGAGACCGGAGCGGAAGATCTGCTGATGCAGGAAGAAACGCTGTGGAGCGGACAGGACTTTACTTCTGAAACATGTGACGATGTGCGTCTCTCCGTGCTGGATGTGCTTGCGTTTTCCAGGGAACTGGAGGAACGTTCCGCACTGTTTCGCCGTACCGGAGGTGTGCATTGCGCAGCCTTTGTCCGGGGGGGGGACAGTTTCTGTCCTACAAGGAGGATATCAGTCGGCATGTGGCGGTGGATAAAGTCGTGGGTGACTGCCTGCAACGCAAAATTCCCATGCGGCAGGGAATCCTTCTCTGTTCCGGCAGAGTTCCGGTGGAGATATTGCAGAGAGTCGGCGCCATGGGCTGTTCGGTTCTGATCGCAAAGTCGGCACCGACGAATTATTCCTGCCAGCTGGCACAGAAGCTGGGTATCACGCTGATCGGTTTTGCAAGAGATGAGTCCTTTAATGTCTACTCCCATCCGGAGCGGGTTTACGAGGTATAAAACGGTCTGTTTTTGTACATGTACAGAAATGAATGTGCGAAAATGGCAGGATGAATCCAGAGTGAGAGAAATATAATTCTGTCTGTTGACATCTGAAAAACTGTGTGTTATATTACAAGTGTAACAAAAAGAGGTAAAGATCCCCGGGAATTTCCCGGGGATTTGTATTACATATAGTAAGAAATGGATGGTGATTTGTATGGCAGCAAAACAGGATTATTATGAATTACTCGGCGTTGCAAGAAATGCAGACGCCACGGCGATAAAGAAAGCATATCGAAAACTTGCAAAGAAATATCATCCGGATACCAATGCCGGAGATCCAACAGCAGAACAGAAATTCAAGGATGTGACGGAAGCCTATACGATCTTAAGCGATCCGGAGAAGAGGAAACTCTACGACCAGTTCGGTCACGCAGCCTTTGACGGCAGCATGCCGGAGGGTGGCGCTTACGGATATGGCGGAACCGGCGGTCAGAACGGCGGCTATCAGGAGTTCCATTTTAACGGACAGGACATGGGGGATATTTTCGGAGACATCTTCGGAGATATGTTCCACGGAAAATCTTCCGGTGGCGGAAGAAGTTACAGTTTCCACAGCGACGGAAACGGCGGTTTTCACCAGTATTACAGCAACGGATCCGGTGCAGGCGGCTTCGGACAGGATGGACATTTTGGCGGATTTGGCAGTAATGGCGGATTCAGCGGCGGTCAGTTCCGGCAGAAAGGCAGCGACATTCATGCGGATGTCACGGTAAGCTTTGATGACGCAGCTTTCGGATGTGAGAAGATGATCCATCTGCGGGATGAGCATGGTCAGGTACAGTCCCTGAAAGTGAATATCCCGGCGGGCATCGACACCGGTAAAACAGTACGTCTGAAAGGAAAAGGCAATCCGGGATTCAACGGTGGAGAAGCCGGAGATCTGCTGCTGAAAGTAACTGTCGGTGACAGAGCCGGATTTGAGCGGAAAGGCATGGATGTGTACACGAATATCACGATCCCGTTTACCACAGCAGTGCTGGGCGGCGAGGCAGTAGTGCCGACCCTGACCGGAAATGTGGTATGCAGCATCCGTCCGGGTACCCAGTCCGGCAGCAAGATCCGTCTGAGAGGCAAGGGCATCGTATCCATGAAGGATAAGAATACCCATGGCGATGAATATGCGGTGGTTCAGATCCAGGTACCGAAGAATCTGAATGAAAATGCGAAGGAAAAACTGCGCGAATTTGCCAAAGCATGTTGATGTTAAGAAAAAAACTGAAAAAAATTAGAAAGAAGTATCAACAAAAACAGCGACGTTACCGTATACGGCGCACTGGTGAAAAAAGGAGAAGAACCGGCAGACAGTGACTGGGAAGAACTGGATAACATGTCCAAGATCAACCTGAACGGCAAAAAATGCAGTGTCAATATCGTACCGGATGTTGAAAACGGTACAGCAGCAGACAGTGACAGCGGCATGAAAGGTGTCTATATGACTATCAGCAGTTCCCTGACACTGAGCGGAATACCGAAGGATGCAGGAAAATATCTCGTTTTCGTGTCCATCGAAGATATGCAGGGATGTACTGCAGTCAGCAACACGATTCCATTCCACGTATACACCGGAGAAGAGACACTGGCAGATGAACTGGTAAAAGAGAATCTCAAACAGTATGAAAACGGAAAATATGCATGGGATATCATGGAGCCATGGGCGATCAAAAACTTTGGCAGCAATGTCGAGGGAGAAGAAGAGAGCGTTCGTGTACCGGCTGACCTGGAGGTATGGTTCGGCTCCAAGAGCAGCAGCCAATGGCTTTGTAGAGGCTGGTACTTACGATGTGACAGTAACCGGAATCGGTGACTATTACGGAACTGTAACAAAGACATTTACCATTGAGCCGAAACAGGATGATCCCAATAACAACGGATCTGACAACAATAACGGCAGTGATAATGGAAACAATAATGGATCTGATAACGGAAATAATAACGGCTCCAATGACAACGGTTCCAATAATGGTGGAGCAGACAACGGTTCCAATAGCAATGGAAACAACAACGGAACAAACGCTGGTTCCAATAACAATGCAAACAGCAACGGAACAAACGTTTCTGACAATCATGGAACAACGGTTTCCGGCGTACAGAATACAGATCAGACGGTAACTGGTAACGGAACATCCGATACATCCAGCACCGCAAATACTGCATCTGTCGCACCAAAGACCGCAGACAGCAATGCAATGGTACTCTGGTTCGCAATGCTTGTACTTGCAGGCGGCGCACTGACCACTACCGTATGCGTAAATAGACGCAGACAGTAAGGATTCAGACAGAACTCGTAGAAACCTGTGTTTTGTGAGCACTAGATATTTTGAAATTAAAAA
Source organism: Lachnospiraceae bacterium (assembly GCA_022781925.1). Taxonomy (GTDB): domain Bacteria; phylum Bacillota; class Clostridia; order Lachnospirales; family Lachnospiraceae; genus Eubacterium_I. The sequence goes on from JALESO010000034.1 coordinate 16,033, forward strand.
AGAAAGACTCCCGCGAAATTGAACTGCGGGAGTTTTTTGACGTTACAGGAAATCACGTTAAATTTTATCCGCAACTTTAACAAGATACTGTGAAAAAGTATATCATTACATCAGATAATTGTGGACAAGTAAATCCGCATATTTTATAATAATTTTATATGTAAGAAGTGATTTACAATGCTGTTTGCGGACCTTGTGCATAGTGTGAAAACGGAGGGAGTATGGAGGATTCTCAGAAGAAGAAGGGCAACGTTTACCTGGGAAGGTTTATACTGATATTTTTGCTGATAGCCCTGTGTGTGGCTGTGTATACACTGATTTTGCAGAAAAATTACAGAACGAATACACTGGAAGCGGCAGTGGAGCGTGATATTGAATGTTCCGATGCCATCCATGCGCTGGTGTCAGATCAGTTCAACAAAGATGATTACACGGAGATCAATACGAAAGCGGATATGGATACACCCCGCTATCAGGAACTTCAGCAGAGACTGAACGAACTGCGGACGCTGAATTCTACCAGATATCTGTACACAGCGAAGCGAAACAGTGAAGGAAAGCTGATCTATCTGGTGGACGGACTGGATCCCGGTGCGGAAGATTTTGCCTATCCGGGTACTTATATCGAGGAAGAGATGATCCCATACATTGATGCGGCGCTGTCAGGGGAGAATGTCTATTCGCAGGATATCATAGATACGACTTGGGGACATATATTTACAGCCTGCTATCCGGTGCGGGATGACGGAACCGGAGAGATCATCGGGGCACTCTGCATTGAAATTGATATGGAATCATCCTATGTATTCCTGGAAAAGATAAATAACATTGTGTTCCGGGCAGCGGTGGTTGCAGCGTTTGTGATCGTGCTGATCATTATATTCATGTACCACTGGATGCGCAGACAGAAGGAAAAAGATCTGATCCAGCAGAAAAAGCTGGAAGAAACAGCGACCGCAGCGGATGCCGCAAATGAGGCAAAGACAAGATTTTTACTTAATATGTCTCACGATATCCGTACACCGATGAATGCGATCCTTGGATATTCCAAGCTGATGCGTGGGCATATATCAGATCCGGAAGTGTAGCATTATCAGGAGATGATCGAGCAGTCGGGCAATGTACTTCTCTCCATTATCAATAATGTCCTGGATATGGCGCGGATCGAAAGCGGCGAGATGGAACTGGATGAGAATTACAGCGAGACGGGAAATATTGTAAGTGGTGTCTGCAGTGTATTCGAAATGGAATCAAAGAGAAAGAATCTGACCATTGAGCATTATGTGAATGTGCAGCATCCGCATATCATCTGTGACAGGACCAAGATGCAGGAGATCCTTACAAATATTATCAGCAATGCGGTAAAGTATACATCTCCGGGTGGAAAAATAACGATTACGACAGATGAACTGCCCTGTGAGCGGGAAGGATATATCGAAATCCGGACAGTGGTGAAAGACACCGGTATCGGAATGAGCGAAGAATTTCTGCCGCATCTGTTTGATTCCTTTACCAGAGAGCGTGATACCACCAGTGCAAAAGTCCTGGGAACGGGACTTGGCATGGCGATCGTCAAAAGTCTGGTGGATCTGATGGACGGTTACGTTGAGGTGGAGAGTGAACTGGGAAAAGGAACAAAATTTACTGTGACGATTCCGCACAAGATCGCACCCGCAGAATACTATGCACAAAAGGCATCGGGGGAAGCAGGTGACAAAGTTGAGTTCTCAGGAAAACACATTCTTCTGGCAGAAGATAATGATCTGAATGCGGAAATTGCAATTTTGCTTCTGGAGAAAATAGGCTTTTCCGTGGATCGTGTGGAGGACGGAATTTTCTGTGTGGACAAACTGGAGAAGGCGCCGGCGGGAACCTATGATCTGATCCTCATGGATATCCAGATGCCGAATATGGATGGCTACAAGGCGGCAACGATCATCCGTCATCTGCCGGATCCGCAGAAAGCAGAGATCCCGATCGTGGCCATGACAGCAAACGCTTTTGCGGAGAATCGTAGAAAAGCATTGGAAGCCGGGATGAACGGTCATATTGCAAAACCGATTGACGCAGAAAAAATAAAAGAGGTACTGACAGAGATTTTGAATACAAAGTAATAAATACTGGCGACTTAGTTGTAACGTAAATAGCGGGTGCAGATTATTTTTTCTTGAGAAGCGATTGCTAGCTCGAAAGACAAAATAATCTGTGCCTGCTTTTCATAACCTTCCGTTAAAAAACAAAAGAAGAAAAATTTCTAAATAAATTAGCACTCGATGCTTGACTTGGCTAATAACATGTGATATAACATATTTAGCGCAAGGAAAGGCGTTATACAACAAGTAGAACATAATGAGTAAGAAAAGTAGAAACACCCGGAAAGGAGGGGTTTTTATGAATATCCAGAAATTTACACAGAAATCAATGCAGGCAATCCAGGATTGCGAGAAATTAGCTTATGAATATGGCAATCAGGAGATCGAGCAGGAACATCTGCTGGTAGCCCTGATGCGACAGGAAGACGGTCTGATCCCGATGCTGATCGAGAAAATGGAGATCAACAAACAGCATTTCATGAACAATGCTGAGGATCATCTGGCCAAGAGAGTCAAAGTTTCCGGCGGACAGGTCTATGTCGGCCAGCAGCTGAACAAAGTGCTGATCAGTGCTGAGGACGAAGCAAAACAGATGGGCGACGAATATGTATCCGTAGAGCATCTGTTCCTGAGCATGATCCGTTACCCGAACCCGGCGATCAAAGAGATCTTCCGTGAGTATGGAATCACAAGAGACAGATTCCTCCAGGTATTATCCACCGTCCGTGGCAACCAGAGAGTTGTAAGTGACAATCCGGAAGCTACTTATGATACATTGGAAAAATATGGTTACGATATGGTAGAGCGTGCAAGAGATCAGAAACTGGATCCGGTCATCGGCCGTGACAGCGAGATCCGTAACGTGGTCCGTATCCTTTCCAGAAAGACAAAAAACAACCCGGTTCTGATCGGCGAGCCTGGTGTTGGTAAAACTGCCGTTGTCGAGGGACTGGCACAGCGTATCGTCCGCGGCGATGTACCGGAAGGACTGAAAGACAAGAAATTATTTGCCCTTGATATGGGAGCACTGGTTGCAGGTGCAAAATACAGAGGCGAATTTGAGGAACGTCTGAAAGCTGTATTAGACGAGGTAAAGAAGAGCGAAGGCAAGATCATCCTGTTTATCGATGAACTTCATACCATCGTCGGCGCAGGTAAGACAGACGGAGCCATGGATGCCGGCAACATGTTAAAACCAATGCTGGCAAGAGGTGAATTACATTGTATCGGTGCCACCACACTGGATGAGTACCGTGAATATATCGAAAAAGATGCCGCTCTGGAGCGTCGTTTCCAGCCGGTTATGGTAGACGAGCCGACCGTAGAAGATACAATTTCCATCCTGCGTGGCTTAAAAGAGCGCTACGAAGTATTTCACGGCGTAAAGATTACAGATGGTGCACTGGTTTCCGCAGCCGTACTGTCCAACCGTTATATTTCCGACCGTTTCCTGCCGGATAAAGCCATCGATCTGGTGGATGAGGCATGTGCACTGATCAAGACAGAACTTGATTCCATGCCGACAGAACTGGATGAACTGAACCGTAAAGTAATGCAGCTGGAGATCGAGGAAACCGCTCTGAAGAAAGAGGAAGACAATCTGAGCAAAGAGCGTCTGGAAAATCTTCAGAAAGAGCTGGCAGAGTTGCGCAGCGAGTTCCAGACAAAGAAAGCACAGTGGGACAATGAAAAGAAAGCCGTTGAGCGTGTACAGAAACTGCGTGAGGAACTGGAAAGCCTGAACAAAGAGATTCAGACTGCACAGCAGAATTATGATTTGGAAAAAGCAGCAGAACTGCAGTATGGTAAGAAACCTCAGCTTGAGAAAGAATTAGCCCACGAAGAAGAAATCGTGAAAAATAAAGATATGTCACTGGTTCATGAGAGCGTCAGCGAGGATGAGATCGCAAGGATCATCTCCCGCTGGACCGGAATTCCGGTTGCAAAACTGACGGAGAGTGAACGCAACAAAACCTTACATCTGGACGAAGAACTGCACAAACGTGTCATCGGACAGGATGAAGGCGTCACAAAAGTTACCGAAGCGATCATCCGTTCCAAAGCCGGAATCAAAGATCCGAGCAAACCGATCGGTTCCTTCCTCTTCCTTGGACCTACCGGTGTCGGTAAAACCGAACTGGCAAAAGCTCTGGCAGCAAGCCTGTTTGATGATGAGTCCAATATGGTTCGACTTGATATGAGCGAATACATGGAGAAATATTCTGTATCCAGACTGATCGGAGCGCCTCCAGGATATGTAGGTTACGATGAAGGTGGTCAGCTGACAGAAGCCGTTCGTAGAAAACCATATTCCGTCGTTCTGTTTGATGAAGTAGAAAAAGCGCATCCTGATGTCTTTAACGTGTTGTTACAGGTTCTGGATGACGGTCGTATTACGGATTCCCAGGGTCGTACCGTAGATTTTAAAAATACCATCATCATTATGACCTCCAACCTTGGATCTGCGCATCTGCTGGAAGGTATTGACGAAAACGGTGATATCAATCCGGAAGCAGAAGAACTGGTTATGAACGAGCTGCGGGGCAACTTCAGACCGGAGTTCTTAAACCGTCTGGATGAGATTATCATGTTTAAGCCACTGACCAAGGATAACATCGGAAATATCATTCATCTGCTGATGAATCAGCTGAACAAACGTCTGGAAGACCGTGAGATTTCCGTAGAACTCACACCGGCAGCAGAGAACTTTATCGTAGATCATGGTTATGATCCAATCTACGGTGCAAGACCTCTGAAACGATTCCTGCAGAAACATGTGGAGACATTATCTGCAAAACTGATCCTTGCCGATGAAGTACATGCAAATGATGTCATCCTCATTGATGTGGATGGAGATCATCTGACAGCAAGGGTAAAGTAATATAAGGATTATGGGAGTGCAAAGCACGGAGTAATCCGTGTAATCAAGATTTGGGTGTTTTGACACCAAGATCAGATATAGAAAAAAGAGACTTCGCTTAGCTGGAATGGCCGGGCGAGTCTCTTTTTTTCAGATTTATTATTTTTGGCTAAGCTGTATTCTTTTCCGGTTATAGACCAGATGAAGATACATGGCATCCTGGGCACGAAGCGGATCGTGGGATGCGATAGCATCAGCAATTTCGCGGTGCGTTTCTATGGTTTCCTCGTGCAGACTACCACCGGTTGTTTCTACAAATAACGGAATAGAACTGTTAATTACAGGAATCAACCTTGGAACTACTACATTTTTACTGCTCATTGCTATAGCTGTATGCAGCTCGATATCCTTATATGTGTGATTTTCATGATTTTTTAATAATCGTTCAACTTCATCGCAAAGAGCGGTGATTTTTTTTATGTCATTTTCATCTGCATGTGTGGCTGCCATTGCTGCAATGGATGGTTCCAGAAGAAAACGAACTTCCAGCAGATCATTAATGAGCTTTTGCTTGTTACCGATAAAAGTAAAGCCGAGAGGATCCTCAACCATTCCGGGAGAAGCGGCAATGTAAGTACCGGATCCCTGACGGATAGTAACGATATTTCTGGAAGCAAGAAGTTTCATTGCCTCGCGGATAGAACTTCTTCCAACATTCAGGCGTTCGGAAAGAATTGTTTCATTAGGCAATTTGTCTCCGGGCTGCAGGTTTTCTTCCAAAATAAGTGCGATGATATCTTCTGATATTTTCTGAGGAAGGCTTTTTTCTTCAGATGGTAAATTCATCATATGATTTACTCCATTTCTTATCTTATATATTTCCTGCTTTTTATGATAATATCTTTTGAAACCAAAGTCAAAATGTTGATATGCACAAAAACACACAGAATATTTTTGGTAAAATTCCAGTATTGCATTTTTTGCATAGTGAATATATGATAAATACATCAGATGAATTACGATAAAAATGGCTTAAAATTAAAAAAATGGCATAAAAAAGCTGGAATAGGTCAGATGAATTTGCGATGAACTTGAAAAACATCAGATGAATCAAGGAGGTAAAAGCGAAATGGAAGAAACAACTTTTATGGCCGACCCAATGAGGCTGATGATTGCAGCTCTGGTAGGAATTATAGTTCTGCTGGTACTGATCATCAAATTTAAACTTCATCCGGTTCTTGAAAAAAGCGGACTTCCATTGATCCTTATTGCTTTTCTTATTGCAGTTCTGGTCAGAGCTTCAGTGGGAAGCTCCATTGTGGCAATGACGATGGCTTCCGGAATTATGGCAACGATGCCGGCAGTAATGGATACAAGCATGGTTTACAGAGCTGCCATGTGCTGTGCAATCTGTGGTGGTGCAACAGCATTGAGCCATGTAAATGACGCCGGATTCTGGCTGGTAAGTACATTCCTTGAGATTGATGAAAAAACAACGCTGAAATCCTGGACGATCATGGAGACGCTGATTGGTGCAACAGCATTCATTGTAAGTTTTGTTATTTCAATTTTTGCATAGGAGGCGGGGCTTGATGATAAGAATACCGGTTTATTTACGGGATATGTATGATGCAAAACATCTGGTGCAGGCGGCATCCGGATGTCAGACAGATGTGGATTTGATCTGTGGAAAATATATTGTAGATGCAAAATCTATGCTGGGAGTCTTCAGTTTGCCGACATTTGATCATGTGGAACTTGGTGTGGCAGAGGATGAAGAAAAGAAACTCAGAGAGAAACTGGAAAGTTTGAAATTGATTCGAGAATAAAAACAGAAAGAGGAGAAAATCATGCAGTTAAAAAGTCAGGAAATGAGAAAACTTGCACCGGAGCTTGATCCGCTGCGTCTGGGAACAGGATGGACAAAAGAGGACCTGGGAAAGGTTCAGGTCATGGTAGAAAGCACTTACGGTGACAGTCATCCGGGAAGCGGACATTTAAATGTTCTTGTGGAAGAGGTACGAAAGGGAATTGCTGAAGAAGGCGGATTTGGAGCACGTTATTACTGTACCGATATCTGCGATGGTGAAAGTCAGGGAACCGATGGCATCAATTACAGCCTGGCAAGTCGTGAAATGATAGCTAACATGATCGAAATTCATGCAAATGCAACACCATTTGATGCGGGTGTCTATCTTTCAAGCTGTGATAAAGGTGTTCCGGGAAACTTAATGGGGCTTGCCAGAGTAAATATTCCGTCTGTATTTGTACCGGGTGGAACAATGAATGCCGGACCGGAGATGCTGACACTGGAACAGCTTGGAATGTACAGTGCAAAATTTGAACGTGGTGAAATTGATGAAGAAAAGCTTGACTGGGCAAAGTGCAATGCATGCCCGAGTTGTGGAGCATGTTCCTTTATCGGAACAGCTTCTACCATGCAGATTATGGCAGAAGCACTTGGCCTTGCGCTTCCGGGTACAGCATTGATGCCATCTACAAGCCCGGATCTTCTCGAATTTGCAAGAGAAGCGGGAAGACAGGCAGTGAGAATTGCCAAGATGGAAAAAATGTGTCCGTCAGATATTGTGACTATGGACAGCTTTGAAAATGCGATTCTTGTACATGCTGCAATTTCAGGAAGCACAAATTGTCTGTTACATATTCCGGCAATTGCACATGAGTTTGGTATTGAGATTACCGGGGACACTTTTGACAGACTGCACAGAAATGCCAGATATCTTCTGGACGTACGTCCGGCAGGACGCTGGCCGGCTGAATGCTTCTATTATGCAGGTGGTGTGCCGGCAATCATGGAAGAGATTAAAGAACATCTCCATTTGGATGTAATGACTGTTACAGGAAAGACTTTGGGAGAAAACCTGGAAGAACTGAAGCGGAATGGTTTTTATGAAAAATGTGAAAAATGGCTTCAGGAATTTAACAAACGTTATCATGTAAATGTTACAAAAGAAGATATTATTCGTCCATATGACAAGGCAATCGGAACAGATGGAAGTATTGCAGTTCTTCGCGGAAACCTTGCACCGGAAGGAGCTGTGATCAAACATACTGCATGCCCGAAGGAAATGTTTCGGTCTGTACTTCGTGCAAGACCGTTTGACAGTGAGGAAGAATGTCTGGATGCCGTTCTGAAACACAAAGTTCAGAAAGGTGATGCGGTATTCATCCGCTATGAGGGACCGAAAGGAAGCGGAATGCCGGAAATGTTCTATACCTCTGAGGCAATCAGCAGTGACAAAGAACTTGGAAAGAGTATTGCACTGATTACGGATGGCCGTTTTTCCGGTGCATCGACTGGTCCGGTAATCGGACACTGTAGTCCGGAAGCCGTTGATGGCGGTCCGATTGCGCTTGTTGAAGAAGGGGATCTGATTGAAATTGATGTTATGGAAAGAAAACTGAATATCATCGGAATTGCCGGAGAACGCAAATCTATGGAAGAAATTGATCAGATTCTTGCAGAAAGACGTAAGAACTGGAAACCACGGGAAACAAAATATAAGAAAGGTGTGCTGAGACTTTTCAGCCAGCATGCGGCAAGTCCTATGAAGGGAGCTTATCTGGAGTATTAATATGGAGCACAAATTTATTACAATTGGCGAGATTATGCTGCGTCTGACTCCGCCGGATTATGAAAAAATCAGACTGGCAACAACTTTTGAGGCAAGATATGGGGGAAGTGAGGCAAATGTTGCTCTTTCCCTTGCAAATCTTGGTGTAGATGCATCATTTTTTACAGTAGTTCCGGGAAACAGTCTTGGAAAAAGTGCTGTACGTATGATGCGAAGCAATGATGTAAATTGTGATAACGTGATTTATTCTACGGAAGAAGAGACACCTACGCATCGTCTGGGCACTTATTATCTGGAAACGGGTTATGGAATTCGTCCAAGTAAGGTGGTTTACGACAGAAAACATAGTGCTTTTTCAGAGTACGATTTCAGCAAAACTGATGTAAAAAAACTTCTGGCTGGTTATACATGGCTTCATTTAAGCGGTATTACACCGGCACTGGGAACAAAATGCCGAAACTTGATCATGACATGCCTGAAAACTGCGAAAGAAAGCGGAATGACAGTAAGTTTTGACGGAAATTTCAGAAGTACTTTGTGGAGCTGGGAAGAGGCAAGAGATTTTTGTACCTGCTGTCTTCCGTATGTGGATGTCCTTTTCGGAATCGAACCTTATCATATCTGGAAGGATGAGGAAGATCATAATGCAGGAGATGTAAAGGATGACATTCCATTTCAGCCAGATCTCGAACAGCAGGAGAAAGTGTTCCGGGCATTCGTAAAAAGATATCCAAATATAAAATGTATCGTAAGACATGTTCGTTATGCACATAGCTGCAGTGAAAACAGCCTTTCTGCTTACCTCTGGTTAAATGGAAAAATCTATGAAAGTAAGAGATTGTCCTTTCATATTCTTGACAGAGTAGGTGGTGGAGATGCATTTGTAAGTGGCATTATATATGGACTGATGAATGATTATACACCCGAGGATATTGTGAATTTCGGTGTTGCAGCAAGCGCAGTGAAACATACAATTCATGGTGATGGAAATATCACAGATGATGTTTCACTGATCAGACATGTGATGGAAATGAATTTTGATATAAAAAGATAAGAGCGTATAAGGGAAAGGAAATTCAGATGGAAGATATAACAGAAAGCTTTGAGAAACTTGGAGTAGTTCCGGTAGTCGTACTGGAAGATGCAAAAGATGCAGTGCCGTTAGCAACCGCATTAGTTAAAGGCGGGCTTCCATGTGCGGAAGTGACTTTTCGTACAGAAGCGGCAGAAGAGAGTATTCGTCTGATGATGGAACAGTTTCCGAAAATGCTGGTTGGAGCGGGAACTGTGCTTACTGTTGAACAGGTTGATGCCGCTGTTCGGGCAGGGGCAAAATTTATTGTAAGTCCGGGCTTTGATGCAGAGATTGTGGATTATTGCATCAAAAATGAAATTCCGGTCTTCCCGGGCTGTATCACCCCTTCTGAAGTTGCACAGGCAGTAAAAAGAGGACTTAAGGTTGTAAAATTCTTTCCGGCAGAACCGGCAGGAGGTATTTCCATGATCAAAGCAATGGCAGCACCTTATGTAGGGCTTAAATTTATGCCTACCGGTGGAATTGATGCCAAAAATCTGGAAGATTATCTTTCCAGTGACAAAATTATCTGTTGCGGTGGCAGCTGGATGGTAAAAGGTGATCTGGTGAAAGCGGGAGAATTTGACAAGATTCGGGAACTGACAGCAGAGGCGTGCAAATTGGTTGCTTCCATCCACGGATAAATAGAATTTGTACACAGCGTTCATGCGCAAGTAGCGAAAGCGGATTGCGAATGTCCGTTTTACATATAGAAAAAGAGTTTTTGCATGATTAAATATCAGCTACAGTGGCTTCCCGGTAGATGGTATCGGGGATTGATTTCTGCCGGAAAGGAAAATACATTCACAGAACAGCGCGTCAGCTGTAACAAAAGGATACTGAAAATCTGTATTCGAAAGTTTGCTTGTAAAGCAGTAAGGTACTGCATTATAATAAAAAAGATGAAATAGTTTATTTCACAATTTAAAAAGAAAGAAGGATATGATTATGAAACAGTCAATCAACGTAAACGGAGCACCGGCAGCAGTAGGTCCATATGTACATGCTGTAAAAACAGGAAACATGATCTTCATCTCCGGTCAGTTAGGGTTAAATCCGGCAGACGGTACACTTCCGGAAGGTATTGAGGCACAGACAATTCAGAGTCTTGAGAATGTGAAAATAATTCTGGAAGGCACAGGATCTGATTTTGATCACGTTGTAAAAACAACAATCTTTTTAGCTGACATCGCTGATTTTGGTAAAGTAAATGAGATCTATGCAAAATATTTTGCAAATGAAGTACCGGCCCGCTCCTGCGTAGAGGTAGCAAACCTCCCGAAAGCAGCTCTGGTAGAGATTGAAGCAATTGCTGTTGAAAAGTAAGAAATACAGGAATGTATACAAGGACGACGGGTTAAACCAAAATAAGTTTTAGCTAATTCTTGACACTGCCTGTAAGAAAAAATAAAATAAAAACCGAATGTTAGGGTAATCTTATAGGCAGGAGGCAAGAATTTGAAAACAGAAACATTACATGTTACAGAAACAGAAGAAAGGATTCTGAATGCGGCACTGAAAGTTGTAAATGATGTTACGATCAGTGGAACCAGAATGCATCTGATTGCAGAAAAGGCAGACATGGTCCAGTCAAATGTTCACTATTATTATAAAACAAAGCAGGAACTGTTAAAGGGGCTGCAGGAGTGGATTTTAGAAGAATGCTACGATATGCAGCAAGTGAGCAAGAACTCAAGCAAAGATACACTGGAAGATCAGTTACATATTTTCTTTCAGCAGAAAAAAATACTGCTGACAAAGAAGAATGAATATGATTTTGCAGAAATTGATTTTCTTGTTCAGACAAGGATTGACGCAGACATCAGAGCACGTTTTCAGGAAGCATATGCGGTTTGGAGAGATAATATCAGGGAGATCATTATTCGTTTTTGCCCGAATATGGACGAGACAGACAAAGAACTGATTCCGTACATGGCAGTATCGTTGCTTGAGGGGGCTTCAATCCAGGTGCTGGTGGATGGAAAAGGTTTTGACGCAGATAGTTATTTTGCATATGCAGAAGAAATGGTGCTTGAGCAGATCAGAATTGCAATGGAGAAAAAAGAAGGGTAATGTTAATCCGATTTTTACAGGAACTTTACTATGGTGATACGAAAAGCTTTTCTGTACACTTCTGTTTGATTGAATAATCAGTCAAAACTATGTCTTACTATATCATATCTGTCGCTGTACCGGATATAAAAAAATCATGGATGCGGTAGAGTTGGCCGCAAAAATCAAGCGGGAAGGAAAAGGAATCACGAAAAAAGAAAACTTTTTGTTAGCAGTGCTAACGAATACCATAAATACAATTCATAAGTGGAGCAGTTGTAAAACGTAAATTGTCTGCGTTATAATATCTGAGAAAAAAATGGAATGTGAACGCAGGTCGCATAGCGACTGCGTTCATGAGCAAGTAGCGAAAGCGGATTGCGAATGTCCGCTTTACCTGTAACATAAAAGATGGAGGATTTTAGTACATGAAAAAGACAAAAGGAACAAATGCGTCTATTTTCGAGTTAAATGGTATTCCGCAGTTAAGCAAAGCACTTCCGCTGGCTTTGCAGCATGTGGT
>JALESO010000045.1 GCA_022781925.1 Lachnospiraceae bacterium
CTTCGAACACCTTAATTTTACCACAAATGGATGCTCTTTTTTTCATTCACTTGATAGGTGAAAAGCAATATTCAGTTAAAACACAGTAACTATGCGGCTTTCAGCCACTTTCACGGCTGTGCCGTGAATAATCTAGGATAAGTATTATTTGTATATTGATTGACAGGATGTATAGGAGAAAAGCATATTATGAACAAAAATAAAGCATATCTGGTGTGCTATTTATGGAATCGCCAGTTCATAGAAAGTTTATTGAAAAAGCAGACAATATGTGGATATCTTCTGGGGGGGGGTATTGATGATGGTATTTTCTGTTCAATATTTAAATTATGCAGGAAACCGTTCTATTCAATGTTTGGAACCTACGATCGTTACGATGATTAACCCAATTGCATCCCTGTTATTATTTATTGGTTTGATACTGATATTATCGGATCCGCCATTTTTGAATAGCAGATCCGCGATGATGTTTTATCGAGCAACCAGAAAAACATGGATGTGTGGCATGTTGTGCTATATGGTTTTTCATATCATATTGTATTATGCCTTTTTGCTGGCTGTAAGCATGGTTTCCACAATGAGCCATAGCTATACAGGAAATGTCTGGAGCAGAGCATTGATGCGCATGGTTAGTGTGGAAAAAATGGCAGCGACATCCAAATATGGCATTTTTGTTCCGAATCAATCAGTTTTTGAACATTTTTCACCATTCGAATCTGTGATTTCTATATATGTTTTGTCTGTTTTATGCGGAGTTTTACTTGTAGGTATAGCGTGTATAATAAGTATCAGATATAATGCCGTCATTGGAAATCTGATCATAATGCTGTTACAGTTACTGGGTGTATCTGTTTGCAGACAATACATACGATTTATTCCGTTTAAAATGGTACCGTTTTGTATGTCAAATCTTGAAATCTTGTCAATCAGAAATATACCACCGGAATATGCAGGAATTTATTTTGTAATATTAAATATAATCGTGGTATTTTTTATGCTTGCGATGGTAAAAAGAATGGATCTGCATGTTATTGTGAGTGAAAAAAATGAGTAAACAAAGATATTTGAAAACAATGCTGTTTTATATATTCTGTACGATACTTCTGCACCTTTTTGCCGCAGCGGAGGGGTATACATTAAAGGATATATTGTATGGTTTGCTTCCGGTACAATCGCATTTTTTTGTTGGTATAACTACAAATTTGCTTTCCAGTATGCGATGGATTTGGGGAATGTTACCTCCGGTAGTGCAGGCGGGAGTAGTTTTGATGCAGGAAAAGCAAGAAACATATTTAAAGATATATCGTTTTAAATCCTTTAAAATGTGGTTCCTTATGCAGATGAAACAACTTATCATTGGAACATTGAGCTATCTTATGGTGTTGCTGGTGAGTACTTCCTTTGAACAAAGGTGTATAAATGTACAGCTTATTATATGTATTGGTGCAGTGGGATTGCATATCTGGATGTTGGTAAGTATTTTATTTTTTTTCATACATTGTAAACTGAATTCACTATATGCTTTCTTTGGAATCATTATTGTGGAAAGTAGTTTGATTATGATTGGAAAGAATACGGAAGGTATGGTTTTTCTGAATCCGGCATTGTGGCCTATGTATGTAAGATGGAGTCTGGTTCATAATGCAAATCAGATGGTATACGGTTGCTTGACAGAGCTGTTCATCAGTGTATTGCTGATCTGCAGAATTATATATAAGAAAAAGGAGATTACAGAGTATGACAAGGGAATATAGACTGACGGTAAAACATATAACAAAAAGTTTTAAAAAAGAAAAAATTTTAGAAGATGTAAATTTAGATTTTTCAGGTGGACATATCTATGGGATTGTAGGAAAAAATGGAACAGGAAAATCAGTTTTATTTAAATTGATATGTGGATTTATACACGCGGATGAAGGTGAAATTGAAGTCAATGGAAAAAAATTGGAAAAGATATTGATTTTCCGGAAAGTATGGGAGCCATTATTGAAGCACCGGGATTTTTACCGTATCAGTCTGGTATAAAAAATCTGGAATACTTGGCAGGGATAAGAAAAATAGCGACACATAATACGATTGTAAAGACGATGGAAATGGTTGGATTGGATCCCTTTAGTAAAAAAAGAGTAGGAAAGTATTCACTGGGTATGAAACAGCGGCTTGCAATCGCACAGGCCATTATGGAAAATCCTATGCTTATTATTCTGGATGAACCAATGAATGGTCTGGATGAAGATGGTGTTGGGGAAATGAGATGCATATTCAACGATTTAAAAGAACAGGGAAAATTATTAATACTGGCAAGCCATAATAGAGAAGATATTTCAATATTATGTGATGAAGTCTATGAGATAAAAAAAGGTACAGTGTACTTAAGCAATTCATAGTTTGAAAAGTTCGGAAAAATACAAAAAATCTATTTTAAATATAGAAATCCGGCATTGAGTCAGCGGTTTTTTCTTGCTATACTAGGAACGAATAAAATGTATGGAACAAAGAAAAGAAAACAGAGAGGTAAGTAAAATGAAGAAGTACGGATTTGGTGTTGACGTAGGCGGAACAACCTGTAAAATCGGATTTTTTGAGAACTCCGGCAACATGCTGGACAAGTGGGAGATCAAAACAAATACAGAGAATCACGGTGCCTCCATTCTGGATGATATTGTGGCATCTTTAGAAGGCAAACTGGCAGAGGCCGGTATCAGCAAAGACGAGGTAGAAGGTGTCGGAATCGGGGTTCCGGGGCCGGTCAAAAATGACAGCGTCGTATGTGAATGTGTCAACCTCGGCTGGGGTACTTTCGATGTGGCAGAGACACTTTCTGAAAAAATCGGTCTGCCGGTAAAAGTAGGAAACGATGCAAATGTAGCTGCACTGGGTGAGATGTGGAAAGGCGGCGGCCAGGGCTGCCAGAACGGTGTCATGGTCACACTGGGAACCGGTGTTGGCGGCGGAATCATCATCAACGGTTCCATCGTTGGCGGTGTACACGGTGCCGGTGGCGAGATCGGACATATGAAAGTATCTGAGACAGAGACGGAGACCTGCGGATGTGGAAAATGCGGATGCCTGGAGCAGTATGCGTCAGCGACCGGTATTGTGCGCCTGACCAAACAGCGCCTGGCAGCAGATGACACTGAGACCAGCCTGCGCAGCCTTCCAGAAGTGACCGCAAAGGATGTCTTTGATGCCGCAAAAGCCGGCGATGCGGTAGCACTGGAATTGGTGGAAAAAGTAGGAACGATCCTCGGCGGAGCACTTGGTTCTATCGCTGTCGTAGTAGATCCTGAGATGTTTGTCATCGGCGGCGGTGTATCCAGAGCCGGACAGATCCTGCTGGATGCCGTGCAGAAACATTTCAAAGAGCGTGTGTTCAAATCCTGCGAGGAGACAAAATTTGTACTTGCTTCTCTTGGAAATGATGCGGGAATGTACGGCTGTGCGAAAATGATTTTTAATGCGTAAAATTTTGTTTCACCGTGTAAATAGAGAAAACGAAGCGTCCCGACAGGATGTTTCGTTTTCGTATTAAAAATTAAACTTCAGTCAGAAGCACCACGAATAAGACATCAAAAAAGCCTGTCCACTGGACAGGCTTTTCCGATTGTTTGTTGAGAGTTGTAAAAAAGTGATTTTGAAATTTCGTTCAATTTCTGATATTAGAATACTATATAGTTACCTATTTGTAAAATTGAAAAAAGTGATATGTGAAATCAAAAAAAATGAACAATAATCAACAATGATATTTACTTCCGGGAGGATTCCAGATACAATAATAAGGAAAATAACAGGTGGGGGAATTATGGAACTACGAAATGTAAAAACGTTTATTAAAATTGCAGAGATCGGGAATTTTTCCAAGGCGGCCACGGATCTTGGTTATGCACAGTCTACGGTTACCATGCAGATCCAGACGCTGGAGCGGGAACTGGGCGTATCTTTATTTGAACGAAATGGCAAGAGTGCGGTGCTGTCCGCCGCCGGTAAAGAGTTTCTGGATTATGCCTACAATCTGCAGCGCTGTGAAGCCATGGCACTGGAGCATTTTGCAGAGGGGGCAGATCCCGGCGGAGAAGTAAGCGTAGGCATCATGGAGACGTTGTGCGCCTCCCGCTATGGAATCATTTTCCGGGAATTTAAGAAGCGCTATCCCAGAGCGAATATCAAAGTGGTGGTGGCGACGACGCTGGAATGTATGGAACTGCTTGGAAAAGGAAAACTGGATCTGATCGTGACCGTTGACAAGAAGATCAACCGCATCAACTGGGTGACGGCCCATGAGCTGCCGACGGAAATCCGCTTTTTCTGCCCGGCGGATCATCCCTTTGCCGGAAAGAAAGATATTCCGCTGGATACGGTTCTAAAGGAAAATTTTATCATGATCGAGGAAGGCTGCAACTACCGTCAGGCATTTGAACAGTATGTGGTGGAAGAGCGGGGGCGCAGACCATCCATTACGGAGATCGGCTACACCCGTCTGATCATTGATGCCGTGATCGAAAATCTTGGAGTTTCTCTGCTGCCGAGGTTTACGCTGGAGGAAGCACTGCGGGAGAAGAAGATCGCACTGTTTTCCGTCAAGGGATTCCGAAGCTCCATGCTGATGCAGGTCATTTACAGCAAAAACCGCTGGGTGTCACCGGCGATGAAAGCGTTTATCGAGATGACGAAAGAATTTATGCCGGAATAATTTCTGAAAAATAAATAGAAAATTAGATAGAAAAACAGATAGAAAGAGAACGAGAATTTATGAATAAAAAAGAAGTAACAGAGATCAAAAAATTATTTACAAAGGAGCGCTGCTGTTTAAACCGCCTCTGCGGCTGTTATGTGGACGCGGACAAAAATAAAGTCGTACAGTTTAAAGAAGCATTTCTCTCCCTTCCGGAAGAAGAAATCTACAAATATCTGGATATTTTCCGCAAAAGCCTGTCCGGAACTCTTGGAAAGAATCTGTTGAATATGGAGTTCCCACTGGAACAGGAAATGGGAGATGGCACGCAGAAAAGCTTACTGGCGCTGCGGGACAGTGAACTGAAGGATGATGTCATGCTGGAAGCTTTTTATGACCGCATCATCGAGACTTACTATCATCCGGAGAATTATCTGATCCTGCTGGTGCACGGTTCCTATGATATCCCGATGAAAACCTCTGATGGGATGGAGATGGATGATGCGTCGGATTACATATATAATTTTGTGCTGTGCTGTCTGTGCCCGGTGACACTCTCCAAGGCGGGACTTTGCTACAATGCAGAGACAAACAGTATCGAGGACCGGATCCGTGACTGGCTGGTGGACATGCCGGAGCAGGGATTTTTATTTCCAGCATTCCAGGACAGAAATACAGATATTCACCGTCTGCTGTATTATTCCAAAAACGCAAATGAACTCTGCCCGGACATCACGGAGCAGCTGTTAGGCTGTGTGCAGCCGATTCCGGCAGGACAGCAGAAAGAATCCTTCCAGGCGATTATCGAGGATACACTGGGGGATGAGTGTGTGTATGATGTGGTCCGCAACATTCATGAGAACCTGAATGAAATGATCGAAGAACAGAAGGAAAACGGCGAACCGCTGGAACTGGATAAAATGCAGGTGCGCAAACTGCTGGAGCGCAGCGGAGCACCGGAGGAGAATCTGGAGCAGTTTGAAAAACAATACGACGAAGAAATTGGTGCACAGATGACGGTTATGGCAAACAATATCTCCGATACCAGAAAATTTGAGGTGAAAACACCGCAGATGACCGTCAAAGTCAGCCCGGAGCAGGCAGGACTGGTGGAGACACGCATGATCGACGGCGTTCCATGCATCGTGATTCCACTGACGGATGAAGTGGAAGTAAACGGTATTCATGTACATCTGAGAGATGAAGAAGTATTAAAGGGGTTGGAATAAAATACAGAGTTACAGAAATTGTTTTGACTGGATAATAGATGTCCATTTTAGGACAATGATTTTCTTTTCAGGGAAAAATATTTACTGTAATATTGTAAATATAGAGCAACAAATATTTTAAGAATGAAGCACAAAATATGATTTTGTATTGACGTGTAGAAATGCAGAAATCAATCTGTGAGAGCAGACATGCATGTTACTTTATAGATTCAAATTCCGCATTTTGAACGTTTATCAGCATAAAAAGACAATTATATGAGGAGGGCATTTACATGAACAAATTACTGTACGGGGTAGCATATTATTATGAGTATCTGCCATACGACCGTCTCGATGAGGACATCAAAATGATGAAAGCCGCAGGCATCAACGTGGTGCGTATCGCGGAATCCACCTGGAGCACTTACGAAAAACAGGAAGGTCAGTTTGACTTTTCCACCGTGACCAAAGTGCTGGATGCCATGGAAGAGGCAGGCATCGACGTCATCATCGGTACACCGACTTATGCGGTACCGTCCTGGCTGGTAAAAATGGATCCGACGGTTCTGGCTGTGACCCATCAGGGAGAAGGCGTATACGGTGCCCGTCAGATCATGGACATCACAAATCCGAATTATCTGAAATACGGGGAGCGTGTGATCCGTAAGCTGCTGGAAGTGTGCCAGGGACGCAGGTGCATCATCGGTTTCCAGCTGGATAATGAGACAAAATATTATGACACGGCAGGTCCAAACGTACAGGCTGCGTTTGTGGAATACCTGAAAGAAAAATTTGACGGAAGCACCGATGCCATGAATGCCGCATTTGGTCTGGATTACTGGAGCAACCGTGTGGACAACTGGGAAGATTTCCCGGATGTGCGTGGCACCATCAATGGAAGTCTCGGGGCTGAGTTTGACAAGTTCCGCCGCGGTCTGGTAACGGAATTTCTGACCTGGCAGTCAAACATCGTGAAAGAATATGCCTGCCCGGATCAGTTTATCACCCACAATCTGGATTTTGAGTGGCGCGGATATTCCTATGGTGTACAGCCGGCGAACAACCATTTTGAAATTGCAAAAGAAGCACTGACGGTGGCAGGATGTGACATCTACCATCCGACACAGGACGAGCTGACCGGCGCAGAGATCGCCTTTGGCGGTGATATGACCCGTTCCCTGAAACAGAATAATTACTTTGTCCTTGAGACGGAAGCACAGGGCTATCCATGCTGGACACCGTATCCGGGACAGCTTCGCCAGCAGGCATTCAGCCATGTGGCATCCGGTGCGGCTATGGTCGAATACTGGCACTGGCATTCCATCCACAACTCTTTCGAGACATACTGGAGAGGTCTGCTCAGCCATGATTTCAAGGAAAATCATGTATATTGCGAGGCAAAAACCATCGGCCGGGATTTTGCTGCACTGAGTCCGGCGCTCTGCAATCTGAAAAAAGAGAACAAAGTGGCGATGGTAGTCAGCAACGATGCGCTGTCAGCCCTTGACTGGTTCCGCATCGATACCACAGCGGAGGGCCCTGGAAAGACCGGTTACAACGATGTGGTCCGCTGGATGTATGACGCTTTATACAAGATGAACGTGGAAGTAGACTTTATCGAGCCATCCTGCAAGGAGATGGACCGCTATCAGATGGTCATCGTTCCGGCATTGTATGCGGCCTGCGAGGCAGATCTGCAGCGCATGAAACAGTATGTGGCAGATGGCGGTTATCTAATCACAACGTTCAAAACGGCCTATACCGATGAAAATGTAAAAGTTTACCATGATGCGTTCCCACATGTACTCAGCGAGTGCCTTGGCATTTCATACAGCAATTTTACCTTCCCGAAAAATGTGAAACTGAGTGGTACGGAAGACGAGCAGGCAGAACTTTTCATGGAACTTGTGAAACCGGAGGGTGCCGAGGTGCTGGCTTCCTACGATCACTACGCATGGAAGGATTATGCGGCAGTGACCAGAAATCATTACGGAAAAGGAACAGCAGAGTATGTGGCATGCAAGACTTCTGAGGAATATCTGCAGAAACTGCTGGCAGATGCTATGAAGGAAGCCGGTATTGCAGATGCAGTACCGCAGACTGCATTTCCGGTGATCGTGCGCCGCATGAAAGATGAAAACGGAAAAACAGTATGGTTCTACTTTAACTATTCCCATACACCGGCAGAAGCTGTGTATGCCGGAGCAGAGGGTGAGTATCTGATGAAAGAGGATCAGACTTTCCCGGGAATCAATGTGGCAGCCGGTGAGAAACTTGCACTTGGCAGCTGGGATGTACAGATCATCCGTGAAAAATAAACAAAAGAAATGAGGTAATGCAGGATGAAGCAGGAGTTTTATGACAGATTGGCAGCGCCATTCGAGGCATCGGAGCGAAAGAAGAACTGTCTGCTGCGGGTAAACCATATTCTGACGGATGTGGTTTATCTCGTTTATCCTGCATTGCTTTTTTATTTGCTGGTTTGCAGGGACAGCCGTTTCTGGCGGGTGCTGCTGGTTCCGGCGGTGACCTTTGTACTGGTGAGCCTGTTCCGCAAGAAGTTTAATGCGCCACGGCCTTATGAAAAATGGCCGGTGAAGCCGTTGATCCCGAAGGACACAAAAGGAAATTCCTTCCCCAGCAGACATGTGTTTTCCATCTATATCATTGCCATGGCGGCATGGTATGTGTGGATGCCGCTTGGAGTGATTCTTTGTGTGGCTGGGGTATTTCTGGCAGCGGCCCGGGTGATCGGACGGGTGCATTTTATGAAAGATGTGGTGGCCGGTGCGCTGATCGCTGTGGGATGCGGAATCCTGTGCTTTTGGGTGATATAAAAAGTGGCCGGGTAATATTATGAATGGCATCTGTCTCATTTATTAGAGAGAAAACAAATACATAGGGTGGAGAAGAACGTTTTTTGAGAGAAGGTAAGGTATCATGAGGATTGGAAAAGAAAAGGGAGTTCCGATTTCACCGGAACTGATCGGGTTATTTTTTGAGGATATTAATTTTGCGGCGGACGGCGGCCTGTATGCAGAGATGCTCGAAAACCGTTCTTTTGAGGCCAGGGAAGCCTATGGCAATCCGGGCAGGTTTTATGCGGTGGATGATCCGGGTTATGCCTGGGAGCCTGCGTGTCAGACAGGGGAAGAAGCGCCGCTGATGCAGTATGTGACAGGAACTCCGGTGTCAGAGGCGAATCCGCATTATCTGCGTTTTACCGCGAAAGCGGCAGGACAGGGATTTGCCAATAAAGCATACGATGGCATCCGCCTAGAAAAAGAGCATACTTACCGTGTGTCCTTTTATGCACGGTGTGTGGCATATGACGGAACCGGTTTTCAGATAAAAATCAGGAAAGACGGACAGATTTTTGCCAGGACAGAAGTAAATGCCGTGAAGCCAGTGCCTTATGTGCCGTTCTGTGATCTGAAAATCCCCATGGAGATCGGTTATGGTACGTTAAATCCGGAGATTGAGCACATTCATGAGATGAATCAGAGCGACAGGTGTCGTAGAAGTGAATGGATAAAATATGAGGCGGTACTTACCGCGCAGGACGATGTCCGTGGGGCGCAGTTTGTGATTTCACTGGATGCTCCGGGCATCGTAGAGTTTGATCTGATCTCCATGATTCCGGAAGATGCGGTGGCAGGAATTTTTCGAAAGGATCTGTTTGAGGCATTGCAGGCAATCCGGCCGGGATTTGTGCGTTTCCCGGGCGGCTGTATCGTGGAGGGCATCAGCCTTGCCAACCGTTATTACTGGAAAAATACCGTGGGTGACGGGAAAAATCGGCGCTATATCCCGAATCTCTGGGCATTTGACGATGACTGGGACAAGCATGATCCGATGACGAAGCGGCCGGATGCACATTACGGTCAGTCTTTCGGACTTGGATTTTATGAATATTTTCTGCTGTGTGAACTGCTGGGAGCAAAACCGCTTCCGGTGCTGAATATCGGCACGGCGTGTCAGTTCCGTTCCACGGAGATGGTGGATTCTGACAGTCCGGAGTTCGAGGCATATGTGCAGGATGCACTGGATCTGATCGAATTTGCCAACGGACCGGTGGACAGTAAATGGGGAGCGCTGCGGGCCCAAATGGGTCATCCGGAGTCTTTTCATATGGATTTTCTGTCTGTGGGAAATGAACAGTGGGAGACGCAGTATCTGGATATGAAACACCGCTATGAGCGGTTTGAGCAGGCGATTCATGCAAAATATCCGGAAATCCGGCTGTTGGGAACCGCAGGTCCGTTTATGGAATGCTCCATCACGGAGGATGCATGGAAGTATTACCGGGAAAAGGCGAAAGAGAATCCGGACTTCAGTTATGCGGTGGATGAACATTATTATGTCAGTCCGCAGTGGTTATACGACCATGTGGCAATGTATGACGAGTATCCGCGGAATGTGGCAGTATTTGCCGGAGAGTACGCAGCGCATACCGAAGACCGGGCGAACTCCATGGAGAGCGCGCTGGCGGAAGCAGCACTGCTGACGGGCATTGAGAAAAATGCGGATGTGGTGAAACTTGCTTCCTACGCACCATTGTTTAACCGCATCGGACACAGCCAGTGGAAACCGGATATAATCTGGTTCGACGACAGTGACGTGTATCTGACACCAAATTATTATGTGCAGAAACTGTTTGCAAACCACAGAGGTACATATACCATTCCGTTGCGGGAACAGGATGTAGAATTGCGGAAAGAAGGCATCTATGTATCTGCTGCACGGGATGCACAGGGTGGGATCATTCTGAAAGCAGTCAATACAAATCACCGGGAATATGAACTGACACTGGAAGATGCAGATGGTCTGGCGGTAACGACAGCCGGACAGATGTGGACACTGCAGGGAACCGGGGAAATGCCGGAGGACAGACCGGAAGTGTCTGCGGTGACGGAGAAACAGCTGGAGATCCATGGAAGTGTGACCTTACCGGCTGAGAGTCTGGTTGTGATCAGATATCAGTAATCAGATAACGTAATAGATGTTTTTGGATAAAAAAAGACTGCCGCGATGCGACAGTCTTTTTAATGTTCATAAATATAATATGTGCTAAAAGGACTTTAAAATTAAGCCTCTGCGATAGCACCTGTAGGACATGTACCTGCACATGCGCCGCAATCGATGCAAGCGTCAGCGTCGATCTGGTACTGAGCATCTCCTTCAGAAATAGCACCTACTGGACATCCACCAGCACATGCACCACACATTACACAAGAATCGCTAATTACGTATGCCATAATTTTTTTCCTCCTTAAAAAATACTTGTTCGTTAAGCTCTCATAAGCTTTTCCACATAATAATATAAAAAATCAAAAATTGCAAGTGTTCTATGAGATAAATCGATCAATAAGGACACTTTTTCGCGATTGTATTGAACTTAATACATCTTGACACTTGAGTTAGCGTATGCTATCATAGATGTTGAGTAAGTTTTCTTATTTACAGAATATATGAGATAAGTAGAAATCCGCGTATGCGGATTTTTTTGTTTCTTAAAAAATATACAGAATTTCCTGTTAAATTAAAACAAGAGATGAATTTGTCCAGAAAATATTAAGTTGTGGTTTGTGCATAGAAACTATATAATTGATAAATATAGTAGTGAAATAATCGTGTTTTACAAATAGATAGGATAGATAGGAACGATACGACAACAGGAAATAAAAACGGGAAGGTAAGGGTAGATTTATGATTCAGACAGAACGGGTGATACAGGAAGTAAAGAAGCTGATCAAAGGAAAGGATGACTGTATACAGAAGGTATTTGCCGCGATGCTGGCAGGAGGACATATCCTGATCGATGATGTGCCGGGGGTAGGTAAAACGACACTTGCGGTTGCCTTTTCCCAGGCGATGCAGCTGGAAAACCACAGAGTACAGTTTACACCGGATGTACTTCCGGCGGATATCCTTGGTTTTTCTATGTATCAGAAAGAGACGGGGCAGTTCGTGTATTATCCGGGAGCGGTGCTTTGCAATCTGTTTCTGGCGGATGAGATCAACCGGACAAGCCCGAAGACTCAGTCCGCGCTTCTGGAAGTGATGGAAGAGGGAAGGGTGACCGTGGACGGAGTGACCCGCGAGATGCCGGAACCGTTTTTGGTCATGGCCACGCAGAATCCGAAGGGCAGTGCCGGGACACAGCTTTTGCCGGAGTCACAGCTGGATCGTTTTATGATCTGTATCAGTATGGGCTATCCGGATGCGGCGACTGAGATCGAGATCGCAAAAGGAAAGAGCGCGCAGGAGGAGACGGATGCGATCATTCCGGTCATCGATGCGGCAGGATTGTGCGAGTTGCAGAGAGAAGCCGGACAGGTGTTTGTACAGGATGCAATCTATAATTATATCGTTCAGCTGGTGACGGCGACGCGGACGAATCCGTATATCGAACTGGGACTGAGCCCAAGGGGAACCATTGCCTGTGCGAAAATGGCGAAGGCGTGGGCGTTTCTGCAGGGAAGAGACTATGTGCTTCCGGAGGATGTGGAAGAGGTATTCCCGGATGTGGCACGGCACAGGATCGTGCTGAACACCAGATCCCGGGCGGCGCATGTGACGGAGCTCCAGGTCATTGCACAGAT
Source organism: Lachnospiraceae bacterium (assembly GCA_022781925.1). Classification (GTDB taxonomy): domain Bacteria; phylum Bacillota; class Clostridia; order Lachnospirales; family Lachnospiraceae; genus Eubacterium_I. The sequence continues at coordinate 12,486 of JALESO010000045.1, forward strand.
TTTAAAAGAGGTGCCACAGCCGACAGTACAGAAGTAAACGTTCATCTCAGTCCGAGTTGAGACTCCCACTTCTGCAAGTGGCGAGTAATAACAAATCTTTCTCAGTGGGAGTTCAATCTCCGACTGAGATAAACGCTCCGCGAGGATGTGCAGTGATTCTGAGAAGAATATGTCAGCTTACGCTGACCAGAATCACGCACCAAGTCTCACATGCGTTCGACTT
>JALESO010000049.1 GCA_022781925.1 Lachnospiraceae bacterium
AGAAGGTACATTAGGTCTTATGAATCACAAAAACATTACTCCGGGAACATTAGTAGAAGGTTCTGTTTCAAGTACAGATATTTCTTCTGATGAAATAAATCAGTTGAAGGCTCAAATGCAAGATATGCAATTAGAAATAGATATTCTTAAAGAAACGATAAATGTATTAAAAAAAGACCCAGACATCGATCAGAGTGCAGTGCAGTTATTCTAAAAAGGCTTATCCATGGGATAATGCCTGCATTGAATCATTTCATTCACTGATCAAGCGCGAATGGCTGAATCACTTCAAAATTCGCGATTATAATCATGCATATCGATTGGTATTCGAATATCTGGAGGCATTCTACAACACCAAGCGGATCCATAGTCATTGCGATTACATGTCACTAAATGACTACGAAGAACTATATCGTAGAATGTAACAGGACGAAGAGCCAATGGCAAGTTAAGATGGGGAAAAACTCATTTTAACTTGTACTAAATCTTGACATAGGACCAATTGCCTAAGAGGAATTGAAAAAGTAAATATAAGAATGACCAAGAGACCAGTAGCATATCATGTCGTCTGTCTGTTTTCCTGAAAGCGTAAGAATCATGCTCCCGAATTTTTCGGGAGTATTTTTTTTTGCGATTTTTTCTGATTTTGTGGAAACTTTTTGAAATACCGGTTCCATATCAATAGTGAAGAGGAAATGAATCTAAAGAAAAAGGAGAGACAAAATCATGAAGAAAATGAAAGCAAAACATAATGAAAAAGACCGTATCGTATGTGTATCATTACCGGGAAAACAGAGTTTCTATTATCAGCCTGTCGGAACAAAGGAGCGTTTGTGGCTTTTCGACACAGATTTCTCAGGATCTGTTTTTGCATTTTTCCGTCAGAATGGCAGGTGTCTGGAAGAAAGGGGGTTCAGCCTGACCTGCAGAGAATTGTATAAGATTGGTTATGGCAAAAACAAAAAAATTAATAGGATACTTGATCGTATTCCGGCTCAGGCGGATTATGTGCTCCGCGAATATGTGAACGATATGCAGACACCTTGCATTAAGGCGGTTCGACATTGCGAGAAAAATGATGATTATGACCGCGTAGCTTAGCCACAGAAAAAAGGAGGAAAAATCAATGAATATGATTAGAACCGAAAATGAGAAGAATTATGGACAGCTTGAAGCGCAGGCAGAAGGAAATGCGGACGTTGAAGCATTTGTATTCCAAAATGGTGAAATAGTACCTGCCGGGCAGACACAGAATGCTACTACTCCGGTCATCAGGACGGCTGCTGAACCGAATTTTGGTCAGTTGGAAGATCAGGCTAATGGGTTAGCAGATGTTGAGGCTTTTGTATTTCAAAATGGTGAGGTGGTGCCCGCATATCAGGCGCAGGACTCCAATACACCTGTGATTAATACAGCTCCAGAGAAAAACTATGCACGATAGGAGGAAAAGCTATGTACTGGTATGAAAAAGAGAATGGTGCACTGCTGAGATTTGAAAAAGATGCATTTTTAAAGTTTATGCGAGAATATAATCATTCAGATATGAAGATGATGTTTAGCTATGACAACCAACATAGATTTTGTGTAGATGTAAGACTGCCGGTTAAACCAGCACCAGATGAACGTTGGAGAACCTTTGTATTCCACATTGTGTATGAACATGATCATCCGGGAAGAGATGCGGATGGACTTTTTGGTGGATCGATTAAGGTTTATCCTATGACAAAGTTAAAGCCGGGATTTCATCATTTAATATCTGATTCGAGGATGGGACTTCCTTATATATGTCAGGTGAAAACTACGGATTCTGCCTCGGTGAATGGTTATACGGCCATGACAAGAGTGCTTCGCTGGATTGACGTATATTGTGTATGGGAGAAAACAGGGGTAGATCGAGATAAATAATGGAGGTGTTTGCAAATGTTATGGTGTAAAGAAAAATATCATGTTTATATTACTCGCAATACATATAGAGGCATGCTGCTCGAAGCGGGCAGACATCCCGGTAAGGAGAGCATTATCCAGATGCCCGGTATCCGTATTGGCAACGATTTTTACTTTGATGTGGTAGCGGATAGTGGAATAAATGCTACCTACATGCCGACCATGTGCGAAAAGGATCATATGTATGCAGACCATCTGGCTACCAGGATTTCAGAATATTATGATTTTTCGAACGGTCAGTTGACGGTATCACAGGTTCACAGGCATCCAGATGGCTGCTTACGTTTCAGTCAGGGTGATTATCCGGCAAATATCAAACTGGCGCGCCAGTTTGGCGGTGTTGTCAATGGACTTATCTTTATTGATCCAAAGTTCAGAATCAAATTCTGGTACATTGATGAGAACGGAGTCGAGACGGAAGCAGAGTATGAAATTAATGATAGAGCAGTATGGGCAGCGATGCCGCGTATCAATTTGACCAGACTCAGAGAAACCGTTGAGCGTAATGAAGCGAAATGTGCGGGATTCAGAAAAAAAGAGTACAGACACGAGAGACCAGGTGAAACAAAAGGATTCATCCGTTCAAAATTATCAGGTCTGTTAAAAAGTCATTTAGAGGAGGAAGAGTATATGTACAGCAAAGTAGAAAGAGCACAACAGACAGTGATGTTGCAGGAAGAAACGACTGCAAATAGTGCCGGTTTTGTGGATAATACAGGAGAAGAAGATACATCTGCGGAAAGCTTTATCGATTTTGAAAAAATGCAGGAAGCCCTCAGGCCATACACGATTCTGATGCCGGAGGAGTATAGAAAAGAGCGCTATGAAGGTGAACTTATGGGTTATTATCATCCAGAGACTAAAACTTATAATATTACGCCGCAGAAACTCCAAAATGTCAGAACGGATGCAGCGGTATTAGGTGTGGCGAGCCGAAAGGAGCGGTTGGAAAGCGGAACAGACAATATCAGCGATCAGAGTGATCTGTCTGTTGTCTGGAACGATGATCAGGCAGAAATATCCATCAGAGATAATGAGACTGCGGAGATCCACATTGATTATTACTCCTGCCAACAGGATATTTTTTCCAGAAATCAGGGGATTATAGAAAAGGACAGTATGGCAGTCAGACAGGCCATTATTTCAGGTATTGGATCAGGAGGCTTTAAGGTTGGCCTGGAACTGGTCAGAGCGGGAATTGGCTCTCTGATTGTGGCAGATAATGATATTCTTGCTTATCACAATGTTTGCAGACATGAGTGTGGCATCCATGATGTTGGAAAATATAAAGTGGACTGTTTCAGAGAAAGAGCTGCGGATATCAATCCAAACTGCAGGGTTTATACATTCAGAGATTTGATCCAGCATGTAGATCCGGCTGAACTTGATAAATTAATCTGGAAAAATTCTATCATCCTTTGTTGTGCGGATAACCGCCATTGTGGATATGTCTGCAATGAACTGGCTGATAAATATCATATTCCTATGATTGACGCAGGTTGTGGTCCAAGGGCAAGTACGGGGGAAATTTTTTATTATAAACCGAATGCCGGAATGGCATGTTATACCTGTGCGTATGGGGAAGATAAAGGTGTAGATTACAGTAATCAGGCAGTGCGCAGACGATTTTATGCAACGGAAAGAGAATTGGAAAAACTCCATTTCCAGCCGGGGATGTATTTAGATATCCAGCTTACAGCAATTTTTGAGGCAAAACTGGCCATTGATCTTCTGATGGAGAAAGAGGAAGGTTATGAACCGAAGTTACTTCCATACATCAACCAGGTTACAGTGTTATTGAATTATCCGATGGATCAGGACATCAATCCGTATATGCATTTGTTTGGTCTGGAAGGAGAACGCAGACCTTTGACCTGGAAGTCAGGTACAGCACAAAGGAATGAATTCTGTGGCAATTGTGGGAAAAAGGTTTCTTAAGAAAGTTTTTGGTGTGAGTTGCAGGATAATGAAAGAAAAAGGAAAGTTTTTTAAATGCTTAAAAGCAGGAGGTATCACATATGAGTTATGTGTTAATAAATGGCAAGCGATATTATAAAGATGACCGGACAGGAGAAACTACGAGAGATAATGTTTCACAGGCAGTGGCAGATCGAAGAGCCCAGAAAACTCAGCAGATGGCGGGTAGAAGTAGTGCAGCAGTCAACCGCAACCGTACAGCGCATGCCAGAACTCGACGGAAAGCTGTTATTGTCTGCATTGTGATCGCAATGTTTATCGCAGCATTTTTTTATAAATATTCCCATACTTCTTCAGCGGAACAGACAGCAGGAAAATATATGAATGCAGAGCAGACACAGGAGATTATAACAGGATAGTGTCAAATGACCTATGAAAAAGCAGAGCCAAAGAAAAAGGCTCAATGAACCTTGAAAATTGTAGATATTTTTAGATAGTGGTGATCATCCGCCACCCTTGACAGCACGAAAAAGAACCGCTGTAGGTTTATCACCGACGGCGAAGAACTCAGGAACAGTTAGATTTTCTCCGTCGATTACAGCAGTGTAGCAGTTCTTTTTCGTGCTATCAAGGGCATGCCGCTTTGCGGTGGCTGGATATTTCCCTCCGGCTCGGAATCTAAGAACAGTTAGCGGCTTCGCCGTTTTGCATGTTCAGTATTGTTTGCTGACCGAGGAAAATCAGCAGCTGCCATTTACCAGGCATGGTATCAGAATGAGATAGCATCTCTACTTCATTTAAGACTTTATAGTTATTGTGTTGGTGCGGCCTTAAAAAATTATAATAAGCAACCCACAGGGCAAGATCATAGTTGGCACCATCGATATTATCGAAACCGTTGGTTTTGCGGTAGGAAGCTTTGTATGTCCGGTTTAAGCGTTCAATCATCTGCTTATACGGACGGAATTGTTTTGATACGGCATCATCATTGGAAAGTCCGATTACCTGGGTAATCTCAAACTTGAATTTTTCACCGAATTCGTGAAAAAACTGCTGTGCAGCAAGTGGATAGGCACTGTATCCATCGGCAATAAAGTTGAAGTTTTTTGGTAACTCTTTCAGATTACGGAATGCCATACGCATGGCAAGGATGCAAGGTCCAACACCGCGGTTGCCGGATACCTGATAGCCGATAATGGAACGTTTGGCAGCATCCATGATAAACCAGATGTAGGTTTTGATACCACGGATTTTGATGTAGGTTTCGTCAGCGGTAAATGTATTACCGGTTTTATAGTCATAGTTATCTACAAACGGTTTGATGCACAATGATGCCGTTTTACAATAGTTGGCAACCTGCTGGTGAGAGATGGAAATGCCATGGATATCTTTGAGAGCCTGGCAGGTTTTTCGGAGAGAAAGTCCGAGATTTACTCGGTAAGTAAGGCACAGAGACATCACATGTTGATTATGCTTGTTGAATTTAAGGGAAGATGCATTTTTCGGAAGGCTGTTTAAGTCCATGCTGAAAAAATCTATCAGGAATTCCCGGTAGATGTAGTGAAGTTTGTATTTGTTTTTACCATCCGGTTCTTTTAAGTCTTTCGGATCGACTTTCTTCAGGTTGTGAAGATAATAGGAACATTTTTTGTTAACACATTTATGTACAACAAAGTGTTTCCGGTCTTTTATTGGAACCAGTGAATGGCTGCAGTAAGGACATTTTAGAGAATACGGTCTGGCAAAACGGTTTTCTTCTGGTGAAAAGGCAGAGGAACATACTTTGCAGAGGAGCTGCCCTTTGGAACCGTTATTTTTATAAAGGTATGGTTTCGGGGCATTACAGCGTGGGCAGGTACAGTTGTCGTCAATATCACATTCGCTCCTGCGCTGAACAGGTTTGATCTTTTTGCCATACCGCCATTCCAGATACGGGATGTACTCTTTGTAATCCCATTTCTGGTAATAAATGATCTTTGGAAGCCGGTCAATCCGAAATTTTTGATATTTGGGTGAATGGGAATCATCGAAAGCCCACTGCTTAAGAGGGATATATCTACAGATAAAATTTAAAAGCCAGCAGATTTGTTTATGTTGGTATTGAATTAGTTGAAGTAAATAAAGTATAATGTCCATGAGCATTGTCTCCTTTGTAGGTAATGGTGTTTGTGGTGAACTCATTATACTTCATTTAAGGGGGTAATGCTCTTTTTATTTGCAAACCTCCGATAAATCAAGGTTTTTAAACGTTTTAGAACAATAAAAAAGGGTAGTTTTTGACACTACCTTGGAATTATCGGGAGGCATATTCATGACAAATTTTTGGAAATTGCGGGATTTCAGACCATTTTCCGTTTTGTATGCATATATTGACCATGAAGATTATCTGGCAGATGCATTATTTATACAGGAGCAGATTCCAGTGCGATTTCCTAAGGAAATGGTGAAAAAGGGTGAGCCATATCACGTTATTTTTGGCAGAGTCAGGAAGAAAGACTGTGATAGATTTGAGAAAGTATTAGAAAAATTACCGGACAAAATGCTTTTGTGTGGTCATACAGATTATGAGGATTTTTGCAATGATATTGCGAAACTGATTCGAGATGGATTGGAGGAAAATGTAGCATGAAGAAATATGTATCATTAGATAAACGCAGCAAAAAGGCGAAGAAAGAATATTATGCAGGATTCCGGCGCACATGGGATGGTGTGAATCCTGTGACCAGAACAATGCCGAACGGAAAGGCATACAATCGAAAAAAAGATAAGGAAAAATTGCGAAAGATCGACGGTGTATCGGAAAAGGATATGCAGTCGGTCTTTTTGTGAAATGATAATTTTAAGAATACAAGTGGGGTTGCAGGATGATTCGGCAGCAATTCCTGCAAATCATTCATTGACATCTGTTTCATCTCTGATAAAATAGGATAGACATGAGATAATTGGTATTTTATAAATCATGAGAGAATGAAAAGGTGACAGAATATATGAGCAAAATAGGATTGATCGTGGAAGGCGGCGGAATGAAGTGTGCATACAGCGCAGGTATTCTGGATGCTTTCATGGATGAAAATATTACATTTGATTATGCCATCGGTGTGTCTGCCGGATCTGCCAATGTGGCATCTTTCCTGGCAGGACAGCGCGGACGTAATCTTCGTTATTATACAGACTGGATTAAGGATCCGGGCTATTTCGGTGTGAAAAGTTTTATCAAAACCGGAAATCTGTTCGGTTTGCAGCATATTTACGGTGATATGACGAATTCTACCGGTGTGGACCCCATTGATTTCCCGACATTGCGTGCGAATCCGACGGAATACTGGATCGTGGCAACGGATGCAGCAACAGGAACACCGGTTTATTTTCCGAAGAGTGCGATGAAGCAGGATGATTACCGCTGTATTATGGCTTCCTGTGCGTTGCCGGCAGCCTGCAAACCCATTGAGATCGATGGCAAACTGTATTATGACGGCGGTGTGACGGATGCGATTCCGGTGCAACGTGCTCTGGATGACGGCTGTGACAAGATCGTTGCGATTTTATCAAAACCGAGAAGTTTTGTGAAAAAGCCGGAAGGCATGCGTTTCTTATACAGCAGAATGTGCCGCAAGTTCCCGAATACGGTAAAGGCACTGGATAACCGCCATATCATGTACGGAAAGTGCCAGAAGCAGCTGTTTGATCTGGAGAAGGAAGGCAGGGCATTTATTTTTGCACCAAGCAACCCGCCGAAAATGAGTACATACACCATGGACCGGGAAGTAGAGCAGCAGTTATATGACCTTGGAATGAAGGATTTTCATGATGCCAAGGCTCAGTTGAAAATTTTTCTTACTGCGTAACATTTACTTAATATTTACAGAAAAAATACTAAAAAGTTTTACATTGGGATAAGAAAAATCGGTTGATTTATACATAGACATAGTGTATATTTTTTATTGGATGGACAAGAGACGGAGGAAGAAATATGAGCGAAACAGTCCGCGTAGTAGTGGATGCCATGGGTGGTGACAATGCACCGGGAGAAATCGTAAAAGGTGCGGTGGAAGCTGTTCAGGCAGAAAATGATATCAAAGTGTTTCTGGTAGGCAGACAGGATGCTGTGAATGCTGAACTGGAGAAATATACTTATGATAAGGAAAAGATTGAAGTCGTACATGCCGAGGAAGTCATTGAGATGGCTGAGCCGCCGGTAAATGCGATTCGTAAGAAGAAACAGTCATCTCTGGTAATCGGAATGAATATGATTAAGCATCAGGAAGCAGATGCCATTGTGACAGCGGGAAGTACCGGAGCTACTTTAGTTGGCGGTCAGGTACTGGTTGGAAGGATTAAAGGTATTGAGCGTCCGCCACTGGCACCGTTGATTCCGACGGAAAAGGGAGTGTCACTTCTGATCGACTGTGGAGCAAACGTGGATGCGCGTCCGTCACATCTGGTGCAGTTCGCCCAGATCGGATCTATTTATATGGAGAACATTGTCGGAATCAAGAATCCGAGAGTGGCGATCCTGAACATCGGAGCAGAAGAGGAAAAGGGCAATCAGCTGGTGAAAGAGACATTCCCGCTGCTGAAAGAATGTCCTGGGATTAATTTTATCGGAAGTATTGAAGCACGTGAGATTCCGCATGGCGGTGCAGATGTCATCGTCTGTGAAGCGTTTGCGGGCAACATCGTACTGAAACTGTACGAGGGTGTGGCTGCGACTTTACTTTCCAAGGTAAAAGAGGGACTGATGTCATCTCTCCGGTCTAAAATTGGAGCACTTTTGATTAAACCTGCATTAAAACAGACATTGAAGTCCTTTGATGCCTCCCAGTATGGTGGAGCTCCTCTGCTTGGACTGAACGGTCTGGTGGTCAAGACACACGGCAGTGCGAAAGCAATCGATGTGAAGAATTCCATTCTTCAGTGTGTGATTTTCAAGCAGCAGGATATTAATGGTAAGATCAAAGAGCATATTGTAGAAAAATAACAGGGAGGGAGGATTTGCGTCATGGAATTTGAAAAAATCAAAAATATTATCAGTGAAGTGTTAAGCATTAACGCTGATACGATTACAGAAGAGTCTACTTTTGTGGATGATCTTGGAGCAGATTCCTTGGATATTTTCCAGATTATTATGGCAATCGAGGAAGAGTTTGAGATTGAGATTCCGTCAGAAGAAGCAGAAAAAATTACAACTGTTGGCGATGCGGTAGAACAGATTAAGAAAGCATTGTAAGAATCAGTATAACAGGAAAATGGATGCTGTTGCAGTGAGTATTTGTCTCTGCAACAGCTCTTTGTTTTACAGGAGGAACGATACTATGGAACAGATCAAAGAGTTTCAGAAAAAAATCGGTTATCAGTTTCAGCAGGAAGGTCTGTTGCGTCAGGCACTGACTCACAGCTCCTATGCCAATGAACACCGGATGAAGAAGTTGTCCGATAATGAGCGTCTGGAGTTTCTGGGGGATGCGGTACTGGAGATCGTAACCAGTGACTTTTTATATCATGAACATACGGATGTACCGGAGGGGGAACTGACCCGTGTGCGTGCAAGTATCGTATGTGAGCAGACACTGGCATTTTGTACCAGAGCACTGAACCTGGGAGATTATCTTTTCCTTGGAAAAGGTGAGGATCAGACCGGTGGCAGAAAGAGAAAATCTATTTTATCAGATGCATTCGAGGCGATTATCGGAGCTATTTATCTGGATGGTGGTTTTGCTAATGCAAAAGAGTTTATTCACCGTTTTGTGCTGAATAATGTGGAGCATATGCAGCTCTTTTATGATAGCAAGACTATCCTGCAGGAGATCGTGCAGGGAGATGAGCATAGCGGAAAACTGGAGTATGTGCTGGTGGATGAGAGTGGTCCGGACCACAACAAGAATTATACCGTGGAAGCCCGCATAGGCAATAAGAGCTATGGATGCGGCGAGGGTCATACCAAGAAGGCGGCAGAACAGGAAGCTGCTTATCAGGCCATTCTGGTGCTGAGAAAGAAGGACAAGTAAGAGTAGTAAACGGAGGAATGTATGTATCTTAAATCAATCGAGGTACACGGTTTTAAATCATTTGCCAATAAAATTATATTTGAGTTTCATAACGGAATCACCGGTATTGTAGGTCCGAATGGCAGTGGAAAAAGTAATGTCGCAGATGCGGTGCGCTGGGTGCTTGGTGAGCAGAAGGTGAAGCAGCTGCGAAGTGCCAGCATGCAGGATGTCATTTTTGCGGGAACAGAGAATCGAAAGCCGGTAAGTTTTGCCTATGTGGCGATTACACTGGATAATTCGGATCATCAGCTGCCCTTGGATTATAACGAAGTGACGGTGGCACGACGGGTGTACCGTTCCGGTGAGAGTGAATATCTGATCAACGGTACCCAGTGCCGTCTGAAGGATGTCAATGAGCTTTTTTATGATACCGGTATTGGTAAAGAAGGATATTCCATCATCGGTCAGGGACAGATTGACAAAATCCTGAGCGGAAAACCGGAGGAACGCCGGGAACTGTTTGACGAGGCGGCAGGAATTGTAAAGTTCAAGCGCAGAAAAGCGACAGCATTGAAAAAACTGGAGGATGAACAGCAGAATCTGGTGCGTGTCAATGACATTCTGGCAGAACTGGAGCGACAGGTGGGACCTCTGGAGCGGCAGGCGGAACACGCAAAAGTTTATCTGAAGAAAAAAGAAGAACTGAAAAGCTGCGATCAGAGTTTGTTTTTGCTTGAGATGGAGCGGATGAATACCGAACTGCAGGGACTGGAACAGAAATGTGGGATTACGGAGCATCAGCAGACCGAGACCCGGCAGAAATTTGAACAGATCAAAGCACGCTATGAAGAACTGGATGAACAGGTGGCGCAGGCAGATGCACAGATCAGTTCTCTGCAGCAGAATATGAATGAGACCGGTGTCTCCAAGGAAAAACTGGAAGGTCAGATCAATGTGCTGCGGGAACAGATCCATACGGCACAGCAGAACGAAGAGCATGTCAGAAGCCGTCTGGATGCGTTGCAGGCCGATGTGGAGCGCCAGCAGCAGGCAGGTGAGGATTACAGCAACCAGCAGGCAGAACTGGAAGAAAAAATCAGAGAGACCGGGCAGAAGAAAGCGACGCTGACAGAACATCTGGAAGCGTTACGAAAAGAAAATGCTGCGATGGAACAGCAGATTGAAGATGGAAAGGCAGAAATTTTACGTCTGCTGAATGCCCGGGCTTCCATGAAAGCAGAGCAGCAGCGTCTGAAGACCATGCAGGAGCAGGCTTCCATCCGCCGGGCGCAGTTAAACAAGGAACTGCTGGAGCAGAAGAGTGGTGGAGACGATGTCAGCGGATTGCTGCTCAGACAGGAAAAGGAACTGGCTGAACTGAAGGAATCGATTGTTTCCATGGAGGAAGAAAAGGCGTCCATTGAAAAGAAGCGAAACAACTGGCGGCAGGAGTTCGAAGAACTGCGTGGCCGGATGGATCAGTGCAAGGAGCAGTATCACAAGGACAGTTCCCGTCTGGAATCTCTGCGGAATATCGCGGAGCGTTACGATGGATATGGCAACAGCATCCGCCGGATCATGGAACGCAAGGCGGATACGCCGGGAATCCACGGTGTTATCGCGGATCTGATCAAGGTGGACAAGCAGTATGAGACCGCCATCGAGACGGCTCTGGGTGGAAGTATCCAGAACATTGTGACGGATAATGAGGATACCGCCCGTCAGATGATCGAATATCTGAAAAAGAACCGTTATGGACGAGCTACGTTTTTGCCGTTGACCAGTGTATCAGCACCGGAGCATGTTCCAGCAGAAAAGGCGCTGGGAGAGACCGGTGTCATCGGCATTGCAAGCAGTCTGGTGCATACCCAGCCGCAGTATGAAAAAGTGGCCGGATATCTGTTGGGCCGTGTGCTTGTGATGGATACCATCGAACATGCGGTGGCGGTTGCCCGAAAGTTCCGCTATTCGCTGCGTATCGTTACGCTGGAGGGCGAATCCCTGCAGCCGGGCGGCTCCATGACCGGTGGTGCGTTCCGGAATAACAGTAATCTGCTGGGACGAAACCGAGAGATTGAGATCCTGGAAAAACAGGTGGCTGACTGCCGGACCCAGGCGCAGGAGATCCGAAGCCGAATGGAGGATGTGAAGACGGCAAATGCGCTTCTGAAGGATGATTATGAAGAACTGCAGGTGAATCTGCAGCAGGCGTATTTACATAAAAATACCCTGGAAATGGAGACCGGTCATATCCGGGAGCAGCAGGAAAAACAGGAAGCTGCCTATGCCGGCATTCATGAAGAAATCGCGAAAATCGATGCAGATAAAGCGGAATGGGCTTCCGAGCAGGAGCAGATGGCAAAGCAGATGCAGCTGTCTGTAAACCAGGAAAAAGAGATTACCGAGCAGAATAAAACATTATCCCAGCAGGTGGAAAATAAAAATCTGGAGATTGAGAGTGCATCTCAGGATCTGAATGATATTCTGCTGGAGATTGCACAGAAGCAGCAACAGAAAAATTTCCTGCAGCAGAATATCCAGCGTATTGCGGAGGAAATCCGTCGCCTGAATCAGGAGAAAGAACAGATTTTGCATGACAGTGCAAACAGTGAGACTGTGATCGAAGAACGGGAGGCCCAGATCAGACAGTTACAGGAACAGTCGGAAGCGGCTGTTTTACAGAAACAGGATCTGGACGAGAAGCTGACGGCGATCCGTGCGCAGAAAGAAACCATGCTTGGTGAGCAGAAAAACTTTTTTGCCCAGCGGGAAGAACTTTCCCAGACCATGAGCAATCTGGACAAAGAGATGTTCCGATTGAACCAGCAGAAGGAAAAGACGGAGCAGGCACAGGAATCTCTGACCACTTATATGTGGGAGGAATATGAGATCACCTACCATGCGGCAAAGGAACAGGAACTTTCGGAGCAGTTGAATGTATCTGATCTGAAAAAGCAGATCGCGGGCATCCGCGACGAGATCCGCAAGCTTGGAAATGTCAATGTCAATGCCATTGAAGAGTACAAGAGTGTATCGGAGCGTTATGAATTCCTCTTTGCACAGCATGCGGATCTGGAGGAGGCAAAAGCGAGCCTGGAGAAGATCATTGCGGATCTGGATGAAGGAATGCGTAAGCAGTTCGCAGAAAAATTTGCCGATATTCAGCAGGAATTTGACAAGACATTCAAGGAGCTGTTCGGCGGAGGAAAAGGTTCTCTGGAACTGACCGGCGAGGAAGAGACGAAGGACATTCTGGAATGTGGAATCCGGATCATCGCACAGCCGCCCGGAAAGAAACTCCAGAATATGATGCAGCTGTCCGGTGGTGAGAAAGCACTGACAGCCATTGCGCTGCTGTTTGCCATCCAGAACTTAAAACCGTCGCCGTTCTGTCTGTTGGATGAGATCGAGGCGGCACTGGATGATTCCAACGTTGACCGTTTTGCAAATTATCTGCATAAGCTGACGAAAAATACACAGTTTATTGTGATTACCCATCGACGGGGCACCATGACTGCCGCAGACCGTCTGTATGGTATCACCATGCAGGAGAAAGGTGTGTCTGCACTGGTTTCCGTCAACCTGATTGAAAAAGAATTAGATGCATAAGGATTCAAAGTAAGAGTGTCAAGAACATTTCTGAATCAGAAGTATTGCAAAGTATGATTGTTTTTTTATGAGAAAATAATCTGCAGACAATTATTAAGAATGAGCAAAGAAAATTTGATTTCAAATATATTTGAGGGAGGAAGAGACGTATGGCTGAAGAAAAAGAGAAAAAAGGCTTTTTTAAGCGTCTGGTCAGTGGACTGACCAAAACCCGTGACAATATCGTGTCCGGATTTGATTCTATTTTCAGCGGATTTTCCCATATCGATGATGACTTTTATGAGGAACTGGAAGAGATTCTTGTAATGGGCGATATCGGAATCCATGCCACAGAGGAAATCATTGAAAATCTGAAGAAAAAAGTAAAAGAAAACCACATCAAAGAACCGGCAGATTGCCGGGAACTGTTGATCAACAGTATCAAAGAGCAGATGTATGTAGGCGATACCGCATATCGTTTTGAAGAGGAAAAATCTGTCGTTCTTGTGATCGGTGTCAACGGTGTCGGAAAGACAACCACCATCGGAAAACTGGCGGGAAAACTGAAAAATCAGGGCAAAAAAGTAATCCTGGGTGCAGCTGATACCTTCCGTGCCGCAGCCGGTGAACAGCTGACAGAGTGGGCGAACCGTGCCGGTGTGGAAATTGTCGGCGGACAGGAAGGATCCGATCCGGGTTCTGTCGTATACGATGCCGTACAGGCGGCAAAAGCCCGAAAAGCAGATGTATTGCTGTGTGATACGGCAGGACGTCTGCATAACAAGAAAAACCTGATGGAAGAACTGAAGAAGATCAACCGTATTCTGGAAAAAGAGTATCCGGAAGCATACCGCGAGACTTTGGTCGTTCTGGATGCTACCACTGGACAGAATGCGCTGGTTCAGGCAAAGCAGTTCAGTGAGGCTGCTGAGATCACAGGTATTGTACTGACCAAGATGGACGGAACTGCCAAGGGAGGAATTGCTGTTGCAATTCATTCCGAGCTTGGTATTCCGGTAAAATATATTGGTGTAGGAGAAAGCATCGATGATCTGCAGAAATTTGACGCGGATCAGTTTGTAGATGCGTTGTTTGAGAAGGAGAACGTAAATGAGTGAAATGCTGACACTGGATCGTTTTGAGGAAGCCAGTGAAATCGTCAAAAAAGTAACACAGGAGACAAAGCTGGTATACAGTGAGTATTTAAGCGAACAGACTGGCAATAAAGTATATCTGAAACCGGAAAATATGCAGTTTACCGGTGCGTATAAAGTACGTGGTGCTTATTACAAGATCAGTACACTGACAGAGGAAGAACGTCAGCGTGGTCTGATCACTGCATCCGCAGGAAACCATGCGCAGGGTGTGGCTTATGCTGCAAAACGTTATGGTGCAAAGGCAACGATCGTAATGCCGACCACCACTCCGCTGATCAAAGTAAACCGTACCAAGAGCTATGGTGCAGAAGTGGTTCTGTACGGAGATGTGTACGATGAGGCTTGTGCAAAGGCATATGAACTGGCAGAAGAGCACGGATATACTTTTATCCATCCATTTGATGATCCGGCTGTTGCAACCGGTCAGGGAACCATTGCCATGGAAATCTTCCAGGAACTTCCATTGGTGGAATACATTCTGGTGCCAATCGGTGGCGGCGGACTTGCAACCGGTGTATCCACACTGGCAAAACTGTTAAATCCGAAGATCAAAGTCATCGGTGTAGAGCCGGCTGGTGCAAACTGTATGCAGGCATCTCTGGAAGCCGGTGAAGTAGTAACATTGCCGCAGGTAAATACCATTGCAGACGGTACCGCTGTAAAAACTCCGGGAAGCAAAATCTTCCCGTATATTCAGGAAAATCTGGATGATATCATTACCGTTCATGATGATGAACTGATCGTGGCATTCCTGGATATGGTAGAGAATCATAAGATGATCGTAGAAAACTCCGGTCTGCTGACGGTTGCAGCACTGAAGCATCTGAATGTAAAGGACAAACGAGTTGTTTCTATCCTGAGTGGTGGAAATATGGATGTCATCACCATGTCCTCTGTGGTACAGAAAGGTCTGATCCTGCGTGATCGTATCTTTACCGTGTCTATTCAGCTGCCGGATAAACCGGGCGAGCTGTGCAGAGTTGCAGGCGTAGTAGCCGGTGTACAGGCAAATGTTATCAAACTGGATCATAACCAGTTCGTATCATCCAACCGAAATGCAGCTGTGGAGATCCGGATCACCATGGAAGCATTTGGCACCGAGCATAAAAAACAGATCATTGCGGCGCTGCGTGAAGCAGGCTATGATCCGAAACTGATCCAGGCTGTACTGTAAAATCTTGTTTATCTGTGTAAAGGGCAAATCTGAAGCAGAAATCCAGACAGACACGGATGATTTTCTACCTCCGCTGCGCCGCTTATCTCCGCCTCCTCCCGCGAACTCGCACGCAGAAACAGCGTGCTCAGACACACTCCCGGAGGCGGGCTATGCTCGCTACGGTGACGAAAATCAACCTACCGTCTTGTCTTGGATTTTGCTTTCAGATTTGCCCTATTTACTTGATGGCACCGATATGTCACGCGTGCATATCAGTTATGCAACATTTTCTCGCACGCGCAGATTTACATCTTCATTTTTCAATGACAGGAGAATGATCTTCTTTGGGGAATCAGTTGCTGGTAATTGCAATCATTTGTATCCTTGACAATTAAAAAGAACTGCTAAAAGTCTGTTACCGACGGCGAAGAACTCAAAAACAGTTCCATTTTTCCGTCGATGACAACAGTATAGCAGTTCTTTTTTTATATGATCAAGGGCAAGCCGCTTTGCGGTGGCTTAGCTTTCCCCTCTGGCTCAGAATCTAAAAACAGTTAAGCGATAGTTTTGTTATCAATATAACTACAATTTAATTCTGTGTAAATAGAGAAAACGAAGCATCCTGTCAGGGGAAGCGATTAAGCAAACGACTGAGTTTCACAAGTTTTTGCGCGAGTGGGAACGACCTCTTTTTCAGGCGTGGGAACGAGCGCGATGAAAACGACGTGAAACGAAGGTAGTGAGCGTCTAGCGTCCCGACAGGATGCTTCGTTTTCGTATTAAAAATTAAATTTCAGCCAACAACAAGACAAGCAAGCTTTACTCTCCGTCGTGGAACCGGGAAAGGAACTGTCGTGTTCTTTCTTCCTTCGGATGCTCAAATACCTGATATGGATCACCCTGCTCAAGAATATAACCATCGTCCATGAAGATGACCTGATCAGCGACATCCCGGGCAAATGCCATTTCATGTGTTACAATCACCATCGTGGTCTTGGTTTCTGCCAGTTCTTTGATAACCTTCAACACTTCGCCGGTCAGTTCCGGATCAAGAGCAGAAGTTGGCTCATCAAAACACAGAATATCCGGCTGCATCGCCAGTGCACGGGCGATGGCAACACGCTGACACTGACCGCCGGACAGCTGATGCGGGTAGTTATTGATCCGTTCGGAAAGTCCCATCTGTTTTAACAGGCTGATCGCCTGAGCTTCAATCTCATCATGGATTTCTTTTTTGCGCGCTTTATAATCCGGGCGTTCTTTTGCAAGCAGTTCTTTTGCAAGCATAACGTTTTTCAGTGCCGTATATTGAGGAAAGAGATTAAAGGACTGAAAAACAAGACCGAAATGCAGGCGGTTTTTTCGAATCTCCGCATCCTGCATGGTGGTAGGATTTGCTGCATCAAAGACGGTTTTGTCTTTGACACGGATAATACCCTTGTCCGGTCGCTCCAAAAAGTTCAGACAGCGCAGGAGAGTGGTTTTTCCGCTTCCGGAAGATCCGATGATAGAAAGTACCTGGCTTTCTTCCAGAGAAAAGCTGATATCTTTCAGTACCTTTGTCTGTCCAAAGGATTTGCATATATGTTCTGCTTCTAAAATTTTCATGATCAGTTTCTCCTTTTATCTGAAATAATCCAGTTTCTTTTCTAATTTTCCAAGTACCACTGTCAGAATACCATTGAAAACGAGATAGTAGATGGCGGTGAAGAACAGTGGCCAGATCTGTCCGGAAATACCCTGAGATCCTTTCATAAATGCCTGTCCTGCCCAGATGATCTCCTGCAGTGCGATGATACGTGCAAGAGAAGTATCTTTTACCAGTGTCAGGATTTCGTTTGACATTGGTGGAATGATTCTTTTTACCATCTGTAATAATTTTACCTGGAAGAAAATCTGGGATTTTGTCATGCCCAGAACCAGTCCGGCTTCTTCCTGTCCTACCGGAACGCTCTGAATTCCTCCACGGTAGATTTCGGAGAAGTAGCAGGCGTAGTTTAGAATGAAGGATACGGATGCTGCGAGGAAACGGCCGGTTTCGCCGCCTCCCCAGATCGGGTTATGTAATACCAGTCCCGGGAAAAAGTAGATGATCAGTAACTGGATCATCAGAGGGGTACCGCGGACAACCCAGATCAGAAGTTTAAAAAAGGCACTGACCGGTTTGATGCGGGACATGGAACCGAAACAGATTGCAAGACCCAGAGGGCATGCACCAATCAGGGTGATGGCAAAAAGTTTTAATGTCTGTAAAAAGCCGACGTTTAAGGAATGGATGACGATCGGCAGCTGCTGTGAAAAATCCATGATAGTTCCTACTTTCTATAAAAATTTTTATGCGCAACAAAGAGCGGAAACTCCGCTCTCTGTCTTAAATTAAAAATCACTATTTATTTTACAAAACTCAACAAACAAATATTTCTCAACAAAACAATAATTAAATATAGAAGGAACAGGATTATTTCTGCTCAACAACTGCAGCCTGTACACCGTATTTCTCAGCAATCTGCTCCATGGAACCGTCAGCGTAGCTGGATTTGAAGAAGTTGTTTAACTCAGCAGTCAGATCAGAACCTTTTCTGAAGCCAACACCGTACTCTTCGTCATTTAAGCCAATGGTGTAGGTCAGGTTGGAGTAACCGGTACCTTCACCAACCATTGCGGCTGCCATCAGGGAATCGATGATAGCTGCATCAGAGGTAGCTGCGGCAACTTCCATCAGTGCATCAGACTGAGCGGTTACAGCTGTGTAGTTTAAGCCAAGCTCCTGAGCTTGTGCTTCGCCGGCACTTCCGGACTCAACAGCAAAGGTCAGATCTTTTAAGCTGTCTTTGTCCTGATATTTATCAGCTACATCAGAAGGAACAACGACTACCTGTGCATTGTTGCAGTAAGCGTTTGTGCAGGACATGGAACTTGTTACTTCGTCGGTTAATGTCATGCCGTTCCATACACAGTCGATGGTTTTGCCATCTAACTCAAGGATTTTGTTATCCCAGTCAATTTCTACAAATTCCACATCAACGCCAAGGCTCTCAGCAAATGCGGATGCAAGGTCTGCATCAAATCCGATCCAGTCACCGTTTTCATCCTGATAATCCATCGGCTCGAAGTCTGTGATACCTACCACTAAGGTGCCTTTGTCTTTGACATAAGCGAGATCACTGTCTGTGCTTTCAGCAGTAGCAGAAGTGTCTTTACTGCTGTTATCTGCGGAAGCAGATCCGTTGCTGTTTGTATTGCCGCATGCAGCCATGGAAGCTACCATACCTGCAGCAAGAACGAGTGCTAATAATTTCTTTTTCATCTTTTTTCTCTCTCCTCTGGTAAAACTTTCTTAAAACATGCTACCATGTTACCAATTTACCACACTAAAGTCAAGGGGGAAATAAAAAAGTTTTACAATCAGTACATTTTATGCGATGGAAGCATCTGCAATGCAAAGAAAAGCTCCTGCATTTTTCCGGAACTGTTTGTCAACAATTGAGATAAAACGCAGGAGCTGGTATTTATAAGTAGTAAAAAGTTAAATGATCTGAAACAGGCGCTTAGTTATCTTCTTCATCAGAAGATGCCATTGTGTATACGGAACGTTTTCTTGCCATCTCATCACTTTCCAGATACTCATCGTATGTGGTGATCTTGTCGATGATAGATCCGTTTGGCATAAATTCGATGATACGGTTTGCGGTTGTCTGTACGATCTGGTGATCGCGGGAAGCGAAGAGCAGTACACCTGGGAATTTGATCAGACCATTGTTCAGCGCAGTGATGGATTCCATATCCAGGTGGTCGGTCGGCTCATCAAGGATCAGTACATTGGATGCCTCGATCATCATACGGGAGAAGAGTACACGTACTTTCTCACCACCGGAGAGTACACGCATTTTCTTGACACCGTCTTCTCCAGGGAAGAGCATACGTCCCAGGAATCCGCGGACATAAGTAGCATCCTTGATCTCGGAGAACTGTGTCAGCCAGTCTACGATGATCAGGTCTGTATCAAAGATCTTTGTGTTATCCTTCGGGAAGTAGGACTGGCTTGTGGTAACACCCCATTTGTAAGATCCCTCATCCGGCTCCATCTCGCCTGTGATGATTTTAAATAAGGTAGTTTTTGCAAGCTCGTTGCTTCCGACGAAAGCGATTTTGTCCTCGCGGTTTACGATAAAGGATACATTATCTAGGATTTTTACACCGTCAATGGTCTTGCTTAATCCCTCTACCAGAAGAACTTCGTTACCAATCTCACGGGATGGGCGGAAGTCGATATACGGATATTTACGGCTGGAAGGTTTGATCTCATCCAGTTGAATTTTTTCCAGTGCTTTCTTTCTGGAAGTAGCCTGTTTGGATTTGGAAGCATTTGCGGAGAATCGGGAGATGAACTCCTGTAATTCTTTGATCTTCTCCTCTTTCTTTTTGTTTGCTTCTTTCATCTGTTTTACCATTAACTGGCTGGATTCATACCAGAAATCGTAGTTTCCGGCGTAAAGCTGGATTTTTGCGTAGTCGATATCAGCGATATGAGTACAAACTTTGTTTAAAAAATAACGGTCATGGGATACTACAATGACAGTATTTTCAAAGTTGATCAGGAATTCCTCCAGCCATGCAATGGCATCCAGATCCAGGTTGTTGGTCGGCTCATCCAGCAGCAGAATATCCGGATTTCCGAATAATGCTTGTGCAAGCAGGACTTTGACTTTCATAGGACCCGGCAGATCCCCCATGGTAGCGTAGTGGAATTCGGTGTCGATTCCAAGACCGTTCAGCATGGTAGCAGCATCAGATTCTGCGTTCCATCCGTCCATATCGGCAAATTCTGCCTCAAGTTCGCTGGCGCGGATACCATCTTCATCTGTGAAATCTTCTTTCATGTAGATGGCGTCTTTTTCTTTCATGATCTCATAGAGACGTTTGTTTCCCATGATAACAGTATCCAGTACAGTGTAAGCATCGTACTTGAAGTGATCCTGCTGTAAGAAAGAAAGTCTCTGACCGGCTGTGATGGAGACATCACCGTTTGTCGGTTCCAGCTGTCCGCTTAAAATCTTTAAAAAGGTTGATTTTCCGGCACCGTTGGCACCGATCAGGCCGTAGCAGTTGCCCTCTGTAAACTTGATATTTACATCTTCAAACAACGCTTTTTTGCCAATTCGTAACGTTACATTATTTGCACTGATCATAAATTGTTCTCCTTGACTTCTTTATTATATATGTGTTTTGTTTCTAATAATTTACCTCTGGTATTGTACACAAGATTACATATAAAAGCAAGGAAAACATGAAGGGAAGGATGATTTTTGCTTTATGGCAGGAATCGTTGAAAAAATCTCCGGTACATAGTGGTAGATTTTTAACAGAAATTGATTTGCAGGATGATGGGGGATGATACAGTATGAACGTTTATGATTTTACATGAAGAAGATTCAAGATAGACATGAATAAGTTGATTGATAAGATTGTATGCAATATTGTACGCACAGGGTTCTTGTTTTCAACGAAAAAGTAGGTTACAATATGGTTATCACGTTAGGAGTTTTCCGGGGTGGTTACGGAAGACTTGTAACGTTGTCACAAAAATGAACGCAGAAAAAAACAAAATTGTATTGATATTTGTACAATTTTGAGGTATACTGATGTTGCTTTTTTGTGAAAATATTGTAAGATAAGGGTAAAGCATTGTTAATCTATTAACAAAAACTAAATCAAAAGAATTTAGGAGGAATGGAAATGAAACGTTCTATGAAAACCATGGATGGTAACCATGCAGCAGCTCATGCTTCTTATGCATACACAGATGTTGCAGCTATCTATCCGATCACTCCGTCATCTGTAATGGCAGAAGCAACAGATGAGTGGGCAACACAGGGAAGAAAAAATATCTTCGGTCAGACTGTTAAAGTAACAGAGATGCAGTCCGAGGCTGGTGCAGCAGGTACTGTACACGGTTCTCTGGCAGCTGGTGCTCTGACAACTACTTATACAGCATCTCAGGGTCTTCTCCTGATGATTCCAAACCTTTATAAAATCGCTGGTGAGAGATTGCCGGGCGTATTTAACGTATCCGCACGTACACTTGCAAGCCATGCATTATGTATCTTCGGTGATCATTCAGATGTTTACGCCTGTCGTCAGACTGGTTGTGCAATGCTTTGCGAGTCCAGCGTTCAGGAAGTAATG
Organism: Lachnospiraceae bacterium; assembly: GCA_022781925.1. GTDB lineage: Bacteria > Bacillota > Clostridia > Lachnospirales > Lachnospiraceae > Eubacterium_I. The sequence continues at coordinate 21,936 of JALESO010000049.1, forward strand.
GATCTGACACCGGTTGCTCATTGTTCCGCAATCAAAGGAAGACTTCCGTTCATCAACTTCTTCGATGGTTTCCGTACATCTCATGAGATCCAGAAGATCGAGACATGGGACTATGAAGATCTGAAAGATATGGTAGATCTTGATGCGATCAACGCTTACCGTCAGAGTGCATTAAATCCGAACCATCCATGTCAGATGGGTTCCGCACAGAATCCGGATATCTTCTTCCAGGCAAGAGAGGCATGCAACCAGACTTATGATGATATGCCTGCAATTGTTCAGGAATACATGGACAAAGTAAATGAGAAACTTGGTACAAACTATAAATTATTCAACTACTATGGTGCTGAGGATGCTGAGAAAGTTATCATCGCTATGGGTTCTGTATGTGAGACCATCGATGAGACAATCGATTATCTGATGGCAAAAGGCGAGAAAGTAGGTCTTGTAAAAGTACGTCTGTACAGACCGTTCTCCGCAGAAGCTCTGATCAATGCTATCCCGGATTCTGTAAAACAGATCATCGTTCTTGACAGAACAAAAGAGCCGGGTGCTATGGGCGAGCCGCTGTACCTTGATGTAGTTGCTGCATTAAAGAATACAAAATTCGACCAGACACCGATCTTCACAGGACGTTACGGACTTGGTTCCAAAGATACAACACCTGGACAGATCATCGCTGTTTACAACAATACAGAAAAAGAGAAATTCACAATCGGTATCGAAGATGATGTTACACACCTTTCTCTGGAAGTTACAGAACATCCGGTTACAACTCCGGAGACAACCATCAACTGCAAGTTCTGGGGACTTGGCGCAGATGGTACCGTAGGTGCGAACAAAAACTCCATTAAGATCATCGGTGATAATACTGATATGTATGCTCAGGCTTACTTTGATTATGACTCCAAAAAATCAGGTGGTGTAACAATTTCCCACTTACGTTTTGGTAAAGATCCGATCCGTTCCACATATCTGATCAACAAAGCAAACTTTGTAGCATGTCACTGTCCTGCATATATCCATAAATACAACATGGTTCAGGATCTGGTTCCGGGTGGAACATTCCTTCTGAACTGCTCATGGGATATGGAAGGTCTGGAAGAGCATCTTCCGGGACAGGTAAAACGTTACATTGCTGAGAACGACATCAAGTTCTACACAATTGACGGTATCAAGATCGGTAAAGAGATCGGACTTGGCGGACGTATCAATACAGTTCTTCAGTCTGCATTCTTTGCACTTTCCAACATCATTCCGGCTGACAAAGCAAACGAACTGATGAAAGCAGCTGCAAAAGCTACTTATGGTAAAAAAGGTGACAAGATCGTACAGATGAACTACGATGCAATCGATGCAGGTGCTAAGAACGTTGTTAAGATCGAAGTTCCGGAAAGCTGGAAAACAGCTGGTGAAGAGAGCCTTACAGGTGCTCCGGCAACAGGCACTCGTCAGGATGCAGTTGATTTCGTAAACAACATCCAGAAGAAGATCAATGCTCAGATGGGTAACACATTACCGGTATCTGCATTCAAAGATTATGTAGATGGTTCCACACCGTCTGGTACATCCGCTTATGAGAAACGTGGTGTAGCAGTAGATGTTCCGGTATGGGATGTAAATAAATGTATCCAGTGTAACCAGTGTTCTTATGTCTGCCCGCACGCAGCAATCCGTCCGGTTGCTATGACAGAGGCTGAGGCAGCAGCTGCTCCGGAAGGAATGCAGTACAAAGATATGACAGGAATGCCGGGATACAAATTCGCTATCACAATTTCCGCATACGATTGTACCGGATGTGGTTCCTGTGTAAACGTTTGCCCGGATAAGATCCAGGCAATCACAATGCAGAACTTCGAGGAGAACGAGTCAGAGCAGGCATACTTCGATTACGGTGTATCTGTTCCGGACAAAGCAGAAGTTATTGCTAAATTCAAAGAGAATTCCGTAAAAGGATCTCAGTTCAAACAGCCGCTGCTTGAGTTCTCAGGCGCTTGTGCTGGATGTGGTGAGACACCATACGCAAAACTGATCACTCAGTTATTCGGTGACAGAATGTACATTGCAAATGCAACAGGATGCTCCTCTATTTGGGGTAACTCTTCACCGTCCACACCATACACTGTAACTCCGGAAGGAAAAGGACCGGCTTGGTCAAACTCCCTGTTTGAGGATGCTGCAGAGTTTGGTTATGGTATGCTTCTCGCTAACAATGCATTAAGAGGTGCATTAAAAGAGAAAGTAGAAGATGTTGTTGCTAACGGTACAAACGAAGATGTAAAAGCTGCCGGCCAGGAATGGTTAGATACTTACGGATGCGGCGTTACAAACGGACCTGCTACTGACAAGCTTATCAAAGCTTTAGAGGCTTGCGGATGTGACAAAGCGCAGGAAATTCTTGCTCAGAAAGATTTCCTTGGAAAGAAATCCCAGTGGGTATTCGGTGGTGACGGATGGGCTTACGATATCGGATTCGGTGGCGTAGACCATATCCTTGCCAGTGGTAAAGATATCAACGTAATGGTATTCGATACTGAGGTATATTCCAATACAGGTGGACAGTCTTCCAAATCTACAAACATCGGTGCAATCGCTCAGTTCGCAGCTGGTGGTAAAGATGTTAAGAAGAAAGACCTTGCTTCCATCGCAATGAGCTATGGTTATGTATATGTAGCACAGATCGCTATGGGTGCTGATATGAACCAGTGTGTAAAAGCAATCGCTGAGGCTGAGGCATATCCGGGACCATCTCTGATCATCGCTTACGCTCCATGTATCAACCATGGTATCAAGATTGGTATGAGCAAAGCTCAGACAGAGGAGAAGAACGCAGTAGCAGTAGGTTACTGGAACAACTTCCGTTACAATCCGGCTCTGGCTGCTGAAGGCAAGAATGCATTCACTCTTGACAGCAAAGCTCCAAGCGGAGATTACAAAGCATTCCTGAACGGTGAGGTTCGTTACAATGCTCTTGTAAGACAGGATCCGGAGAAAGCAGACCGTCTCTTCGAGAAATCTGAGGAAAATGCAAAAGCAAGATACGCTTACCTGAACAAACTCGTAAAACTTTACGGTGCAGAAGAGTAAGATATCCTGTTTTGGTAAAAAACAGATAAGTATAAGAGGTATGTCACTTAGGTGGCATACCTCTTTTGTTGTGGCCTGCATGGGTGAACCGGAAAAAAAGGTTGATGTTATATCACAAATTGGTTACAATGGTACAGAATGAAAGGATGAAATGAATGAAGATAAAAGAACATAAAATCGACAGTGTCGAATCCGGGAGTATCGCGGAAGAGATGGGGATCGAGGCGGGAGATGTTCTGCTGGAGGTAAATGGAAAGCCGATCCAGGATGTTTTTGATTATCATTTTCTGATCAATGATGTACTGTTGACTTTGCTGATCCGGAAACCTAACGGAGAAGAATGGGAACTGGAGATCGAGAAAGATTATTACGAAGATCCGGGGATTGTTTTTGAAAACGGTCTGATGGATGATTATAAATCCTGTTATAATAAATGTATTTTCTGCTTTATTGATCAGATGCCGCCTAATATGAGGGAGACTCTGTATTTTAAAGATGATGATTCGAGACTGTCTTTTCTGCAGGGAAACTATGTGACCCTGACCAACATGAAGGAGGAGGATGTGCAGCGAATCATCACCTATAAACTGGCACCGATCAATGTATCTGTGCACACAATGAATCCGGAACTGCGCTGCGAGATGCTGCATAACCGTTTTGCGGGTGAAGCGTTGGATAAGATCCGCCGTTTTTATGAAGGCGAGATAGAGATGAATGGCCAGATCGTCCTCTGCAAAGGGGTGAACGACGGGGAAGAACTGGAACGGAGTATCCGGGAACTGGCAGAGTATATTCCTTATATGCAGAGCCTGTCGGTAGTGCCGGTGGGACTGACAAAATTCCGGGATGGCCTGTACCCGCTGGAGCCTTTTGAAAAAGAGGATGCCAGAGAGGTGTTGAAAATTATTCATAAATGGCAGAAAATCTGCTATGAGAAACATGGAACGCATTTTGTGCAGGCGTCGGATGAGTGGTATCTTCTGGCGGAGGAGCCATTTCCACCGGAAGAAAATTATGATGGATATATTCAGCTGGAAAATGGTGTCGGTATGATCCCGTTGCTGGAGAGTGAATTTGATGACTGTCTGGCATATGAGCTGGAAGAGCAGGAAGACGGATCTGTCGGAGAGAAAAATCCGGGCGAGGAAGATTTTGAATCCTCAGAGAAGGCAGAATCGGAAGAACTGAAATGTGAGAAAAAGACATATCGCCGGGTGGTTTCCATTGCTACCGGAAAATCTGCTGCAGGACTGCTGCGCAGACTGGCGGATAAGTTTATGAACCAGCATCCGGATATTAAAGTGATGGTTTATCAGATCCGGAATGATTTCTTTGGAGAGATGATCACAGTGTCGGGATTGCTGACAGGACAGGACCTGAGGGCACAGCTTAGCGGGCAGGACCTGGGGGATATGCTATTGCTCCCGTGTAATCTTCTGCGAAGCGGAGAAGAGGTTTTTCTGGATGACATGACGCTGACAGAATTGGAAAATACTTTACAAGTGCCGATTCATATTGTAAAATCAGACGGGCAGTGCCTGTATGACGGCATGCTTGGTAATGTTTAATATTTCGTAAGACGAAAATGTAACTTGAAACAATGTTCACATGGTTTACGACGAAAAAAGAATAATTTTTCCGTGAGTAAAAAGTGTGGACAGATTCTGAAATAGAGAGATGAGGTATAAAATATGAGTAAACCGGTTGTTGCGGTTGTGGGACGTCCGAATGTAGGAAAATCTACATTATTCAATGTCCTGGCAGGAGAGCGTATTTCCATCGTCAAGGATACTCCGGGTGTCACAAGAGACCGTATTTATGCAGATGTGGAGTGGCTGAACCATTCCTTTACTATGGTAGATACCGGCGGTATTGAGCCGGACAGCAAGGATGTGATCCTGTCACAGATGCGCGAACAGGCAGAAATTGCCATTGCCACTGCAGATGTGATCCTTTTTATGACAGACGTACATCAGGGACTGGTGGATGCGGACGCGAAGGTGGCAGATATGCTGCGTCGTTCTCATAAGCCGGTGGTTCTGGTAGTCAATAAAGTGGACAGTTTCCAGAAATATATGTCTGATGTGTATGAATTTTATAATCTCGGAATTGGAGATCCGATGCCGATTTCTGCGGCATCCCGTCTGGGACTGGGCGATATGCTGGAGGAAGTGGTAAAACATTTCCCAAATACTTCCAAAGAAGAGGAAGAAGATACCAGACCGAAGGTTGCCATTGTCGGAAAGCCGAATGTAGGAAAATCTTCTCTGGTCAACAAACTGGCAGGTGAGGCCCGCGTGATCGTGTCAGATATCGCAGGAACTACTCGTGATGCCATTGATACAGAAGTAAAATATAACGGCAGAGAATATATTTTTATTGATACGGCCGGACTGCGCCGCAAGAATAAGATCAAAGAAGAGATTGAGCGTTACAGTATCATTCGTGCCGTGACGGCTGTGGAACGCGCGGATGTGGTGATCCTTGTTATCGATGCCACAGAAGGGGTTACCGAGCAGGATGCAAAGATCGCAGGTATTGCCCATGAGCGTGGAAAAGGTATCATCATCGCAGTAAATAAGTGGGATGCCATTGAAAAAGACGACAAGACCATTTACAAACATACAAACAAAATCCGTGAGATCTTAAGTTTTATGTCTTATGCGGAGATCATGTTTATCTCTGCGAAGACCGGTCAGCGTCTGAACAAAATGTTCGAGATGATCGACATGGTTCTGGAGAACAATGCAATGCGTGTGGCTACCGGTGTCTTAAATGAGATTATGACAGAAGCAGTTGCCATGCAGCAGCCGCCTTCTGATAAAGGCAAACGTCTGAGACTGTATTATATTACACAGGTTGCGGTAAAACCGCCGACATTTGTTATTTTTGTAAATGATAAAGAACTGATGCATTTTTCCTATACAAGATATCTGGAAAACAGAATCCGTGATACCTTTGGATTCAAGGGAACGGCGCTGAAGTTTATCATCCGCGAGAGAAAGGAAGATAAATAAATGGTAGTATTTCGAATCGTCAGTATTCTGTTAGGCTACCTGTTTGGTCTGTTCCCGACGGGCGTTTTATATGGAAATGCCCATCATGTGGACATCCGTTCCAAGGGAAGCGGTAATTCCGGCATGACGAATTCTCTGCGGGTCCTTGGATGGAAAGCCGGCGTGGTTGTGTTTTTCGGTGACTGTCTGAAAGCGGTAGCGGCCATGACCATTATCTGGTTTGTGGCGAAAGACCGTTATCCGGATGCGGTAAAATTACTGGAACTGTATGCGGGATTCGGTGCGGTGCTGGGACACAATTTTCCATTCTATATGAAGTTTAAAGGTGGAAAAGGAATCGCCAGCAGTGTGGGGATCATCTTCGCCTTTGACTGGAGAATGGTTCCGGTCTGTGCGATCCTGTTTTTCGCATCTGTGGTTCCGACAGGCTTTATGTCTTTGGGATCACTGGGAATTCTCAGTGGATTTTTTGTGCAGACCATCGTGTTCGGACAGATGGGATGGCTGAAGATCGCCACGCAGTTTTTGCCGGAAACTTATGTGCTTGTCGGCATTCTGACGGCACTGGCATTCTGGCAGCACCGGGCAAATATCAAACGTCTGGCAACCGGAACGGAGAACAAATTCCGTCCGGCAAAGAAAAATGAGTAATTATATTAAAGAAAAATATGAGAGTATAAATGTGGAGGCAGAAAAATGGCAGAAATAGGTGTAATCGGTGCCGGAAGCTGGGGAACTGCACTTGCAGTGGTTCTGGCCCACAATGGACATAATGTAACAGTCTGGTCGATTCTGGAAGAAGAAGTAGAAATGCTCACCAGAGAGCATGAGCATACAGAGAAACTTCCGGGAGTGAAGATCCCGGAGTCTGTGACATTTACCACAGATCTGAAGTCTGCGGCAGAAGGAAAAGAAATGGTTGTACTGGCAGTGCCATCACCCTTTACCAGAAGCACGGCCCACAATCTGGCAGAGTTTATCACTCAGGATCAGCTGATCGTCATCGTTTCCAAAGGTATTGAGGAAAGTACCCTGATGATCCAGTCTGAGATCGTGGAACAGGAGATCCCGCAGGCGGACGTGGCGGTTACGTCAGGCCCAAGTCATGCGGAAGAAGTTGGACGTGGATTGCCGACAACGGTTGTGGCAGGTGCACATACAAAGAAAACAGCAGAGCAGGTGCAGACTTTCTTTATGAATGAGGTCTTCCGTGTATACACAAGCCCTGATATGCTTGGTATCGAGCTTGGTGCATCCCTGAAAAACGTCATTGCCCTGGCTGCCGGAATGGCAGACGGACTTGGCTATGGCGATAACACGAAAGCTGCACTGATCACCCGTGGAATCAAGGAGATCAGCCGTCTGGGTGTGGCTATGGGAGCAAATACGGAGACACTGAACGGACTGTCCGGTATCGGGGATCTCATCGTAACCTGTGCCAGCCGTCACAGCCGGAACCGGAAAGCCGGTATGCTGATTGGTCGTGGCTATACGATGCGGCAGGCAATGGACGAGGTAAAGATGGTTGTAGAGGGCGTTTATTCTGCAAAAGCAGCCATTGCCCTGGCAAAAAAGTATGAGATCGACATGCCGATCATTGAGCAGGTAAATGCAGTGCTTTTTGAAGATCAGCCGGCAAAAGATGCAGTGATGGAACTGATGCTTCGGGACAAAAAGGCAGAGCATGAAGATATTCAGTGGTAGGATACAGAGCGTATTTTGCGTCTGACTGCTATGGATTACCGGAATAGCGAAAGAGCGCAGATGACAGAAAATTTGATTGGGGGATGGCAGCATGCTGATACGATGTGGAAAATGCGGGAAGATGTATGACTATGAAAAGTACAATGGGATCTGCCCGAAATGTGCACGTTACAACCGTGCGGACAGCCGGGAGGATATGGAACAGAGCATGCATGACAGATATGATACCGGGGAGCATCCCCGTCAGCATGACTGGTACCGGGAACCGGAGAATACTTATAAGCAGAGTCAGAAGTCCGATACATATGGGAAACCGAAAAAGGATAATGCGTGGAAACAGACCGGAAGATCCGGTGACGGAAATGTCAGAAAGCGAAGTGGAGTAAAAATCCTCATTATCGTGATATGTCTGATCGTCGGTATTTCGGTTGCAGCCACGGTGCTGGTGTCCCGTATACAGAATGCAACTTTCTTTCTCTTTGATAATGGATGGAATATTGATGGGCAGGATTATGATCAGGCAGAGGAAGTGATCGATCCGGAATATCAGAACCGCATTTATGTGGATTATGCATGGGCGGATTATCTGGGGGATAACCTCAGTGACGTGGACTGGGATGACTATGTAAATGACTATTTCACAGAGGCTACGGATGGAGAACTGGATCAGCTTTCCGCACTTACAGCGGAACCCGGATCTGTGTATTATCTGATGTTTGTCAATATCAGAAATAACCTGTCCGATACTTATGATCTGTCTTATCTGACGGCGGATATGATCAGTCTCTGGTCAGATGAGGATGGGGATGGCAATCCGGACACCTATTATCCGGTGGAAAAACTGTTTACGATCAGTCATCCGGAGACAGAGTCAATGGATAATAATTATATCGATGTGCTTGTGGCAGTGCCGAAGGATCTCGAAGATCTCTATGGTGCCTGCGTACTGAATGACAATACGGAAGAATTCGACTGCTATCTGTATCAGGATGAGTAAAAATGAATGATAAAGAAAGCCCCGGTGTCTGCAGCGGATGCCGGGATTTTTTTTATCTATTATAAACAAGCAGCAAGATGGATGATTTCCTGCTGGCTGCAGGGAATATTAACCATAAATATATTGTAATAATGGAGGAAGACAAAAATGGAGAACATTCGAATCAAATATTTTACAGACAAAATTGATAAACTGGAGTATATCGACGGAAAATCAGACTGGATCGATCTGCGTGCCAGCGAGACCGTGGAACTGAAAGCAGGTGAGTTCAAACTGATCCCGCTGGGGGTTGCCATGGAACTTCCGAAAGGATATGAAGCGCATGTAGTTCCGCGCAGTTCTACATTTAAAAATTATGGACTGCTGCAGGTGAACAGCTGCGGTATCATTGACGGTTCTTATTGCGGGGATGAGGATATGTGGCGGATGCCGGTATATGCGACCCGCGATACGGTAGTAAATCTCAATGACAGAATCTGTCAGTTCCGAATTATGCAAAATCAGCCACAGATAGTGTTCAATGAGGTAAATACTCTTGGAAACAGTAACCGGGGCGGATTTGGAAGCACCGGAAAACAGTGATCAGGGGCTGAAAAATAAGTTCGTTAAAACGTCAAAAAAATGAGAATGCTATCGTCGTAATGCTGAAAAATTATAAGATATATACAAAAAAATAGCAGAAACACCAAGGTTTTGATGGTAATTTTGTTAAAATACATGATGACAAAAAAAAGACAATTTGTTAAAATAACAACATAAAGCAAAGCAATGGTTTTGTGGAGAATTATTTTATGGAGGGTAATTAAAAATGGCAGAATTATCATTGAAACATGTCTACAAGAGATATCCAAACGGTTTTGAGGCTGTAAAGGATTTCAACCTTGAGGTAGCAGATAAAGAATTTATCATCTTCGTAGGTCCATCCGGATGTGGTAAATCTACAACACTTCGTATGATCGCAGGTCTGGAGGAGATCACAGAAGGTGAGTTCGATATCGACGGAAAGAGAATGAATGATGTTGAGCCGAAAGACAGAGATATTGCCATGGTATTCCAGAACTATGCATTATATCCTCATATGACTGTATATAACAATATGGCATTTGCGTTAAAATTAAGAAAAGTTCCGAAAGATGAGATCGATAAAAAAGTTCGTAACGCAGCAAGAATCCTTGATCTTGAGAAATTACTGGATCGTAAACCGAAAGCTCTTTCCGGTGGACAGAGACAGCGTGTTGCTATGGGACGAGCTATCGTGCGTGAGCCGAAAGTATTCCTGATGGATGAGCCGCTTTCCAACTTGGATGCAAAATTAAGAGTACAGATGCGTTCTGAGATTTCTTCTTTACATCAGAGACTTGGTGCAACAATCATCTATGTAACACATGATCAGACTGAGGCTATGACACTTGGTACCAGAATCGTTGTTATGAAAGATGGTGTCATCATGCAGGTAGATTCTCCGCAGAAACTGTATAATGAGCCGGACAACCTGTTCGTTGCAGGATTCATCGGATCTCCGCAGATGAACTTTATGGATTGTGTATGCAAAGTTGAGGGAGACAAAGTTACTCTGACAAATGGTGATGCTACATATGTAATGCCTGCAAACAAAGCAAAAGCATTAAAAGATGGTGGATATGACGGAAAGACTGTTGTATTTGGTATTCGTCCGGACGATATGGATGATTATCCGGAGTATATTGAGAAACATGCAGGATATACCATCAAAGCAAAATGTACCGGATACGAGCTGCTTGGTTCTGAAGTATTACTGTACTACACCAACAATGGTATCACTATGACTGCAAAAGTTGATTCCAGCACACCGTGTCGTTATGGCGATGATGTGACAGTTGCTTTCGATATTAACAAAGGACATATCTTTGATAAAGAGACAGAGCAGATCATTTCACACTAAGAGATGAATGACAACCGTTTGAGAACAAAACAGTTGTATAAAAATAAGACTGGGTATGAGGTTCATACCCAGTTTTGTTGTATGGGGTGTTCCTTCCCTGTACATCAATATCAGATGGTTTGGAGGTAAGAACAGTGGGGGAAGCACATGTATCCGGAAAAAAACTGACGCAGGCATTGCGTGAAATGAAAGAGATATCCAGAATGGATTTCGTCCTTTTTACAAAAAAAGGAAAACTTCTGGCATCGACCTGTCCGGAACCGGATATGAAGATGCAGGAATTTGTGACCCAGTTTGGCAAGTCCATGGCAGAAAGCCAGACCATTCAGGACTGGATCTTCCTGAAAATAGAAATTAATGAGAAGACGGAACATATTTTGCTGGTGAATAAAAACGGTAGTGAGGATTCTTCTTATGTCATCGGACGGATGGCAGCCTGCCAGATCCGAAATCTGTATCTGTCCGCACAGGAACCGGCAAATGAAATTAATTTTCTGCGCCGTATGCTGCACGGGGAATATTCCGAACGGCAGATCAGAGAGAAAAATCAGGAAGTGCGGCTGAAAAGCGGATCCTATCTACTGTATGTGATTCGTCTGGCGACAGAACAGGATGAGATTGTCATGGAGACATTGAAAAATCTATTTGTCCTGTACAATGTGGATTATCTGGTGGATGTGGAAGACGACTGTGTAGTGCTGATCAAAAATGTTCAGGGGATTGATATGGAACCGGAGCAGTATGCACGGTGTATCATTGATAACCTTCAGTCAGAAGCCATGATCAATGCGTGGGTGGGATATTCAGATCCGGCAGAAAGCTTTTTTGATTTTCATAACCGCTATCAGCAGGCATGTACGGCATTGCAGGTTGGTACGGTATTTTATGAAGAAGAGCGGGTGTTCTATTACCGGCATCTCGGTCTGGGACGGATTATCCAGCAGCTGCCAATGGAACTGTGTGACCTTTTTCTGGAAGAAGTGCTGGGTGAACAGGCAGAAGTGGAACTGGATGAAGAGACGCTGGCGACGATCAATCACCTGTTTGACAACAATCTGAATATATCTGAAACGGCCAGACAGCTTTTTATCCATCGAAATACGCTGGTGTATCGTCTGGAACGTATCGAAAAGAAACTTGGTCTTGACATTCGCACGTTTGAAGATGCGATGTTGTTTAAAATCGCAATGATGGTTCTTACTCATCGAAATACAATCGCACATGAAACACAATCCACAGTTGCCAAATAAATAATGAAGTGGTAGAATAAGGAAATACCCAGTAACGTATGTTGCTGGGTACTTACACGTTGAGCAATAAAGGGTATAGGAGTAAGAACTAAATGAGTATAAACGAAAAAAAGAAAGTCTGGGTGGTGGGGCACAAAAATCCGGATACAGATTCTATCTGTGCGGCCATCGCTTATGCAAATCTGAAAAATCAGGTGGACGAGGATCGCTATGAGGCAAAACGTGCCGGTGAGCTGAATGAAGAAACCAAGTATGTACTGGATACTTTTGGCGTCAAATCTCCGGGACTGATCACAGATGTCGGAGCACAGGTGAAGGATATTGAGATCCGCAAAACACCAGGTGTCAGTGACAAGATCTCCCTGAAACGCGCATGGGAGATGATGAAAGAGCAGAATGTTGTGACACTTCCGGTGACGGATGAGGAGAACAATCTGGAAGGTCTGATCATTACCGGTGATATCGCAACATCTTATATGGATGTGTATGACAACAGTATTCTGTCCCGTGCCAAGACACAGTATCAGAATATCGTGGACACACTGGATGGTACGATGCTGTGCGGCAATGAGCACGCATATTTTACAAAAGGAAAAGTAGTGGTTGGATCCGCAAACCCTGAGACGATGGAGCAGTTCCTGGAGGACGATGATCTGGTCATCATGGGAAACCGTTATGATGCGCAGATCTGTGCCCTGGAGTCAAATGCAAGTTGTATCGTGATCGCCGGCAGCCCACACGTTCCGAAGACTATTGTAAAAATGGCAGAGGAGAAGCATTGTGTACTGATTACAACGGATTATGATACTTATACAACAGCCCGTCTGATCAACCAGAGTATGCCGATCAAATTTTTTATGCGCCGGGAGCAGCTGGTTACTTTTGAGACAGAGGAATACATTGATGAAGTCCGCGAGATCATGTCCAAGGAAAAACATCGTGATTTTCCTGTTCTGGATGAGGATGGCAAATACGTCGGCATGATCTCCAGACGAAACCTGTTGAATATGAAGAAAAAACAGGTGATTCTGGTGGATCATAACGAGAAAACACAGGCAGTGGACGGTATCGGCGGAGCTGACATTCTGGAGATCATCGATCATCATAGAATCGGCAGTCTGGAGACGATGTCACCGGTATTTTTCCGGAATCAGCCTCTGGGATGTACGGCAACGATCATTTATCAGATGTATCAGGAACAGAATATTGCCATTGACGAAAAAGTAGCAGGACTGCTCTGTTCTGCAATCCTGTCTGATACACTGATGTACCGTTCCCCTACTTGTACACCGCTGGACAAGGCAGTGGCAGAGGAACTGGCACAGATCGCCGGTATCAATACGGAGGAACATGCAAAGGCAATGTTCCAGGCCGGCAGTGATTTTGGTAGCAAGACACCGGAAGAAATCTTTTATCAGGATTTCAAAACCTTCAGTCAGGATGGTGTGGAATTCGGTGTTGGCCAGCTGAGTGCCATGACACAGGAAGAACTGGATCAGGTGCGCGATAAATTACTTCCTTATTTGAAAGAGGCTATGACCGAGCGTAAGATCGAGATGGTATTTGTGATGTTGACGAATATCATTGAAGAGACCACCTATCTGATCTGTGCGGGTGAGAATGCTGATGAACTGGTAGAGAAAGCATACCATGTTCACAAAGAGGGCGACTACCATGTGCTGAAATGTGTTGTGTCCAGAAAGAAACAGCTGATCCCGATGTTTATGTCAGCAATGCAGGAACAGTAAAGGAAGAGAGGATACGAAAGCAATGGAAAGAGAGTATTGGAAAGCAGGGAATATGCTTTATCCGGTGCCGGCAGTGATGATCAGCTGTCAGAGACCGGGAGAGCGACCGAATATTATCACCGTTGCCTGGGCAGGAACCATCTGCTCAGATCCGGCGATGGTGTCCATTTCTGTGAGAAAAGAGCGTTATTCTTATGATATCATCAAAGAGACCGGAGAATTTGTCATTAACCTTACCACAAACGATCTGACCTTTGCCACAGATTACTGTGGAGTAAAATCCGGAAGAGATGTGGATAAGTTCAAAGAGATGAAACTGACTCCGAGCAAGTCCAAAACCATTGATGCCCCGGGAATCGCAGAAAGCCCGGTAAGTCTGGAGTGCAAAGTAAAACAGGTCATCGAGCTTGGCTCCCATGATATGTTTCTGGCGGAAGTGACGGCGGTATCTGTGGATCCGAAATATATGGATGAGAAAGGAAAATTCCATCTGAACGATATCGGTCTGACCGCTTATTCTCATGGAGAATATTTCAAACTGGGAGAGAAGATTGGTTCTTTCGGTTACAGTGTGAAAAAGAAGTAATTTTTCTAACAGAAAAAACAGGATATATCAGTTATCTCATGTTTCCATTCAGATGAGATAGCGGATATATCCTGTTTTTATTTGATCAGTGTGTCCATCAACATTTCATAGACATCGAAATTAGACCGTTTCCAGTTTCGGCAGACTGCTTCGGCCTGAGTGCGGTTCTGGACACGAAGCGTCAGATCCACAATGTCCGTGCTCTGATCCTGGATCCGGCAGCGGACCGCATAGCCCTGACCGGCTGCCTTGTAGTAATCGGCAAAGACCGCAGTTTCCTGGCGCAGGTCAAAGTGATGAGCCTGAAAATAGCTACGGATATCTTCTTTGATGGCATCGGATATTTTTGTGTGAAAATAATCCAAAGTCTGACGACCGTAGTCTGTCAGGTGATAGCGGGTATTGTTGTGGGTGGATTCTGCAGTGATCAGATCTGTCTGCAAAAGCCCTGTGATCGCTTCCTGCACGGTGAAATAATTCGTATATTCTTTTTCCAGAATAAAATTCGTGATCTGTGTATTGGTCAACGGATATTCTACCAGGTTCAGCATGTACAGGATCATAATGCGGTACATGGTGTCCAGTTCAGTCATGGTTCGGAGCCTTCTTTCTATATTCTTCTGCATATCTCATTTCGTGACAAAAATGCTGAGGACATTCTTGCACTCATAATGAGCATGTCGACCGCATCGTTATCAGGACTCAAACGTTCGTCCTTGATAAGTTTCCCGTTCCCGCAGCCGCTTATGGATCGTATTCAGTACCCGTTTCTTGTCAGTGCTCCAGCGTGGTGCCAGCAGCAACGCGCGGGGACCGTCTCCGGTGATGCGGTGTACCACCATGGAAGGTGGAAGAAGTTCCAGACAGTCTACGATAAAATCACAATATTCTTCCAGTGTAAAAAGCGGGAATGGATGCTGTTCATAATAATCTGCCAGATCTGTATCGGAAAGTACATGGAGCAGCTGCAATTTGACACCTGATACCGGAGAATGTGCCACGTAATTCACGGTATCCAGCATATCCTGTTTTGTTTCACCGGGAAGTCCGAGGATAACATGTGTAATGACCGGAATTCCCCGGGATTGTAAGGCGGTGACTGCCGATTCGTAGCACTCCAGTGAAAATTCCCTGCGGATAAAATCTGCAGTCCGAGCATGGATCGTCTGAAGCCCGAATTCAATCCACACCGGTTTGATCTGATTCAGTTCGGAAAGCAGTGTGAGGATTTCGTTGTTGATACAGTCCGGTCTTGTGGCGATGGACAGCACGACGATGTCCGGATGCCGGATCGCTTCCAGAAAAAGCGGACGCAGATAGGAGACAGGTGCATAGGTATTTGTATATGCCTGGAAATAGGCGATAAATTTGCGGCAGTTTGTTTTGTTTTGCAGTTTCTTTTTACCGGATGCAATCTGTTCGCTTATAGAGAGCCGGTGATTCTCCGCAAAATCACCGGATCCGCCGCGGCTGCAGAAAATACAGCCGCGGGTTCCCTTGGAACCGTCCCGGTTCGGACAGGTCATACCACCGTTCAGTGAAATGCGGTATACTTTTTCACCAAAGGTTTCTTTCAGATAAGTATCCAGTGAATAAAAACGATTCTGATTCATAAGAGTTTATGCTTCGATGTGGGATTTTACGGCCTGGCTGACCACATCTGCTACACGCGGATCAAAAGGTTCCGGCATGATGAAGTCCTCGTTTAATTCCTCATCACTGACAAGTCCTGCGATAGCTTTTGCTGCTGCAAGTTTCATCTCTTCTGTGATCTGACGGGCATGTCCCTCCAGTGCACCTTTGAAGATACCCGGGAATGCGATGACGTTATTTACCTGATTCGGGAAATCGCTGCGTCCGGTTCCCACTACTTTTGCGCCGGCAGCTTTTGCTACATCCGGCATGATCTCCGGAACCGGGTTTGCCATGGCAAAGAGAATGGCATCTTTGTTCATGGAAGCTACCATCTCAGCAGAAACGATATTCGGAGCAGATACGCCGACAAAAATATCAGCACCGCGGAGCGCATCTGCCAGTGTACCGGTCTGATTCTCCAGGTTTGTTACTTCTGTCATTTTCTGCTGCATCCAGTTCAGATTCGGATAATCTTTTCCGATGATACCGAGTTTATCACACATGGTCACATGTTTGAAACCGTAAGTGAGCAGTAATTTTGTGATGGCCACACCGGCGGAACCTGCACCGTTTACAACAACGCGGCAGTCCTCTTTCTGTTTACCGGTAACGCGCAGGGCGTTGATGATACCTGCCAGTACAACGATGGCGGTTCCGTGCTGATCGTCATGAAATACCGGGATATCCAGCATGGATTTTAAGCGTTCCTCAATCTCAAAACATCTTGGTGCAGAGATATCTTCCAGGTTGATGCCACCGAAGGTCGGAGCGATATTGACAACGGTGCGGATGATCTCCTCTGTATCCTGTGTGTCCAGCACGATCGGAACGGCATTGACATCTGCGAATTCCTTGAAGAGGACACATTTGCCTTCCATAACCGGCATGGCAGCCAGAGCACCGATGTTTCCGAGGCCGAGAACGGCACTTCCGTCGGAGATGACAGCAACGGTATTTGCTTTCATTGTGTAAGTGTAGGCAGCGGAAGGATCCTCTGCAATGACTTTACACGGCTCTGCAACACCCGGAGTGTATGCGATTGATAAATCTTCCCGGGATTTTACCGGAGATTTTGCTTCTGTGGAAAGCTTTCCGTTCCACTGTTTATGTAATGCTAATGCTTTTTCATTTAAATCCATGTTCGTGGCTCCTTTACAATCATTTTTTCTAGCCTATCATACCATCAAAAAAAACACAAATCAAGGAATTCAAAAAAATACTTCCTATTTAAAGGATTTTAGTGTATAATACGTTTCTAATAAGATTCATGTCAATTCTGACAAGAAAATCCAACGAAGCTATGAAATGATAAACAGAATGATGATCCGTGGATCATCAGAGATAAGCAGTGAGAGAATAGCAACAGTTCGATATTGAACAGTTCAGTGTATTTATAAACAGTGGCAGAATATCTTTGACGGAGGTTATAAATGAGAGAAAAATACGAAAGTTTATCCCTGGCAGTTTTGAAAGATCTTGCAAAAAGCAGGGGACTGAAGGGAATTTCCACTCTGAAGAAAGCAGAACTTGTAGAGCGCATGCTACAGGAAGATGAGAAGGATGCACAGAAAGCGCAGACGCAGGAAGCAGAGAACAGTTCGGAGAAAAAGCCGGAAGAAAAACGTGCAGAACATGAGAAGAAGACGGAACATTCCGAGCGCAGAAACGAGTATGACCGCAAACGTACTTATGAGCGCAGGGAACGTCCGGAGCGCAGAAATACAAATGATACAAGAAACACAAACGATACCAGATCCGGAAATGATACGAGAAATTCAGCCGATGCAGAGAAACAGGCGGAAGAAGAGCTGGCTGAGATCCGCAAGGATGAAGCGTCTCTGGACAGCGGAGAGCAGGCAAACGGTATTCTGGAAGTTATGCCGGACGGCTATGGATTTATCCGCTGCGAGAACTATCTGCCGGGTGACAACGATGTGTATGTGGCACCGTCCCAGATCCGCCGGTTCAATCTGAAGACCGGAGATATC
The DNA here is from genome assembly GCA_022781925.1 of Lachnospiraceae bacterium. Classification (GTDB taxonomy): domain Bacteria; phylum Bacillota; class Clostridia; order Lachnospirales; family Lachnospiraceae; genus Eubacterium_I. The sequence goes on from JALESO010000049.1 coordinate 39,869, forward strand.
GTCTGTGGAAACAAGCGGATCAAATCCCAAGGAGAAAAGTTCAGCGCCCTGCTGTATATCAGCACCGTCAACGGATATCCGCCGTATGAAGCAAGCAGAAGAAAAGCATTCGAGGATCTGACACCGATCTTCCCGAATGAGCGTCTGCGGCTGGAGACCACACCGAAGGAGACCGCCATGCGTATCATGGATCTGATTTCTCCGGTGGGAAAAGGGCAGCGTGGCATGATCGTTGCCCAGCCGAAAGCCGGAAAGACTACCCTGATGAAAAAAGTGGCAAATGCCGTAAAGCATAACAATCCGGACATGCATATGATTATTCTGCTCATCGATGAGCGCCCGGAGGAAGTTACCGATATCAAAGAAGCAATCGAAGGAGAGAATGTAGAAGTTATCTATTCCACGTTTGATGAGCTTCCGGAGCATCACAAACGTGTGTCTGAGATGGTTATCGAGCGTGCAAAACGTCTGGTAGAACATGGAAAAGATGTTATGATCCTTCTGGACAGCATCACCCGTCTGGCAAGGGCGTACAATCTGGTAGTTCCGCCAAGTGGACGTACATTATCCGGTGGTCTGGATCCGGCGGCATTACATATGCCGAAACGGTTCTTTGGAGCAGCCCGTAATATGCGTGAAGGCGGAAGCCTGACCATTCTTGCAACTGCTCTGGTAGAGACCGGAAGCAAGATGGATGATATGGTTTACGAGGAGTTCAAGGGAACCGGTAACATGGAGCTGATCCTGGATCGCCGTCTGTCTGAAAAACGTATCTTCCCGGCCATTGATATCGTGAAATCAGGAACGAGACGCGAAGATCTTCTTCTGGATCAGGATGAGCAGGAAGCTGTCTATATTATGAGAAAAGCATTCAACGGCATGAAAGCTGATGAGGCAGTGGAAAATATCCTGAATATGTTTGTTCATACAAAGAATAACAAAGAATTTGTGGATCTTGTCAAAAAACGTAAAATTTTCTAAAAAACAGCTTGCATTAGGCAAAACTGTATGCTATAATATGAAAGCTGTGTACCGAGAGTGTATCGGTACAGAAGATTAACAAGTTTATTGTTTTTCATAGACGAGAGTAGAATTACAAAGAAATTTGGTATGCGAGGTGAAATTAATGAGAGAAGGAATCCATCCGGATTATTATCAGGCAACTGTAACCTGTAACTGCGGAAACACATTCGTAACAGGTTCTACAAAGAGCGATATTCACGTAGAGATTTGTTCTAAATGCCATCCATTCTATACAGGACAGCAGAAAGCAGCTCAGGCACGTGGACGTATTGATAAGTTCAACAAGAAATACGGCTTAAAATAATAGTAAGATATGTGTGAAAATCAGGTTGAGGTTGCAAAATCTCAACCTGTTTTGTTAAATAGGAAGTTTTGTTGACGAGGAAATCGAGGAAATTCTATGCGTTATTCTGGAATTGGCGGTCAGGCCGTCATGGAAGGCGTCATGATGAAGAACAAAGATCAGTATGCGGTAGCAGTCCGCAAGCCGGATCATGAGATCGAAGTCATGACAAAAGAATATAAAGGGATTGTTCCGGGAGAAGTGTGGCAGAAGATTCCACTGGTGCGCGGGGTGCTGAGTTTTGTTGATTCCCTGGTGCTTGGAATGTCGACACTGATGTATTCCGCTTCTTTTTTTGAAGATGAAGAAGAGTCTGGAAAAGAGAAGAAAAAGGACTGCCCGGAGAAAGCAAAGGCAAAGGAAAATGCGATGATGGGCGGAACCGTGGCGTTGTCTGTGGTGCTGGCTGTTGCAATTTTTATGATCCTGCCATACTACCTGTCGGTGCTGTGTTCCCGGTTTATTGCGAGCGATATGATTGTGGCAGTGATCGAAGGTATCCTGCGTCTGGCAATTTTTATCGGATATATATTGATCATTTCAAAAATGAAAGAGATTCAGCGGGTGTTTATGTATCACGGTGCAGAGCACAAATGCATCAACTGCATTGAACACGGTCTGGAACTGAACGTGGAAAATGTACGGAAGAGTTCCAAGGAGCATAAACGCTGCGGCACAAGTTTTCTGATGTTTGTGGTGATCCTGAGCGTGATCTTGTTTCTGTTTATCCGTGTGGATTCCCATGTATTGCGTCTGGTGCTGCGTCTGGCACTGGTTCCGGTGATCGCGGGTGTGTCCTATGAACTGCTGCGGGCAGCGGGACGCAGTGATAATCCGGTGATCAATCTGATCAGCAAACCGGGATTGTGGATGCAGGGACTGACCACGAAGGAGCCGGATGATGAGATGATCGAAGTTGGCATCGCATCCGTGGAGGCGGTATTTGACTGGAGAAGTTATATTGTAGAAATCCGTGCGGAAGAAGGACTTTCGGAGGAAGTGAATGTCGATGCAGGATCCGAAGATGCCGGACAGAAAGTGCAGGAGATGAAGTCATGACATACCGGGAAGCGAGAATGCAGGCAGCAAAGCAGCTGGCGGCAGCAGGTGTGGAAAATGAAGCGGCAGAGAGCTGGTTTCTCATGGAAGCTGCCTGTCAGATCAGCCGCAGTTTTTATCTGCTGCATGAACAGGATGCCATGGATCACGCACAGGAAAAGGCATATCTGGAACTGACGGAAAAACGCTGCAAGCGTATGCCGTTGCAGTATCTGACCGGGGAACAGGAATTTATGGGACTGCCCTTTTTTGTAAATGAACATGTACTGATACCGCGGCAGGATACAGAAGTGCTGGTGGAAGAAGCCATCCGGATTTTGCAGAAAGAGATTCCGAAAGCGGCGGTACTGGACCTGTGTACCGGTTCCGGCTGTATCGGGATCAGCATTCAGTCTTTCTGCCGGAAGACGCAGGTGACGGCAGCGGATATTTCTGAGGATGCGCTGCAGGTTGCTCGGAAAAATGCAAAAGAGAATGAGGTGCCGGTGGAATTTGTCCACAGCGATCTGTTTTCCGGAATTTCAGGAAAATTTGATATGATCGTATCAAATCCGCCTTATATTCCGAGCAAGGTCATTGAGACACTGATGCCGGAGGTGCGTGAGCACGAACCGATTGGGGCATTAGACGGAAAAGAGGACGGACTGTATTTTTACCGCAGGATCACTAAGGAGAGCCTGGCACATCTGAATCCGGGCGGATATCTGCTGTACGAGATCGGACATGATCAGGGCGAAGCTGTCAGTGGCTATATGAGAGAAAATGGATTTCATGAGATAGAAGTGATTCGCGATCTGGCGGGACTTGACCGGGTTGTGAGAGGAAGGAGATAAACTATGTTTGACAGACTGGAAGACACACTGGTACGTTTTGAAGAGCTGCTCAGTATGCTGAGTGAGCCGGATGTGGCGAATGATCCGAAACGTTTCCAGAAACTGATGAAAGAGCAGGCAGATCTGGCTCCCATCGTAGAAGCATACAAAGAATATAAAGAGAACAAGCAGAACATCGAGGACAGTCTTGCCATGCTGCAGGAGGAGAGCGATGAGGAACTGCGCGAACTTGCCAAAGAAGAGCTGGCAGAGTCCAAGGAGAAAGTAGAAGAGTTAGAGCAGAAATTAAAGATTCTGTTACTTCCGAAAGATCCGAACGATGACAAGAATGTTATCGTGGAGATTCGTGCAGGTGCCGGTGGAGACGAGGCCGCATTATTTGCAGCAGAAATCTACCGTATGTATGTACATTACGCAGAAAGCAAACGCTGGAAAGTGGAGACTATGGATGTGGAGGAAATCGGCATCGGCGGCATGAAGTATGTCAGCTTCATGGTAACCGGTCAGGGCGCATACTCCCTTCTGAAATATGAGAGTGGCGTACACCGTGTACAGCGTGTACCGGAGACAGAGTCCGGTGGACGTATCCATACTTCCACTATTACCGTCGCTATCATGCCGGAGGCAGAGGAAGTAGATGTACAGATCGACATGAACGACTGTAAATTCGATGTGTTCCGTGCATCCGGAAACGGTGGACAGTGCGTTAATACGACAGACTCCGCAGTACGTCTGACCCATATCCCGACAGGTATCGTAATCTCCTGCCAGGATGAGAAGTCCCAGCTGAAAAATAAGGACAAAGCATTGAAGGTACTGCGTGCAAAACTGTATGATATGGAATGCCAGAAGGCACATGATGCTGAGGCAGAGGCAAGAAGAAGCCAGGTAGGAACCGGAGACCGTTCCGAGAAGATCCGTACTTATAACTTCCCACAGGGCCGTGTAACAGATCATCGTATCAAACTGACACTGTATCGTCTGGAGTCTATCATGAATGGAGATATCCAGGAAATCATCGATGCATTGATCGCGGCAGATCAGGCAGCAAAACTTGCGAAGATGAATGAAAATTAATTTTATCACAGGGCAAACACTTTTCTCCAGTTTTAGGGCAAAAATTTTATCCAGTGAGAAAAACAGGCATCAAGTAAAAACGAGAAAAAACAAAGAATAACCTTGAGGAATTGTAAAAAAACAGTTCCCCAAGGTTTTTTGTACCTGTTTGGCGGTTTTGTGTGACTTACTGATAATGGAGAACTAAGAAAAAAATTCCCAGAATGGGAAATTAAATAAACAATAATTGAGTTGAAAAAGGACATAATTATGGTATAATTGAACCATAAATGAGGAGGTGTATACTATGCCACAAATAATTCCAATTAAAGACTTGAAGAATACATCGGAGATATCTGATATGTGTCATAAGGCAGAGGAGCCAATATATGTTACGAAAAATGGATATGGTGATATGGTGATTATGAGTATGGAGATTTATGAGTCAACAATGAGACAGATTGCCATGTACAGAGATATAGAGATATCTGAAAAGCAGATAGAGGCAGGACAGGTAAAGGATGCCAGAACAGGACTTAGAGAAACGAGGGCAAAGTATGGCTTATAAATTAAATGTTACAGAGCATGCAGCTGAATTGCTTGATAATCTTGTGTATCATTTAATTTATCGATTAAAGAATAAACAGGCAGCGAAGCATTTGTTAGATTGTATTGATGTAATTTATGATAGGTTGGAGGTCAATCCTTTTCAATTTGCAGAATGTAGAGATGCATATCTTGCCAAGAAAGGGTATAGAGAAGCAGTTGTGCCACAGATGAATTATATTATAATTTTTGATGTGAGAAATGATGTTGTAAATATAGTTGGTATTTTCCACCAGTTAGAGAATTATCAAAATGAATTTTAATATGCTTGGGGAAAATCAGAGTCAGTCGAAAGGCTGGATCTAATTTTTGACCTTTTTTTTCAGTCGGAAAGATAATTGAGCAATTAATTTAAAAGAAGGTAAAAGAGAAGCCTTTTTACGAATAGAACAGTTACGGAAAAAGAGGAAAAAAATCGTTATTGATGATGCTGCAGAATTAGCATCTTATCGGGAAAGCAAGTATGGGAATTATCTTAATCCATCTATGAAAGCGTTGAGGGAAGTGCAAAGGGAATTCGCAGGTGAAGCAGAACGAGCTAATCTGAAAAACGAGGATGATGTAATGACGATGATTAAGGAACTAAGAAAAGAAAATCAATGAAAAGGCCACTTGAAAAACCAAGTACCCTTGTGTATAATTTGCATAGAACGGTAATCGGATGTGATTCCGATTTGAACTCTGTAAAAATTGTTATTATTAAGAATAGCATCCTTACTTTGGACGGTGTGGGATGCTATTTCTTTTTATCATTATGAAGATGCATAAAGTATGTTTCAGGAGGGAAAACATGGGTGAGTATGATCATAAAAATAAAACGGTTCACAGCTGTGTGGACTGCGGTGTGACAAACTGTAACAAAATGGATCGGTTTTATCCAGAATTCTGTCTGACAACAGGCATGGATAAAGTAATGCTGGGGGAAGTGATCCGTCTGCACGATGACGAGGAAAATAAAAAAGTGACGCTGGCGGCTGCCGGAGTAGAGAGTGATTATTATTGTCAGATGTGCTGGGTGGAAGAGACAATTGAATTTGCAAAGCGGATCGGAGCAAAGAAAATTGGAATAGCCACCTGTGTGGGGCTGATCAGAGAGACGCGGAAACTGACAGACATTTTGCGATATCATGGTTTTGAAGTATATGGTGTGGCCTGTAAGGCAGGCACGGTGCGGAAGACAGAAGTCGGTATTTCACCAAAATGCGAAAATACCGGAGTGAATATGTGCAATCCGATCCTGCAGGCCAAGATGTTAAATGCAGCGCATACGGATCTGAATATTGTGATGGGACTCTGTGTGGGACATGACAGCCTGTTTTACAAATATGCAGAAGGTCTGACGACTACCCTGGTGGTAAAGGATCGTGTGCTTGGCCATAATCCTGTGGCAACACTGTATGCGGCAGATGGTTATTATCATGGAAAATTGTATCCGGAGAAATAGAAAGATATTTTTGGAAAGAAGGTTTTTGATATGATTCGACCGGCACAAAATCAGGATCTGATAGAGATCCAGATGATTTATGCCTATGCCCGGAAATTTATGGCAGAGCATGGCAATCCCACACAGTGGGGAAGCACTACGCCCCGGGAGGAAGTGCTGAAAAAAGATATTGAAAAACAGCAGCTGTATGTGATCGAAAATGATGCAAGAGATAAAATCCTGGGTGTGTTTGCACTGATCATTGGGGAAGATCCGACTTATCAGCGGATCGAGCAGGGGGACTGGAAAGATGAGAGGCTCTATGGAACACTTCACCGGGTAGCCTCTGCACCGGGGGCACATGGCATTCTGGAGCGTGCACTGGATTTTGCAGGTCAGAAAATTGCGCACCTGCGGATTGATACCCATGCTGACAATAAAGTAATGCAGCATCTGATCCTGAAAAATGGATTTGAAAAATGCGGGATCATTTATACGGATAACGGATCTCCGCGGTTTGCCTATGAAAAAACAGGTGAAAAAAATGTACCGGAAAATACCACGGAGACGGTAAAGTCAGAAGCAGTAATACCTGCAAGCGAAGAGGAAGCAACAGGTGTCATGATCCAGATACGGATCGCTACACCGGCAGATGCAAAAGAAATTCTGGATATTTATGCACCGTATATCCTGCAGACTGCGATTACATTTGAATATGAAGTACCGACGCTGGCGGAGTTTACGCAGCGGATGGAGCATACGCTGGCGAAATATCCGTATCTGGTGGCAGAGCAAAAGGGCAGAATCGTGGGCTATGCCTATGCAGGACCGCTGCATGAGCGGGCGGCTTATGACTGGGCGGTGGAGACGTCAATCTATGTCAGAATGGATGCAAAAGGGCAGGGCATTGGAAAGAAACTGTATGATGAACTGGAAAACTGGCTTGGAAGACAGCACATCGTCTGTGTGAATGCATGTATCGCATATCCGGATCAGGAACCGGACAAGTATTTGACCAGGGACAGTGTGGCATTTCATGAACATCTGGGCTATCAGATGGTGGGCGAATTCCATCGGTGTGCCTATAAGTTTGATCGGTGGTACAACATGGTGTGGATGGAAAAAAGTCTGTGTGAACGACCAGGGCATCCGGAGCCGGTGATCTGGTTTTCCAAACTGAGAAAAAATACAGTGAAAAGACAGGAACAGGAATAAGTTTTCGGTGAAAAATGTTGTCTTGCTGTATGCTTCTGAATATGCTATACTAACTTAGTGTGAAATTGTCCGGAAGTGTCGATTTACAAAATAAAAAAGCAGAATGAAACGTAAATCCTTTTATATGTATGATTGAAACTGAGTTGTCATAAGAATGTTAGATCTAAGTCAGACAGATAGATATAAGAGGAATTTATGGAAAAATGAAATAAAAGGAAGTTTGGAATGAAATTAATTTCATGGAATGTAAATGGCCTGCGTGCCTGTGTACAGAAAGGATTTCTTGATTTCTTTCATGAGGCAGACGCAGATATTTTTTGTGTCCAGGAGACGAAACTCCAGGAAGGACAGATCCAGTTGGAACTGGATGGGTATGAACAATATTGGAACTATGCGGAGAAGAAAGGTTATTCCGGAACAGCGGTGTTTACGAAAAAGACACCATTGTCTGTACGTTATGGTATCGGGATCGAGGAGCATGACCATGAGGGGCGTGTGATCACACTGGAATACGAGAAGTTTTTCTTTGTGACAGTCTATACACCGAACTCTCAGAGTGAGCTGGCGCGGTTGGATTACCGTATGAAATGGGAAGATGATTTTCTGGCATATCTGAAGTCACTGGAAGAGACAAAACCGGTGATCTATGCTGGAGATCTGAATGTGGCTCATCAGGAAATCGATCTGAAAAATCCGAAAACAAATCGGAAAAATGCGGGATTTACAGATGAGGAACGTGCAAAATTTTCCAATGTACTGGCAAATGGCATGATTGATACTTACCGGTATTTTTATCCGGAACAGACCGGGATCTATTCCTGGTGGTCTTACCGTTTTAAGGCAAGAGAGAAGAATGCCGGATGGAGAATTGATTATTTTGTCGTATCAGAGGCGTTGAAAGATATGCTGCAGGATGCGAAGATCCATACGGATATTCTGGGATCAGATCACTGTCCGGTGGAACTTGATATTAAGATAGATTGGCAGGAATAACAGATGGCAAAAGAACGACAGACAGAGCGAAGACGTCTGGAAGATGAACAGAAAAGAAGTACAAGAAAAGAAGTCATCAGCTGGGTGCGGATGTTTGCGATCGTGATCGCAGTTGTGTTTATACTGACACAATTTATCATCATCAATGCAAAGATTCCTTCCGGATCTATGGAGAATACGATCATGACCCATGACCGGCTCATCGGATTCCGGTTTGCATACTGGTTTGATGAACCTCAGCGTGGAGATATTATTTTATTTGAATATCCGGTGGATGAAAAACAGATCTACATCAAGCGTGTGATCGGATTACCGGGTGAGACAGTGGAGATCCGCAATGGACATGTTTATATTGACGGCTCCGAGGAACCTCTGGAAGAGGATTATCTGAAAGAAACCTGGACCTGGGAGAATGATGGTTATACATTTAAAGTACCGGAGGGATGCTATTTTGTTCTGGGAGACAACCGTAATGACTCGGAAGATGGCCGTTTCTGGGCAAATGTTGCTATAAAGGAAGGCCTTGCGTCCACATCGGAGGAAGCGGAACAGTACAGCTTTGTGCGAAAAGACCAGATCAAAGGAAAAGCAATTTTTAAATATTATTCGAAATTTGCAATTTTAAAATAAGTTAGAATACACGACAAAAGTGAAAGACTGGGAAATGATAGCTTTGTGCTGACAGAAAGGAAGACAAAACAATGGCAGAATCTATGAAAGACTTCGAAAAAGAACTGGAAGAATCCTATAAAGTGATGGGAGACGGAGAAAAAGACACCGATACACTGCTTGCATGGGAGAAGATCAAAGAACTGTATGCAAACCAGGAGACACTGGATGTAACCGTTTCCGGTATCGTAAATAAAGGTGTCATTGCACTGGTAGAGGGAATACGCGGATTTATTCCGGCATCCCGCCTGAGCCTGAGTCATGTGGATGATCTGAATCCGTGGCTTGGCAGAGAACTGAAAGTACGCATCATCACAGCAGATGCAGAGAATGACAAACTTGTATTATCTGCAAGAGAAATTTTAAAAGAAGAGCGCGATGCGCAGAAAAAATTAAAAGTAGCAGAGATCAAAGAAGGTGAAGTGCTCACTGGTAAAGTAGAGACTATCAAAGATTACGGTGCATTTGTAGATCTCGGAGATGGTGTATCCGGTCTGGTACACATTTCCCAGATTTCTCTGGATCGTATCAAACACCCGTCTGTCGTTCTGAAAGAAGGACAGGAGGTACAGGTGAAAGTCATTGGAAATAAAGATGGCAAGATCAGCCTGAGCATGAAAGCACTTCTTCAGGAAAAAGAAGAAGAGGAAGAAGTACAGGTAGAGATCCCGGAAGCAGAAGAAATCGGAACTTCCATGGGAGATTTGCTGAAGAATTTCAAGTTTCAGTAATGAGTGAAAAGCATCTGTGATGCAGATGTGGTCCATCATAAGAAGAATTGAGACAGCCCACTGTTTGCAGAAGTGGGAGGTTTCGTTCTGAGAGAAATTTGAAGAAAGTGGGAGGTTATTCATGGCAGCGAATAAGCTTGTACGTGAACCTGGTAAATATTTTGACTGTACATCTATGCATGGCAAGTGGTGTACGATCACGCTGGTGGGTCAGGATGTGGGCTATGCCCGTGTCGGAATCATTTCTTCCGGTAAGGATTATATCCTGTTTCAGTTCCGGGATAAAAAGGGACTGGTGGCAAAGACATATGTCAAACACATCGTGGAGATCAAAATGAATGAGCGGAAGCTGAAAAAGGAACAGGAACTGGTGGTTCGTGACTGGGAAGAGGGGGTTAATCCTTTTACTTATTTCCTTGATAAGCGGTGCGATATTCATATACACCAGACCAGGCTGTTTGAAGCCAGTCCGGGATTTTTCCGGGCAAAAATCATGTTTGTCGGAGAAAATATCATACGAATCCGGGAAAACAGCAAAGATTACAATCTGAACCAGTTTATGATCTGTGGGATGATGGAGAGTTGAGAGGGTAAGAACAATGGAAAAAGAAAAAAAGTCAGTTCTTTCAGAGTTTAAAAATGAGGCTCTTGAGAAAGCAATGAAAGAATTTGTGGCAGATAAAACAAACCAGACAATGGCAAAACTGATGGCGGTTATGCGTGACGCCAGATTTCTTGTGCCAGCTGATTTTCCACCTGATGTAAAAGAAAAGGTGATCGAGAAGGCAAAACGTGGTGAGAAAGTAGATGTTAAGATGGCACCGCGTATGCTTCCGATCATTGTACAGAATCAGAATGGCGAGCATTTTGCACCGGCTTATACATCCAGGGATCATATGAAAACCGATGCCAAATATCCGGCAATCCTGAATGTGACCATTGATGAACTGCTTCGTATTGCATCAGCACCGCAGCTGGAACTGAAAGGAATCATTCTGAATCCGGATACAGACAAGATGATCCTGCATCAGAAATTTATTGATGCAATGAAACAGGTAAAAGCTGCACAGGCACAGCAGGCCGCACAGCCTCAGCCGCAGTCGGGGGAACAGACACCGGCAAAAGAGATCAAGATGAGCCGTGCGCAGTTTGAGTTATTTGCCCGCAGAACCTGTGAATGGGGAATTATTCCGGGTGCTGTTCACAAAGAAAAAGCAGAGTTTATGAAGAAACTTGAAGAGCAGCAGGGCAGATTTATGGCTGCATTATACCGTCAGCCGTATGGGGATAAGATCCCGTGCCCGTATTCCGAAAAGGATTTTGATATCATGATCCTGGATATTGATGAAGAGACCTGCGTGGCAAGTATTGAACTGCCGAAGCAGAATCTGGCGCCACAGATGGCAGCTTCCATGTATATCGTATGGAATCCGAAGACGGATGAGATGCATTATTTTACCATTGAGCAGAGACCGCAGGGCGAGGATAATGTTCTGTGCGGATTTGGCGCAAATGGCAAACGTGAAGAACTGCAGACCGCACCGGCAAGCGGAAATGAGATTTCCGCGGTACTGGATCTTGTGCGTGAGGAGCAGGAAGAAGCAGAAAATTAGAAAATAGCATAGACAGTTCGTTTGTACCATCCTGTCGTAAAATAAAACCAGGGCTAGATTAGATAAAATATCTATGAATGATAATTCGAGCCGTGGTATGCAAAGTACCACGGTTCTTTTTTGATAGAAAGGAACAGGCAATATGTATAAGATCAGAATAGAAGAAAGTTTTGATTCCGCACATTTCCTTGCCGGTTATGATGGAAAATGCAGTAACCTGCATGGACATCGCTGGCGGATTGTGATGGAAGCAAAAGCAGATAAACTGCATGAAGAGGGACAGCTGCGGGGAATGGTTACGGATTTTGGGGATATCCGCAGAGATCTGAAGGAACTGGCAGATTTTTATGATCATGCCCTGATTTATGAGCATGGAACCTTAAAGCCGCTGACGATTCAGGCGTTGAAGGAAGAAAATTTCCGCCTGATCGAAGTGCCGTTTCGGCCGACTGCAGAGAATTTTGCAAAATTCTTTTATGAGGAGATGACGGCAAAGGGGTATGCAGTGTATGAGATGGCTGTTTATGAGACACCGAATAACTGTGCTGTATATTCAGAAGTATAATATTTAGAAAAATAGAACAGGGGAAACAGGAACAGAGGTAATATGGCAAATTATAAAGTAGTAGAGATATTCAGCAGTATTAACGGGGAAGGCACCCGTGCCGGACAGCTTGCAGTGTTTGTCCGGATGCAGGGATGCAACCTGAACTGTACATATTGTGACACAAAATGGGCAAATGAAGCAGATACAAGATTTCACTGGACATCCACAGAGGAGATTGTGGAACTGCTTCGTAGTATGGAAATCAAAAATGTGACCATCACCGGTGGGGAGCCGTTACTTCAGGAACATATCGGAGAGTTGCTGGAGACATTGGCAAAAGAGGAGAATCTGCGGGTGGAGATTGAGACAAATGGAAGTGTACCGTTACAGCCATTTGCGGATATTCCAAACGGACCGTCCTTTACCATGGATTACAAGCTGCCGGGCAGTGGAATGGAATCCCATATGCTGCCGGAGAACTTTGCAGTTCTGCGTGAGCAGGATACGGTGAAATTTGTAGTAAAAGATTATGTGGATATGTGCCGGGCACGGGATGTAATCCGGGAGTATGATCTGACAGAGAAATGTCATGTATATCTGAGTCCGGTCTATGGACAGATCGAATTGGAAGATATTGTAAACTTTATGAAAGATAACCGCCTGAACGATGTGAATATGCAGCTTCAGATGCACAAGATCATCTGGGACAGTGAGATGCGCGGTGTGTAAGAAAGAGAGGAATGTACAATGGCAATAGATAAAGATGCAGTGCGGGAGCATATCCGTGGACTTCTGATCGCACTGGGTGATGATCCGGACCGGGAAGGCCTGAAAGACACACCGGACCGTGTGGCACGGATGTATGAGGAAGTTTTTGAAGGCATGAACTATACCAATCACGAAATTGCGCAGATGTTTGACAAGACATTTGAGGAAGATCTGACATTTTCTTCGGAAAACAGCGACTTCGTGATCGTAAAGGATATTGATATTTTTAGTTACTGTGAGCATCATATGGCATTGATGTATGATATGAAAGTGACGGTGGCATATGTGCCGAATGGAAAAGTCATCGGTCTGAGTAAGATTGCCCGGATTGCGGATATGGTGTCCAAACGTCTGCAGCTGCAGGAACGGATCGGAACAGATATCGCAGAGATCATGCAGGAGATCACCGGTTCTGACGATGTGGCAGTATTGATCGAAGGCTGCCACAGCTGTATGACTGCCCGCGGGATCAAGAAAACAGCGGCAAAGACTTACACGACGACATTGCGGGGACGTTTCCAGACAGATCCGTTGCTGCAGATGCGTCTGAACCGATAACATATGCAGGATTGATAAGGAGAGAAAAACATGGCAGAAAAAGCATTAGTATTATTCAGCGGTGGTGTGGATTCCACCACCTGTCTCGGTCTTGCGATTGACCGCTATGGCAAAGAAAATGTGATCGCGTTGTCTGTTTCTTATGGACAGAAGCATGAGAAAGAAATCGAGGCATCAAAAAAAATCGCACAGTATTATGGCGTCGAGCATTTATATCTGGATCTGGGAGCCATCTTCCAGTACAGCAACTGTTCTCTGCTGAGCCATTCCACAGAGGAAATCCCGGAGGAAGCTTATGCCGAGCAGCTGACCAAGACCGATGGAAAACCGGTATCTACTTATGTGCCGTTCCGAAATGGTTTGTTTTTATCCTCTGCGGCAAGTATCGCACTGTCCAAAGACTGCAGTGTGATCTTCTATGGTGCGCACAGTGATGATGCGGCAGGCAGTGCTTATCCGGATTGTTCCGATGCCTTCAATCAGGCAATGAAAGAGGCAATTTATCTGGGAAGCGGCAATCAGGTGACCATTGAAGCACCTTTTGTAAACTGGACCAAGGCAGATGTGGTGAAAAAAGGTCTGGAACTGAAGGTTCCTTATGAACTGACCTGGAGTTGTTATGAAGGCGGCGAGAAACCGTGTGGAAAATGCGGTACCTGTATCGACCGTGCGGCTGCTTTTGCAAAAAATGGTGTAAAGGATCCGGCACTTGATTAAGCTGCCGGTATATTACAAATCTGACAGAATAATTCCAGATGGAAAAGCAGAAAAATCTGCGGCTGTTTGAAAAAATGGTAGAGAGAAAAAGGAGAGCATAGATGACAGGAAGAAGTAAAGAAGAAACAGCAGGCGTATCCCTGCTGGGGAACCAGAATGTCCGTTATCCGGATGATTATGCACCGGAAGTGCTGGAGACGTTTGTGAATAAGCATCCGGGGAATGATTATTTTGTAAAATTTAACTGCCCGGAGTTTACCAGTCTGTGTCCGATTACCGGACAGCCGGATTTTGCCACCATCACCATTTCCTATGTACCGGGGGAACGTATGGTGGAGAGCAAATCCCTGAAGCTGTATCTGTTCAGCTTCCGTAACCATGGAGATTTTCATGAGGACTGTGTCAATGTGATCATGAAGGATCTGATCAAGCTGATGGATCCAAAATACATTGAAGTATGGGGCAAATTCACACCGAGAGGTGGAATCTCCATTGATCCGTATTGTAATTATGGAAAACCGGGTACAAAGTGGGAAGAAGTAGCCTGGAACCGCCTGGCAAATCATGACCTGTATCCGGAAAAGGTTGATAACCGGTAAACTGTGAAAAATAGAAATCCGGTATCTGATCATAAATCCGGGCAGTAAAACCGCAAGTCCAGAGCTTTTATCAGATATCGTGTAGTGGGAGATGAACAGATGGATGAAATGAAACGGATTGATCGTGTATTGAAATACAAAGGTTCTATTGTGGATGTGTATGATGATGTGATGCAGTCTCCGACCGGAAATATTGCACACTGGGATTATATCGCTCACCGCAAAGGTGCGGCTGCAGTGCTTCCGGTGATGGAAGACGGACGGATCCTAATGGTGCGTCAGTATCGCAATGCCCTGGATCGTGAGACTCTGGAGATTCCGGCCGGTTCCAGAGACAGTGTGGAGGAGCCGACTTCTGTGTGTGCAGCCCGGGAACTGGAGGAAGAGACCGGATATAAGGCAGCCCATCTGGAGCTGCTGATCACGGTATCCACGACAGTTGCCTTCTGCAATGAGACCATTGATGTGTATCTGGCAACGGATCTGACACCGACACAGCAGCATCTGGATGAAGATGAGTTTGTGGAAGTGGAGAGCTATACCATTGATGAATTAAAAGACATGGTCCTGACCCAGAAAATCCAGGATTCAAAAACTGCTGCTGCGATTATGGCATATTACGGAAAATATTGCATAGATTAGAAAAAAACAAAGCAGCGGGATCGTAAATGATAACAGAAACCGTACAACAACCAGGAAAAATAACGATGCTGCAGGTTGGTATCGCACTTTTTCTTGGTTGTTTCTTTTTGGGGATTATTCTGAGCAATTTTGCATTGAAAGATGGAGCCTGGTGGATCGGAATTGCAGGGGAGACAGAATGGCAGCAGGTTCTGTCAGATGTAGCGCAGCAGGAACACTTCTTCTGGCAGGTTCTGATCCTGCGGGGGCTGCCCTGGATATTGCTGCAGATTTTTCTGTTTTTCGCCTGGGGACGCTGGATACTCGCAGGGTGGTATGGCTGGCTTGGCTTGTCTGTTGGTATGGTGGCCGGAGCGTTTTGGAGCAGAAATGGTCTGGCAGGTATCGGACAGGTTCTTGGATTTGGATTTCCACAGATATTCGTATATGGTGTGGCGTATTTTGGACTGCTCATTTTGCTGACTGTATGGCAAAAGTTGCGGCGGGAGCGGAGAAGGGCATCTGTCATGCAGACTTCCTGGAATAAAAAGGCCCTTGCCATATTCTGGCTTTTACTGATCTGTAACACGGGCATTTATCTGGCGGGAATCTGGCTGGAACTGGAGATAAATCCGTGGCTGGTGGGACGTTTTGGATGAAAGATCATAGAAAAGTACGAGAAAAAGAGAGACAGGAATGTGCATGATCATACACGCTTGCATACGAGATGTTCAAAAGAAAAGGAGATATTCTGAAAACACGGAATATCTCCTTTGTAGTTTCAATTATAAATAAATGTAAGAAAATATCGGTTCCAATCTGAAAGGACAAAAACCGATCCGATACAGATGCTGCCTGCTAACGGACAGAGTCAGCAATCGCATACAGAAGCTGTTCGGATTCTTCCCATCCAAGACACGGGTCTGTAATAGACTTTCCGTAAATATGCTCACCAATCTTCTGGTTGCCCGGGCAGATGTAACTCTCGATCATCACACCTTTGACCAGTTTGTTGATGATACCGGATTCTTTGCGGTTGTGCATTACTTCCTTGACGATACGAACCTGTTCTTCATATTTCTTGTTGGAATTGGAATGGTTTGCATCAACGATACATGCCGGATTTACGAGATCCATTTTTTCATACATTTCGTTCAGACGGATCAGATCTTCGTAATGGTAGTTCGGGATGGCGACGCCACGTTTGTTGACAGCACCACGCAGGATGACATGTGCAAGCGGGTTACCGGTGGTGTCTACTTCCCAGCCGCGATGTACGAAATGGTGTGGATGCTGGGCTGCATACACAGAGTTCAGCATAACGGAGAAGTCACCACTGGTCGGGTTCTTCATGCCGCTGGCTACGTCAAATCCGCTGACGGTCAGACGATGCTGCTGATCTTCCACAGAACGGGCTCCGATGGCCACATAGGAGAGCAGGTCATTGATGTAATCCCAGTTTTCCGGATAAAGCATCTCATCTGCTGCGGACAGACCGGTTTCTTTGATGGCACGCAGATGCAGGCTGCGGACAGCGATGAGACCGGCGATCATATCCGGTTTAGCTTCCGGATCCGGCTGAGTGGCGATCCCTTTGTATCCCTCTCCGGTGGTCCGTGGTTTGTTGGTATAGATACGCGGGATCAGGATCAGTTTGTCTTTTGTCTGCTCGTTTACTTTTGCCAGACGGTGGATATAATCCATCACCGGCTCTTCTTTGTCGGCAGAACATGGTCCGATGATGACAAGGAATTTGTCAGATTCACCACGCAGTACGCGGCTGATCTCCTCGTCTCTTTCCTGCTTGATCTTTCTGCAGGCATCGTTTAACGGATAAGTCTGCTTGATCTCTTCCGGTGTCGGTAATTGTTTTAAATAAGAAAAACTCATGATGTTACTCCTTTATCTATGGCTGAAAAAATTTCTGACGGATGATGTCGATGGGCATCTTTTCTCCGGTCCAGCATTCAAAGGAAGCTGCACCCTGGAACAGAAGCATGTACAGTCCGTTGAATACGGAACATCCGGCAGCTTCGGCCATCTGATACAGTTTTGTCTTGCGTGGATTGTAGATGATGTCACATACCATCAGTTCCGGGAACAGCATGGACGCATCCGGGATCGGGTACTGATCATCGTTTGGAACCATACCTACATTAGTCGCATTGGTCAGGATCGCACTCTCGGAAATACTCTTGCGCATCTGCTCAGTATCTGCAAAATCATAGACATGAATGTTGCAGGAGGTGTGTTCCCGGACACGGTCTGCGAATGCCAGTGCACGGTCAAATTCTTCTGGGATTTTCAGCTGGAAGATATCCAGATCGGATACACCGTCCAGAGCAGCCTGGGTACAGATGGCGGTTGCAGCGCCACCGCATCCGAGAACGGTCATTTTTTTGCCGATGATGTCATGGCCTGCATCTGATACGGAAGACATGAATCCGATACCGTCTGTGGTATGACCGGTCAGCTTGCCGTCTTTGATGATAACCGTATTGCATGCCTGCGCAATTTTGGAAGCCGGTGTCAGGTCATCCATGTATTCTAACACGCGTACTTTGTATGGCATGGTTACGTTGAAGCCTTTTGCTCCGATGTCTCTCAGTCCATGTACTGCAGTGCCGAGATCACCGCCTGCCAGATCGAATGCCAGATAGACATAATCCAGACCAAGCTGACGGAAGGCTTCGTTATGCATCTGTGGGGAGATGCTGTGAGCTACCGGACTGCCGATGAGTCCGGTCAATTTTGTTTTTCCGGTAATTTCCATAATCTTTTCCCTGCCTTTTTGTAGTTGTAATCTCTTCATTATTTACAAAATTATAATATCATAGGGTGTTTGGTAAATATGAACGATTTTATATGCCCTTATGATAGGTGTTTTTAGAAAAAAAGTCAACATTTTCGAGCCTTTAAGGTTTCTCATTAGGAAAAAACATGCTACAATAAAAACGTTAAGCATAGAAATGGAACGGAGGTACATTATGCAGAACGCATTTGAAATAAAAGGAATTCGGATCGGAGATGGTCAGCCGGTGATCTGTGTACCGGTGGTGGCTCCGAAAAAGGAAGATGTCATTGCAAATATCCGGGCGCTGGCAGAACAGAACGTACAGATGATCGAGTGGCGTGTGGACTGCTTTGAGGAAGTGGATGATATCCATGCGGTGGGCGACGTGCTGCAGGCGGTTCGCCCGGCGCTGGAGCATACGGTCTTTCTCTTTACATTCCGGACGAAACAGCAGGGCGGCAGCCGGAGGATGGAAGAGTGGAAGATCCTGAAACTGAACGAACTGGCGGCAAAAAGCGGCTGTGCAGATCTTATTGATCTGGAGTTTTTTGAGGCTACAAAACCGGAGAAGGAGATCCGCCGGTTTCAGCGGATGGGGGTACGGATCATTGCGTCCCATCATGATTTTGAGGAAACCCCGGATGACCGGATCCTGCGGATGCTGATGGAACAGATGCAGCAGGGCGGTGCCGATGTGGCAAAACTGGCAGTGATGCCGCAGAATGCAGATGATGTGGTGCGGTTACTGAAACTGACCAATGATATGAAACAGAAATATCCGACCCTTCCGGTGGTTACCATGTCCATGGGGGCACTCGGAGTAGTCAGCCGTATGGCAGGGGAGATCTTCGGATCCTGTATCACTTTCGGTGCTGTGGGCGAGACTTCCGCACCGGGACAGATTCCGGCGGATCAGCTGGAACATATTCTTGGAATTATCCACAAAGGGCTGAAATAAGTTGGATTCGGGAAGTAATACGATAGAAAAAGAATGGAACTTACGGTCTGTACGTGGCTGCTGTAAAGCAAGAATGTATAAATGACAGAGAAGCAGGGAGAATTGTGATGAAACAACATATTTATCTGATCGGTTTTATGGGAACCGGTAAAACAACAATTTCACATAAATTGCAGGAGATGACAGGAGCAAAAGAAGTCGATATGGATGCCTGGATTGTGGAGAAAAATGACATGACCATCAACGATATGTTTGATAAATTCGGTGAAACTTATTTCCGGGACCGGGAGACGGATGCGGTGCGTGAGATCGCGGGTACTGCACCGGCGATCGTATCCTGTGGCGGCGGCGCGGTGCTGCGTCAGGAGAACACCCAGATGATGAAGAACGGCGGCAGGATCGTGCTGCTGACTGCAACACCGGAAACGGTATACGAGCGGGTGAAAAACAGTACCGACCGTCCATTGCTGAACGGACATATGAATGTGGAGTATATCGCATCCATGATGGAAAAACGGCGGGAATTGTATGCGGGAGCCTGCGATATCAGCGTGGCGACAGATGGCAAGACACCGTCACAGATCGCGGAAGAGATTCTGAAAGCAACCAGTGAAGTGTAATCCGTATAGTCTGAGAATCGGAAACATAGACAAATTATATCAAAATTAATATCAAAAATAATGGAAAGTGGTGGAACCGTTCGTTTCTGACGGTACTGCCACTTTTTTGTGCTATAACATTTCCTGTGTGATGTTTCGGCATTTTGCTACATGGGAAGTGTTGCCTGCATATGATAATTACGGGAGGGATGAATATGAGCAAAAAATGGTGGAAATGTGCGGCAATCCGCGCAGTAAAGACGGCAGCCCAGACCGCAGTGGCAATGCTTCCGGTGGCAGCTGCCATCAATCAGGTAGACTGGAAAATGATCATTGGGACATCCTCATTGGCTTGTGTGGTGTCAATGCTGACCTCTCTGGCCGGAATTCCGGAAGTCAAGGAATGTGAAAAGGAGATGAAGACGAAATGACAGCTATCAGCATGCATGCCGGACACAATCCGGCAGGAAAGACCGCCTGCGGAGCCGTAGGCTTACTGGATGAGTCAAAGGAGAACCGTCTGATCGTGGCGGAAGTGATTAATATCATGCGCAGCTGTGGCTGGACCGTCTACGATGACACCGTAGACAACGGTAGCAGCCAGAACGATGTCTTAAATAAGATCGTGGCAAAGACCAACGCGCACAGTGTAGCGTTCTCCATTTCCTTCCACTTAAATTCCGGCCGGAACGATTATCCGGGAGATGGACGTATCGGCGGATTCGAAGTGTGGGTAAATGCCATGAACAAAGGAAAACCGGAGCTGGCAGAGCGGATCCGTACCAACATGCGAGGCTTGGGTTTTACAGACCGTGGCACAAAGATCAGCAAAAATCTTAAAGTGCTGAACAAAACCAATGCACCGGCTCTTTTGCTGGAAATTTGCTTCGTGGATGACCGGGACGATTACAACTTATATCAGAGCGTAGGCTATAAGGCAATCGCCAAAGCCATCGCCTATGCCATCATGAACAAATCAATGCAGGAGGCAGAGATGAACAACGTAATCGGAAGAGTTGCAGATCAAGCTGCAGCTGACGGAGAATGGTACTACTATGAAAACGGAGTACCGGTAGTAAAGACCACCGTGGCACCAAATGAGTACGGCTGGTGGTTTGTCCGGGATGGAAAGGTGGACTTTACCTACACCGGAATCGCCCAGAATGAAAACGGCTGGTGGCGCATCGTAAACGGAAAAGTAGATTTTGACTGTAACAGCGTGGAATCCAATGAGTACGGCTGGTGGAAGTTATCCGGTGGCAAGGTAGACTTTGACTTTACCGGTATTGCCGGAAATCAGTATGGTGCATGGTATGTCCGCAATGGAAAAGTAGACTTTGACTATTCTGGCGAT
>JALESO010000055.1 GCA_022781925.1 Lachnospiraceae bacterium
ATTCCTTTCAACTCATAGTCTTTGGAATCAATTACTGTGTAATTTGCACAAACACGCGGCAGGAATTTTACTACTCGTTCACTCAGAGAACGCTGTGCATCTTCACCTACAAATACAGTGACCGGTGTATCGCGGTCTACAATTTCCAGCATTCCATGGAAAAATTCTGCACTGTGGATAGATTTTGTACGAATCCAATGCTGCTCTTCCCAGTAGCACATTGCATAAGAATATGTGGAACCATACTGATTACCTGCTCCTACAAAATAATGGATACTGTCATTGCAATGTTTCTTTGCAAATGCCTCTCCAAATGCATCCGCTGCTTTCTCAACTTCTACCAGATCTACAGCCAGATTTTCATCCAGTTCTTTGTAATAACGATCATATTCCGGGAATTCACCTGCATTGTACATAAAACGGTCTGCAACCATAAAAAACTTCAGCTGTTCATTGCCCGGATATGCAATTTCATAATCTACGATCTGCGCCAGTTCTGTAGTATCCACATCAATAAATCCAAGCACCTTTGCTCCCGCTGCAGAAGCTTTTTTGACACCTTCCACCATCTCGATGGTACTTCCGGTTACGGATGAAACCACAACAATCGTATCTGCTCCAACTTTTTTATTTCCAGTTGTCAGATATTCTGCTGCATTTTCCACGAAAAAGTCAAGTCCTGATTTTTCTTTCATATGAACTTCTGCCTGTAAGCAGGAAGCATAAGTGCCTCCTATGCCAAGCCAGCAGATATTTTTAAATCCATCTTTGCAGATCTGGTCTACAATTTCTTCGATTTTTCCGCGCAATGCAAGTGCACCTTTTACACTGTCAATCTGTTTCTGCTCATCAAATTTCAACATGATATTTTGATATCCTCCTTTAATTCCTTTTCCTTTTTGTAACCACTTATGTAAATTACTATACCACAGTTTTTTAAATAGTCAACATCTTTTTTAAAAATGTTATTCTAAGCATTTAATAACTATATGTTTTTCGCGATTTTATCTTGTGTTCTATTCATTATCATTCATTTTTTGGCATATTTGCATAACCGACTAATTCAGACCACTAGTGCATTTTTTTATACCAATCATATTTGACGAACAGATTGCATCTGTTATATGATAGAAACAAGCAACTATTCGGTAGCATGAATGTAAAAGATGTTCTATAATAATCTTTTCATATAGTTATTTTTAAAATTGGAAGTAAAAGGAGCGTATTTTTAAAATTTATGAGAAAAAATTTACTGACAATGGATGTCATTCTTGCAAAAGAGATCATATACATGTTGAAAAATGAAGGCTATCACCCCGGAGACCGTCTTCCTTCTGAGCGTTTTCTTGCGGAACATTTTCATGTGCAGCGTCCTACTATCCGGAATGCCCTGGCACAGCTTGTGCGTGAGCATTACCTTTTTTCCCAGGAAAGACTTGGATATTTTGTTGCTCCTGAGAGAATCAAAATATCTACTCACACCTGTACTGGTAATTTTGATCCCGGAGAAAGATGTCCGAATATTCGCTGGCAGCTCTATTCTTTTGAAGAAATTTTAGTAGATAAACGTCTCTCCGGCAAAATGCTGATTCCGGAACAAACACCAGTTTATAAAATTCTTTTCATTTATTATGAAAACGACACCCCGCTGTGCCTGGATTATTCTTATACTCCAATCGATATCTATCCTGGTCTGACTGCTGAAATTCTGGGTTCACGCCCGATTTTGAATGTATTGCAGACAGATCTTCAGATACCGATTTTGAAATCCAATCAGCGCGTCACACTCATTTACACAAATGAGGAAGAATCCAGTCTACTCCAAACTGCACCGGGTAGTCCCATGATGAAATACAAAGGTCTGGTATACGACGAAACCGGCAGACTGATTCATTTTTTTGAAGATATTATGAAAATAGATGATTTTGCATTTATCAGAGATGCGGAAATGGAGGAAACATGGAGCAATTAAATCATGTAGCAGCACAGGTGCGCGATATTATTGTAAGCAGGATTGAAAGCCATGAATATCTTCCCGGAGAAATGATCCCTAGCGAACGAGTCCTTGCAGAAATGTATGGTGTAAGCCGACCTACTATCCGCACAGCCATCGATGAACTTGTAAATGAGCATTATCTCGTGCGTCGACAGGGAAAAGGTACCTTTGTCAAGAAACCGGAATATAACAAAGTCGCTTTCGGTGTAATAAACGAATCCAAAAATGCCAGTTTCACTTCCCTTGTCCGCAATTTTGGAATCGAGATATCCAACAAATTACTGTGCACCGGCACCATCCAGGGGCGTTATTATTATGCTGATAAACTTGGTCTTGCATTTGAAGAACCAATTTATGGAATCCACCGTATCCGCCAGGGTAACAAAGAGCCACTGGCTATTGAGTACACTTACGTTCCACTGAAATTTTTCCCGGATATCGATAATTATAACTTTGAACAGATTTCTCTGTATGACTACATGTCCACCAGAGATCACCTGCCCGTTGTTTTCCAGGAATCTCTGACCATGGTAGAAGCCGGAGATAAAATCCGTTCCTATCTCCATCTGGAAGATGAAATGATCGTCAATCACCTGGAACTGATTGGCTATGACCATCACGGTAACATTGTAGAATATACAGAAAGTTATTCCCGCCCAGACAAACTGGAAGTACGTTTTGTATCAAATAACACAAAATAGAAACGCTGTCTGTAAAAAAATAAGTCGAGCGCACATGAAATTTGTGCGTTCGACTTATTTTTGTTAAAATTTTCTGAGTCCAATACTTCCGTCATCTTCGGTGTTTTCAATCGCACGAATTTCCACATAATATCCGGCATTTGCATTGATTTCCACATAGACACGGTCACCGACTTTATGACCGAGAATGGCTTTTCCGATCGGAGATTCCGTAGAAATCCAGCCTTTCAGAGAATTTCCGCGCACGGTCGTCACCAATGTGTATACTTCCTCTTCGTCATCATCTTCAAAATACAGAGTCACTTTATTGTTGATTCCCACTTCATCGGATTTTGACTCATCGGATACCACAACTGCCGTCTTTATCATACGCTCCAGATAACGAATCCGGCTCTCGTTGGCATTTTTATCTTTTTTTGCCACATGATATTCAAAATTTTCACTCAGATCACCGTGAGCTCTGGCCTCTTTTACGGCTTCCAGTGCTTCCTTACGAACCACCAGTTTCCGGTACTCGATTTCCTCTTTCATACGTTCAATATCTTTTTCTGTCACTTCATCATGCATGATCTATTCCTTCTTTCCCAACAATTATTTATACTACTATGCTGTTGCCTGTCTAAAAAAGGTCACGCTTGCTTACTATTTTATTCAGCAAAAATAAGGAACTAACCTAATTTTACTATCTCAGTAAAATATTGTGACACCATTTCCTGCTTCAGCATATTCTATTGCATATTATAGCAAAAGGAATGTCGTTTTCACAACATTCCTCTTTAAAATTCATAAATTCTTCATCTATATGGTTATTACATTGTAAAGAATCCGAACTGTGCCAGTGAATAGGTGATAAGGATCACTACCAGAAGTACCGGTGCGATATATTTTACCATGACATTATATAATTTCTCACGGTTCATCTTCTCACCGTTTTTCTTGATTTCATCTGTAACCCAGCGCGGACCTGCCACCCATCCGATCAGAATACAGGTACACAATGCCACGATCGGCATCAGTACGCTGTTGCTGATATAATCAAAAAACGTCAGAAAATCCATGCCAAGGATCTTGATGTGTGCCCATGCGCCATTTCCCAGAGAGGACGGGATTCCCATCACAATACTGATGACGATGCAAATGACAACACTCTTCTTACGGCTGATTCCAAACCGGTCCATAAAGGATGATACAATGGCTTCCATAATAGAAATGGAACTGGTCAGTGCCGCCAGAAATACCAGCACAAAGAACAGAATTCCGATCACGGATCCACCTTTCATCTGCTCAAATACCTTCGGCAGTGTCACAAACATCAGACCGGCTCCGCTGGATTTTGTTCCTGCCTCACCGCTGAATACATATACCGCCGGAACTACCATAAAGCCTGCCAGCAGTGCCACAATGGTATCAAAAATTTCAATCTGGTTTACGGATTTCGTCAGGCTTGTCTCATCCTTTGTGTAAGATCCGTAAGTAACCATGATTCCCATGGCAAGACTCATGGAATAAAACATCTGTCCCATGGCTGCACATACCGTCTTCAGTGAAAACTTGGAAAAATCCGGCAACAGATAATATTTGATGCCCGCACTTGCACCCGGAAGTGTAAAAATATAAATGGAGATCACCACGGAAATGATCAGCAGAAGCGGCATCAGAAATTTACTGATTTTTTCTATTCCCTTATTGACGCCAAGCAGGATAACCGCTGCGGTCAGTCCCAGATAGATAGCAAAATAGATCATCGGTGATACCGAGTTTCCTACAAATCCACCAAAGAAATTGTCAGCTGCCGCATCCAGACCATGTCCGGACACAAATGTTACCATATATTTCACCACCCAGCCACCGATAACACAGTAATACGGCAGGATGATCACCGGTACGATGGGTGCCAGCACGCCTAAAAAGCCAAACTTTTTGTTGATCGCCTTATATGCGGTACCGCTGCTCTGCTTCGTTTTGCGTCCGATGGCAATCTCCGTGGACATCAGTGTAAAACCGAAGGTCAGTGCCAGAATGATATATACCAGAATAAAAATACCCCCGCCGTACTGTGCGGCAAGGTAAGGAAAACGCCACAGGTTTCCAAGTCCCACTGCGCTTCCGGCTGCTGCAAGCACAAAACCGATTCCGCCAGAGAAACTGCTGCGCTCCTTTTTGTTGTGTTCCATATTGAATCCTCCTACTTTCTCTTGCTGTTATTTTAACGTCACCATATCAGGACTGGTCTTATAGTAAGTTGCTCTTGATATTTTGCTTTTCTCAAGATATCCATTCATTTCCAGATTTCCCAGCACCTGTTTTCGCAAATAAGTAGAATCACTAATTCCAAGGTATTCTGCAATTTCTGAAACTTTATGTGCCTGATAATAACAGTATGCCAGCACTCTCTCATCATAATCTGTTCCATCCGGCACTGGCACAAACGTAAGCACAGGAATAGAACTATCTTCTATGCCTCCTGCATATGTCAGATCTGGAAGTACCAATGTAAAATGATCTGAAGAAGAACAAATATATGGACGATGTGTTTCGTCCGCATTCTTATATTCTTCTATAATTTTATCAAATCCTGTTCCCGCAGCTTCCATAACATTACACTTTACAAGAACTGCCGTAATTAGTTCATTTCTTCTTTTAGAAATAATTCCCGACAAATCATATGTTTTCCCAAGTTTTTCACCTCTATAAAAACTTCCAGGCGATGAAATTTCCAATCTGTCCCGAAACATATCAACCTGAATCTGCGTTCCATCAAGAAAATAATCTCTATGTGCCACAGCATTGATAATGCCTTCAAATAATGCTCTCTGCGGATATGCATCAATATTTTTTCTTGAATCGCCCAGCTTTATCATAGAATGATTCATTCTCTGCGTTACAAATTCTAACATATACTGTATCACAGACGTAATATTTCCATGAAACCGATTTATCGTAACAATCCGCTCACTGCCTTTATTAAACCCGGAAAAAACAGAACATTGCACTTCTGTCTTGCTTCCCTGATAACCATTTTTAAACAAAACAGCTCCATTCGTCAGAAATCCATGTTCATCATAAAAACCCATTGATTGCAATGCTTTTTCAGAAAGTCTGCTTCCATTATTGTGTACTTCGAAAAATTCCTGAAGATCTGTAAAATTTTCAGCATCATATTTTTCATCCGAAATCAAAATATCATACTGCGTATTTTTACTTTTTATACTCATTTCTATGATTTCTTCGTAAGTTGCGCCATTTGTAAAACCATCTCTTCTCATAAAAATAGACGGAATATTTTTATATTTCAAAATTACCGGCTTAACAACCGATTCCGGAATCTGAACCTTTATTACAAATCGCTCATTCCCCTTAATTTCATATCGTAAAAATGATATTTTCATTTGTGGTCTCGGAACCAGATGTTCATTTACCTGATTATTAAAGTAATTACGCTCGTTATCGGCAGCATTACGATCAAACCCTATCAGTTTATTTGTTTTATCTTCCACACCAATATAAAACTCTCCACCGGATGCATTTGCAAAACCGGCAATACTCTTCAGCCATCCGACCACATCATCACGATTCAATTTGCTTTTACACTCAAACTCGTCATTTTCTAATTTCAGATTTCCCGTCAATTCTTCCAGATACATCTGCTCACCTCGCATTCTACTGTCTGATGCTATTTTCTCTCTACTTTTATATTCCATTCTATAACATCATTCACATACTTATTTTCCTATAATTGACTTTTTCTATCATACTTCAAAGTCACTTCAAAGTCAACTTCAAAGTCACTTCAAACAAATTTCAATTTACTTTGAAGTATTTGAAGTTTCTGAAATTTTATACGTTTTTTATACGTTTTGGGAAAAGTATTTATGTTGCGAAAAGGACTCAGGCTATTTTGTCTTGTCTGCTAATAATCGCATTTCAAGAAAAAATAGCCTGAGCCCTTTTATCTACGTTATGATTCGAAAATATCCTCAATATATTTGTTATAGTCATTTATATATAAATTTTCACATAATTAGTATATAGAAAACGCAGAATCCTGTCAGGACAAGCGATTAAGTGAACGACCGATTTTCACAAGGTTTTGCGCGAGCGGGAACCGACCAGCTTTTATAGGAGGTGGGAGCGAGCGCGATGAAACCGCCGTGAAATGAGGGTAGTGAACGTCTAGCTGTCATGACAGGATTCTGCGTTTTCGTATCAAATATTAAATTTTAAAGTCAAAGAAGAAATTACTTTTTAAACCGGATAAGCCCCATTTTTGTGATCAGCAGCTTCCGGATCCACCTTTGTCTGCTGTGCCTCACGATATTTGAAGAAATCCAGTGCCTGCTGTGGGAACAGGGCATAGGACAGTACATCCTCGTCCTGCTGTTTCCAGCGTGACATTTCTTTCTCGATCTTAGCAAGTTCCGGCTCGATCAGATCTGCCGGACGGCAAGTAATGGCTTTGTCTTTGTCCGGGCCAAGTACCTTTTCTACCACTTCCGGATTGAACGGTTTTACCGTCTGACCGTACTCACCAAGCAGGATACTCTTGGTCTCTTTGGTAGCGACTTTGTAACGCTCTCCCATCAGGACGTTTAATACAGCCTGTGTACCTACGATCTGGCTGGACGGTGTTACCAGAGGCGGCTCACCGAGGTCTTTTCTTACACGCGGGATCTCTTTTAATACTTCCTCGTATTTATCCTCTGCGTTCTGCTCTTTCAGCTGGGAGATCATGTTGGAAAGCATGCCGCCCGGAACCTGATAACGCAGGGTATTGATATTTACACCAAGTACCTTCGGATTTAACAGACCGCTTGCCATTGCTTCCTCACGGATCTTAGCAAAATACTCGTTGATCTCAGCCAGGATATCCTGATTCAGACCGGTATCATACGGTGTGCCCTTGAATGTCTCTACCATAACCTCTGTGGCCGGCTGGGATGTTCCCAGAGCCAGCGGAGAGATTGCGGTATCAATGATGTCGCAGCCGGCCTCTACTGCTTTCAGGCAACTCATGGAAGCTACACCACTGGTATAGTGTGTATGAAGCTCGATCGGAAGGCTGACATTTTCTTTTAATGCTTTTACGAGACGCTCTGCCTCATACGGAACCAGCAGACCTGCCATATCTTTGATACAGATGGAATCTGCCCCCATATCCTCGATACGTTTTGCGGTGTCTACCCAGTAATCCAGTGTGTATGCCTCACCTAAGGTATAGGAAAGTGCGATCTGGGAATGACCTTTTTCCTTTTTGCAGGCATCAACGGCTGTTTTTAAGTTTCTCAGATCATTTAAGCAGTCAAAAATACGGATGATATCGATTCCGTTTGCGATGGATTTCTGTACAAAATATTCTACTACATCGTCTGCATAATGACGATATCCCAGGATATTCTGTCCACGGAACAGCATCTGCAGTTTTGTATTTTTAAAGCCGTCACGGAATTTTCTGAGACGCTCCCACGGATCTTCTTTCAGGAAACGAAGGGATGCATCGAAAGTTGCACCGCCCCAGCATTCTACTGCATGATAACCGACTTTATCCATCTTGTCGATGATCGGAAGCATCTGTTCTGTGGTCAGTCTGGTGGCCATCAGAGACTGATGCGCATCACGCAGGACAGTTTCTGTTATTTTCAATGGTTTTTTCTCCATGATAATTTTTCTCCTTTTTTATAATCATTGCCTTTGTTATACGCCAAAGATCGCCATAAATACACCGGCTGCGATAGCAGTTCCGATAACTCCGGCAACGTTTGGTCCCATGGCATGCATCAGCAGGAAGTTCGTCGGATCTTCCTCTGCGCCGACTTTCTGGGATACACGGGCTGCCATCGGCACGGCAGATACACCTGCGGAACCGATCAGCGGATTGATCTTGCCTTTGGTGATCACGCATAAGATCTTACCAAAGATAACTCCGGCTGCGGTACCGAATGCGAATGCTACCAGACCAAGCACTACGATCTGAAGTGTTGTGAATTTCAGGAATGCTTCTGCACTTGTGGATGCTCCGACAGATGTACCGAGCAGGATAACTACGATGTACATCAGGGCGTTGGATGCTGTCTCGGACAGCTGTTTTACTACGCCACATTCACGGAACAGGTTACCAAGCATCAGCATACCTACCAATGGAGCTGTGGTCGGAAGTACCAGACACACAACGATGGTAACAACGATCGGGAAAAGGATTGCTTCCAGTTTAGAAACTTCACGAAGCTGTCCCATACGGATGGAACGCTCTTTTTTGGTTGTTAAAAGTTTCATGATCGGCGGCTGGATAATCGGTACTAATGACATATAGGAGTACGCCGCGACGGCGATCGGACCCATCAAGTCATTTTGATGTAGTTTTCCGGCCAGGAAGATGGAAGTCGGTCCATCTGCTCCACCGATGATGGATACTGCTGCTGCGGCTGCATCGGAAAATCCGAATAAAATAGCCAGCAGATATGCGGCAAAAATACCGAACTGTGCGGCTGCTCCCAAAAGGAAACTGATCGGGTTTGCGATCAGCGGACGGAAATCCGTCAACGCGCCGACACCAAGGAAAATCAGGGACGGAAGGATGGACCACTCATCCAGTTTGAAGAAGTAGTGCAACAGACCTCCGACACCGTTGCTTGCATCATCCGGAGAAATCATGATATCCGGATAAATATTTACCAGAAGCATACCAAACGCGATCGGTACCAGCAGTAACGGCTCATATCCCTTTTTAATTGCTAAATATAAGAACACACAGGCAACGGCGATCATCAGATAGTTTCCCCAGGTCAGATTGAAGAATGCGGTCTGATGCACGAGATTGCCTAATGTCTCTGCTATATTACCTGACATGTCTACCTCCTGTCCTATGCGTTCATGGTAGCAAGGACTGCTCCTGATTCTACTGTCTCACCTTTTGTTACATCCACGCTGGCAACTGTGCCGTCCTGCGGTGCTACAACCGGTGTCTCCATTTTCATGATCTCAAGTACAACGACAGGATCACCTTTCTTTACTGCTGCACCCGGTGCCGCTACAACGTCAACAACTTTTCCTGCTGCGCCTGCGGTAATGGAAATGCTTCCTGCTGCGCCTGCGGCTGCTGCCGGTTTTGCTGCCGGTGCTGCTGCTCGCGGAGCCGGTGCTGCTGCCGGAGCGCCGTTTGTATTTTCTTCTACGGTTACATCATATACGTTTCCGTTTACGGTAATTGTATAACTTTTCATATTTCTATTCTCCTTCACATTCATGTTTCGCATCTAAAAACGAAAATCTCATGTTTCCTGTATCAATGCCAGTTCATGTTCCAACGATTTGTCAGATTTCCTAGCGTCTCTTGATCGTGCGGACACGGAAGCTGTCTACCGGGACATTCTCACTTGCTGCGATTGCTGCTGCGATGACTGCCACCAGTTCCAGATCGTCAGTCTCCTGAACAGGAGCTGCAGAAACGGGTGCTGCCTTTGGTGCCTCTGCTGCCGGCTCTTCCTTTTTTGCAAATTTCTTCTGGATCACCGGAATGATCTTGAAGCAGTAAATGATCATTGCGATGGCGATCAGCATGGCAAATACGGTACCCATACCAAGGACTGTATTCTGCAATGCATTCTCCATCCTTGATTTCATATCCGCTGCCTGTGCAAACACTGTCATACCCGGAAGCTGTAAAGCCAGTAGTCCGAGACCGCCTGCCGCAATCCCTTTGATATTCTTTCTCATCTTCACTATCTTCCTTTCTTTTACAGCATGGAAAATGCCATGATCAGATGTTTTCTTGTCTGTGCCGGAGCGATGACTGCATCCACACTTCCTCTTGCTGCTGCAGAAGTTACGGCATTCTGTCTGCCTTCATAAGCGGCTGCCTGTTTTGCATCGGCTTTCTCGCCCTCTGCTGCAAACAGGATATTGGCTGCTTTCTCAGCTTCCATCATGCCGACCTTTGCATCATCCCATGCAAATACCATATCGGCATCACTGACAGTTCTTGCGCCCATAGCCACATAAGCACTGCCGTAAGTATCGCCCATGATCAGGTTTACTTTGCTGTTGAAACCGCCGTCGTGATAAGCTTTTACCAGTTTTGCGATAGCCTGCGGAAGACCTTTTTCTGTCTGCTCTACGGCTGCAAATCCATCTGCTGCAGTTACAGTCAGAAGCGGGATCTCACAGTCGTTACAGAATGCAACGAAAGCGGCTGCTTTCTCACATCCGTCCACGGTAAGTCCGTCAGCCAGATCCACTGTCTTCTCACCTTTTTCATCATAAAGTGCATCGGCATTTGCCACTGCACCAACTAAAATTCCATTTAATGTAAGGAATCCTGTCACCATCTCCGGTGCATAATCCGGGCGGATCTCCAGGAATTTATCGTCTGCACACTCGCCTAACAGTGCACGGGCATCTTTCATCGCACATGTCTTTTCGGAAATGTAACGGTTCAGGTCGTCCTCACCGCAGCGTCCATACTCTTCATCAATGAGCATGACTACCAGTTCACGGATTTTTGCCAGAACTGCCTCCTCGCTCTCCAGCACTTCTGCCTGTCCGGAAACCGCTGCCTGGTATTTTGCGGAATCGAACTCGCGGGAAAGTTTTTTATTATCCTGAATTGTATGTGGTGCATTCACATACATCTGTGCGTCTTTTGTCATAAATGTAAAATCACTCATGGCCGGGATCAGGGTCATGCCACCTGCACAGTTACCCATTACTGCACTGATCTGAAGTACACTGTCCGCATACTCAGCCTGTTTTGCAAGGACTGTACCAAAGCTGTCCAGTGCATCTACGGATTCCTGCAGACGGAAACCGCCGCAGTCTAACAGCCCGATCACCGGAGCTGCTGCCTTGTCAGCCATATCATATAATTTTGCGATCTTCTTTGCATGCATCTCACCCATGGTACCGTTCAGCACATCACGGTTCTGACTGTATACATACACCGGATTGCCCTCGATCTGTCCGTAACCTGTGATGACACCATCGGATGGTGCGGACTGGTCATTTACGGTAAAATCTGTCATGCGGGCGGAAACTAATGCGCCAACCTCTACGAAACTACCTTCATCTAACAGACGGTTGATTCGCTCTAACGCTAAACATTCTGCCATATTGCCTCATACCTCCTTGAGATTGTTATTTTATTAACATACCTATTTTATTCTACTTCATTTTGAACAAAAGTTCAAGAAAAATGTGCTTTTAATCCTATACATATTTGCGTATCTCTTTTGCATATTCACTTATTTTTCTATGCAAAGTATACAAAATACCGGCAAATTCCCTTTTAAACTGCAAAAATATAATTTTTTAATTAAATTTGCCTCATTCTTTGTAACTATTAAAGCACCAGTTATGCTGTTTTGTAAAAATCATTCTTGTTATGAAGATATTCCTTTTCGGAATCAAAAACAAGAAAACGCACCATGCCTGCTATACATGGTGCGCATCCTGTCATTCTATGGAGTACTCAGTTATGCAACCGAATGGATCTGCTCAGCATAAGCTATCTTCTATATGCATAAATTTTTATTTGATGAATTTTACTTCCGGATAAATTTTCTGCTTTGCAGCTTCTTTTCTCTCATTATAAATAACTTTCTGTTCCTCGAACAAATTGCGTCCCTTTGCATCGATGGATACGATGAGCGGACCAAACTCTTTGACCTTACAGCACCAGAGTGTCTCTGGCATTCCAAGTTCATCCCAGTGATGCTCCGCAATGTACTGCACTTCGGTAGCTGCCACAACGGCACAACCTGCCGGAAATACACAATGAATGGCTCCAAAATCCTTACATGCGCGCTCGGTGTTCGGTTCCATACCGCCTTTGCCGACAATGACACGGACACCGGTCTGCTCGGTAAATTCATACTCGAATTTTTCCATACGCATGGAAGTGGTCGGTCCTACGGATACCATCTCGTAGTCATCCTCGGTTCCTTCGATCTTACGCACGATCGGTCCTGCATGAAAAATTGCTTTGTTTCTGATATCGTATGGAAGTTCTCTGCCATATTCTACCAGTCTGCGGTGTGCTACGTCACGACAGGTCATCAGATCACCGTCCAGCCATACAATGTCACCGATTTTAATATCTGCCAGATCCTCCTTACTTACAGGAGTAACCAATACTTTTTTATCGCCTCTGATTTCAATCATCTTTTTATCCTCCTTATTTTACTCAAATTTCCAGGTAGAATGTGTATCACAGACTACGTTCAGATCTTTGTCGATCACAATGTGACCACGACGGTGTGACCAGCATCCTACATTTACAGCAACACCAATGGTAGACGGATGACGTGCCGTATTCTCAATATTTACGCCCATGACAGAATATTTTCCGCCCATGCCCTGCGGTCCAAGGCCAATGGCATTGATTCCATCCTCCAGCAATCGCTCCATTTTTGCTGCATTTGCATTGTCATTGTGGGAACCAATCGGTCTCATCAATGCCTTTTTGGAATTTAATGCTGCAGTTTCTACGGAAGTTCCGACACCGACACCAACCAGAAGTGGCGGGCAGGCATTTAATCCGTAAGTAGTCATCTGATCCAGTACAAAATCAGTAATTCCTTCATAACCTGCACCCGGCATCAGTACCATTGCTTTCCCCGGAAGGGTACATCCACCGCCTGCCATGTAAGCATAAATCTCACACTGGTCATTATTTGGAACGATGTCCCACCATACGGTCGGTGTTCCTTTTCCAACATTTTTCTTGGTATTGTACTCGTCAAACGTCTGTACAGAATTGTGACGAAGTGGTGTGGCGAACGTTGCCTGCACAACCGCATCTGTCAACAAACTTTCCAGTTCATTGATATATGGGAAATTTGTTCCACATTTGAGCCAGAACTGAAGTACACCGGTATCCTGACAGCTCGGGCGGTCAAGTTCTACCGCAAGTCCCTGATTTTTTGTCATGGTTTCATACAATACTCTCGGCAGTGCTGCGTCTTCTTTTGACCCAAGTTCTTCTAATTTTGCCACAACATCATCCGGCAATTTTTTTCCGATATGTCCGACAAAATCAGCCACCATGTCTGTTAATCTCTTGATTTCTTTTTCTTTCATTGAATCGCACCTCCAGCAATTTTTACTTTAAAATTTGATACTAGCTTCGCCGCTTATGCAGCAGCATTTTAATGATAAAATGGGAATAAAATTGGTAACAAAATCATACATAACGCAAAGGATACAAGGATCAGCGGCAATCCTGATTTCACATAATCCTTAAAGGTATAACCGCCAAGTCCGACTACCATGGTATTTGCAGGCATTCCGATCGGTGTTGCATAAGCACAGGATGCTGCAATGACCGTTGCGATGACCACTGCTCTCGGATCTGCCCCAAGAATATCTGACATAGATACCGCGATTGGAACCATCAGCGCTGTGGTTGCTGTGTTTGACATAAAATTTGTCAGCACACAGGACACTACAAAAATGACAAACAGTAACATCATCGGGCTTGGATTTTTTCCAAGGAAGCCTACGATCGTGTCCGCGATCAGGGTTCCGGCGCCTGAGGTATCCAGTGCATTGGCAAGCGCCAGGGAACCACCGAAGAGGAGGACAACTTTTAAATCTATGGATTTCAATGCTGCTTTTCCGGAAATAACGCCGGTCACTACAACCACACAGGCTCCGATACAGGCAGATACCTGAATGGGAATACCAATCTGTTTTTCAAAAATCATTGCTAAAACAACCGCGATCAGCACTACTAATGATGTGATCTGTTTCCACTTTGGCACATGGCTGAAATCCGGCTTGTCATCTGCTACGATTGCCATATCCTCTACGGATTTCTTTGGCAGCAGACGATAACCGATCAGTACAAAATACAGAATACCAACGATCAGCATTGGGATTCCGATGGGCGCATACATGAAGAATCCGGTTTCTTCGCCAAGATTCTGCAGGGCATCCACACCCATCAGATTGCCCGGTGCTCCGATGATAGAGAGGTTTCCGCCAAGTGCTGCTGCAAATACCAGTGGCATGAGCAGGCGGCTTCTTGCATATCCGGATTCATCTGCGATTCCACAGACAACCGGGATCAGGACTGCTGCGGTTCCTGTGTTGGACAGGAATCCTGACATCACACCTACGATCACCATAATGGCAACCATCAGGATTTTTTCATTTTTTGCAAATTTGGTAACCACTCCACCGATCTTGTTTGCCATGCCGGTTTCAAAAAGTGCCTGACCTACCACAAACATTCCAACGCATAAAATAACGTTGCTGTTTACATATCCGCTGAATGTCTGTGAAGCATCCAGAACCCCCGTTACATTTAATCCGATTGCTACGATGGTAGCGGTAAGCCCAAGTGGAATTTTTTCTAATATAAAGCTGACAATCGCAAATATCAGAAACAAAATTGTTATTGTCGATGCTGACATGTTTCACCCTCCCTGTATGAAAAGAATTGTGAATCGGCCGTTCTCTTTATTTGATAACTGTATTTTAAATCAGACATATTCATTTGTCTATTTAATGAATTTTAACTTGCCATAAACAAAATTTATAGTATACTGTAATTAAAAGAAAGTTATTGATTGCATGTGATCATTAAAAGCCTCTAAGAAATCACATTCATAGAAAAAGAAATATTTGGGGTGTTTTTTAATTTTTGACGAAAAATATTTTTTATGAAGGCGGGAGAAAATTTATGACATTAAATCAGTTAAAGTATTTTTGTGAGACATGCCGCTGCCACAGTATCACCGCTGCTGCAAATCAGCTTTTTGTGACACAGCCGGCCATTTCACTGGCAATCCGGGAACTGGAAGCTGAATTTGGCATCACACTTTTTACCAGATTTAACAACCGACTTACTCTGACAGAAGATGGTGCATTGTTTTACAAGAAGGCAGATTACATCCTGCAATACTGCAAAGATATGCAATTTGAATTGAACGGCAGCCGGATCCAGCAAAATCCGATCCATGTCGGCATTCCACCGGTACTCAGCAGTTTTTTCTTTCCGGGGCTCATTGATGCCTATCGCTCCAAATACCCGAATGCCCTGGTTTCCCTGGAGGAATATGGCTCTGTACGCGCCTGCGATCTGGTTCTGGAAGACAAACTGGATCTGGCTCTCGTCAATATGGAGATGTACAATATCGATCAGCTGGACAGTCATGTACTCATTCACGACCAGCTCGTATTTTGCGTTTCACCGGAACATCCGCTGGCCGATCATACCTCTATCACAGCTGCTGATCTGGATCATCAGGATGTCATTTTGTTTAATAAAGATTCCGTGCAGAATGCCATTTTACGCACCCGTTTTGACTCGGGAAACGTTCATCCAAATATTGTCATGCAAGGAAACCAGCTCTATACAATGATTAATTTTATCCGTTCCGGGACTGTGGGGTGTTTTCTATACAGTTGTATCACGGCCGGGTTGCCAAAATACAAGGCAATTCCAATGGATCCGCCTATGAAAACAGATATTGGTATCGTATGGAAAAAAGGACGCTATCTGACGACGCAGATGCAGAATTTTATTACATTCGTAAAAAAATATTATGATGCGTAATTTTATCAC
The DNA here is from genome assembly GCA_022781925.1 of Lachnospiraceae bacterium. Lineage (GTDB taxonomy): Bacteria > Bacillota > Clostridia > Lachnospirales > Lachnospiraceae > Eubacterium_I. Next base: position 16,259 of record JALESO010000055.1, read on the forward strand.
ATAAAAAAGCCTTCTGTATAGAAACTATCATTTCTAAATGATATTTCTATACAGAAAGCTTTTTCTTAGTTACCCGGATAAGTAATTACGGATTCTACGTCGTAACCTTTCAGTTTCTCACGACCGTTTAATCCAGCCAGTTCCATCAAAAATAACACTTTGACAACTTCTCCGCCAAGGCTCTCGATCAGTTTGATGGCAGCCTCAATGGTTCCGCCGGTTGCGATCAGGTCATCCACTACAACCACTTTCTGACCCGGTTTGATGGAATCTTTATGCATCTCGATCTCTGCTGAACCGTACTCAAGATCATATTTTGCAGAAACTGTCTCACACGGCAGTTTGCCTTTTTTGCGAACCGGTACAAAACCTTTGCCAAATTCATAAGCCAGCGGTGCGCCAAAAATAAATCCTCTGGATTCTGCACCAACTACCACGTCAAAATCTACACCATCCAGACGCTCTTTTAATCCGTCGATGGCAAGCTTCAGTCCGTCCGGATCCTGCAGAACAGTTGTTATATCGCGAAAAATAATGCCCGGTTCCGGAAAATCAGGGATACTTCTAACGTAATCTTCTACTTTTTTCATAATATGTATAGTTCCTCCTGTATTTTGGATTATCACTCAACCTTGTTATTATACATGAAAACTTCCGGGAGATAAAGATATTTTTTTCTGTTCTTCAAATTTTGCGATGCCATCGGGACACAGTTCGCAGGAAATCTGGAATTTCTGCAACGCTGCTTTTGTTTCAGTGCCAAATATTCCATCCACAGAAACGGGATATCCCGCCTCGCAAAGTTCCCATTGTAGCCAGCGCACCCCTTCCCCGTAAGTGATCTTCTTCACCGCAGGATACTCCTCTGCTTTTTGCGGCTGCATTACCCAGGCGCAGGGACGTAAGTATGGATTCTCCCCTTTTCGTGTAATGCTTAATTTTTCTGTCATAACACATGTATCGTCTTCCTGAAACAGCTTTACTGCTTTTCGTGCAGCACTGAATTTTTCAGTCATGGTATCCGACCTGCAATTCTCCATATTGTAACTTACCCCTGGAAAAAGTAAACCATACTGCCAGTCATTGTCGGTTACATTTGAACAGATGGTTCCGTAATCGATTCCTTTTGCTTCCACACACCAAAACTCACCATCACGTCTGCCAAGGAAAACACCTACATGCCCCGGCTTCCACAAAACGGTTCCTCGCGAAAGACACTCATATAACTCCGGCTTTTGTATTAGAATTCGTTGATCCGCCACCGCATACATCTGTGACGAACTCAGTTCCACCCCCAGATAGGCCCCGATCAGTCCGGAACAGTCCGTATTTATTTTCCCTGGCTGTCCCTGCCGTCTTGCCTGTTCCATGTAAATATCCGTCACCAGATCCGGCAGTTTTTCGTGCAGTTCCTTCATATACGTTTCTGTCAAAATTCCATAAGAGATTTTTGCTCCGTAAAAATAGGGAAGGCCGATTCTACTTTCTGCAAAATCAGCCAGTCCCTGTCCGGTCAGACCACTTTGTATACAGATCATGCCACTTTTCCTGCTCCATTTTTCTATCTACAATAATTAATATGAAGCAAATACAAAAAAGAACTACTTCTATGCATTATTTCCACATAAAAGTAGTTCTTTCTAAATGACTTAGTCTCTTATTCTATCTCTTCTTACCCTTTGGACAAGAAATATCCTTGCACTTCGCCCGGTCTAATCTTCATCCTGTGACCATGCAAGCGCACAGCGTACTGCACGATGCCAGCCTTTCAGCAATTTTGCCCGTTCTGCCTCTTCCATGGTCGGTTCAAAGGTCCGTCCCAAATTCCAGTTTTTACGGATTTCTTCCTTGCTGCTCCAGTAGCCTACTGCCAGACCTGCCAGATAAGCCGCACCAAGTGCTGTTGTCTCGATACATTTCGGACGTTCCACACGGATTCCGGCGATATCTGCCTGGAATTTCATCAGCAAATTATTGGCACTGGCTCCGCCGTCCACTTTGAGGTGTGTCATTTTGACTCCGGCATCCTCTTCCATGGCTGCAATGACATCATATGCCTGATATGCAATGGATTCCAGCGTCGCACGGATAAAATGCTCCTTTTTGCATCCTCGGGTCACGCCTACGATGGTTCCTCTCGCATAGGAATCCCAGTAAGGCGCACCCATTCCGGTAAAAGCAGGAACCACATAGACGCCTTTGCAATCCGGTACTTCGTCCGCATATTCCTCTGACTGGCGGGCACTCTTGATCATACGCATCTCATCCCGCAACCACTGGATCGCTGCTCCGGCCACAAATACACTTCCTTCCAGCGCATATTCCACTTCATCACTGACGCTGGCCGCCAGTGTGGTCAGCAGTCCGTTCTTCGATGCGATGGGCTCGTTTCCGGTATTCATCAGCAGGAAACATCCGGTTCCATATGTGATCTTTCCTTCGCCTTTTTCAAAACAGCTCTGCCCGAACAGTGCTGCCTGCTGGTCTCCGGCCGCACCACATACCGGGATTTCCCCACCGGTCACTGCCGCATCTGTATGTCCGTAAATATAACTGGATGGTTTTACTTCCGGAAGCATACTCTCCGGAATGTCAAATTTTGCCAGAATCTCTTTATCCCAGCAGCAGTTATGAATATCGTACAACATTGTTCGGGAAGCATTGGAATAATCTGTCACATGGACTGCACCTCCCGTCAAGTTCCAGATCAGCCAGGTATCCACGGTTCCGAACAACAGATTACCGAGTTCTGCCTGTTCTCTGGCACCTTCCACATTGTCCAGGATCCAGGCAATCTTGCTGGCAGAAAAATAGGGATCTGCGATCAGCCCGGTGCGTTCACGGATCAGTTCATCAAATTTTTCCTCTTTCAGCCGGTCGATTATCTCTGCTGTCCGGCGACATTGCCAGACGATCGCATTGTATACAGGTGCACCGGTGTGACGGTTCCACACAATGGTCGTCTCACGCTGATTGGTAATACCGATTCCCTCAATATCCTCCGGCATTGCTCCGGTCACTGCCAGAGCCTCTGTCAGCACGGACAACTGTGTGGACCAGATTTCCCGTGGATTCTGCTCTACCCAGCCCGGCTGCGGATAAATCTGTGTCAGTTCTTTCTGCGCCATACCGCATATATTTCCCTCATGATCAAACAAAATACACCGGGAACTTGTGGTTCCCTGATCCAACGCCATGATATACTTTTTCCCCATGATAGTTTTCTCTCTCCTCATAGTTCTCTTACTTATATGTATTTTTCATATATACAATCCTGATGCTGTTTTCTCATAGTAAATTGCTGTGCAAAACACTTCTGCATATATATTTTTATATTATCGTATCTATTCCTATCTTTCAACAGCAGATTTTTCCATAGTATCGGCATCTGGCCTCATCGCAAAACCCCTTTGTCAATACCATAAACAATACTTTCAGGAACACCGTATCTCTTTGGTTGCAATCACATCCACACCGGTGTCCGCCGCATTTTTTACCACCACATCACCAATGTGAACCGGTGCCACAAGTTTTACACTCTTCAATTCCATCAGACACTCCCGGATTTTTCCTTTCGGAATATCCGATGCGGTTTTCACCGATACCACCGGCAGATTGCCGCCCTTTACCGGAACCGTGGATGTCACGATCCTTCTTGGATCCGTCAGTTCCTTTCTGGCATAATCATCGCCACGCTTACAGGTATTTCCGCTTACGGATACCACCTGTGCGCCATCCATTTCCACTGTCAGATTACAGCCCAGTGGGCAGCCGATACAGATCAGTTCTTTTCGTTCCATTACGCTTCCCCCTGTTCGATTCGAATTGTTATTTTTTTCAGATTCTCATATTCCTGCAGTTTTTTCTTTTGTAAAATCACCTGTTCCATCTCACCCGGCGCCATAACTTTCTTTTTCAGACGCATGATGCAGGTATCGTCAAAATAAACACAAACTTCACAGTTTTTGTATACGTTTCCCACACGGAAACGGACGATCTGCTTATCCTGCATCCGATGAGGATGAATGGATGACGGCACGGTATAGTGCACACCGCCTTCCGGACAGATGCTGACCTCTGTCATATCTTCCGCAAACTGCTGTGTCACATATTCTGCCGCAAATCTTCCTGCCGCCCCGGCTTCTTCGGATACATAATCCACCAGGTCATGCACATGCAGCACATTTCCACAGGCAAACACACCCGGAATATTCGTCTCAAGACTTTCATTTACGACCGGTCCGGAGGTCACCGGACTTAATTCCACACCTAATTTTCCGGAAAGCTCATTTTCCGGAATCAGGCCACAGGATAACAGTAACGTATCACATTCGTAAGTTTCTTCTGTTCCCGGGATCGGTTTTAACTTTTCATCCACCTGTGCGATGGTGACTGCCTCCACCCGGTCTTTTCCTTTGATATCCACCACGGTATGACTCAGTTTCAACGGAATATCATAATCATCCAGACACTGCACAATGTTTCGCTTCAGGCCGCCGGAATACGGCATCAGTTCTGCCACCACCTGTACTTTTGCGCCCTCAAAAGTCATCCGGCGCGCCATGATCAGACCGATATCACCGGAACCCAGGATCACCACTTTTTTACCCGGCATCCGTCCCTCGATATTGACATAACGCTGTGCCGTTCCTGCGGAATAAATGCCCGCCGGACGATAGCCCGGAATGTTTAATGCTCCTCTCGGACGCTCTCTGCATCCCATGGCCAGAACGATGGCTTCTGCCTCCACCACAAACATTCCCTGCCCCCGGTTCATGCAGGTGATCTTTTTATCCGGACTGATATCCACCACCATAGTAGACAGCAGATATGGAATCTGCATCTCTTCCACTTCCGCGATAAAACGTGCCGCATACTCCGGCCCCGTCAGTTCTTCCTTAAATGTATGCAGTCCAAATCCGTTGTGGATGCACTGGTTTAAAATTCCACCCAGCTGTTCATCCCGCTCCAGGATCAGAATTTCTTCCACACCGGCCTTTCGTGCCGCCACCGCTGCCGCCAGACCTGCAGGTCCGCCGCCGATAATCGCAATTTTCGTTTTCATTACAGATCCTCCTTATCATATCCGGTCAGGAATCCTGAATTTCTGCCTTTTTTTGTAATCTCACTGATGTCGCATCCAAGTTCTCTTGCAAGGATCTCCACGGTTTTCGGAGAACAAAATCCTGCCTGGCATCTGCCCATTCCTGCACGGGTTCTGCGTTTTACCCCGTCCAGCGTTGTCGCTCCCAACGGACGGTGAATGGCATCCAGGATTTCCCCTTCTGTCACCATCTCACAGCGGCAGATCACGTTTGCGTATGCCGGATTTTTCTGGATCATCGCATGGCGTTCCTCCACGGTCAGTTCTTCCATGCAGACCACACCTTTTCTGGTGGATACAAACTCCGGATTATCCTTGGCCGGAAGCAGTTTTTCAATCAGTTCCGCCACATACATGCCGATGGCCGGTGCACTGGTAAGTCCCGGAGATTCAATGCCTGCCACATCGATAAAACCCGGCGCATCCGTCACTTCCTCAATGATAAAATCATTCTTCTCCGTATGCGCCCGCAGACCGGCAAAGGATGTGATGGTCTGGCGTTTTGGCAGATTCGGTGTACTTAAGCCCGCGCGCTGCTGCAGATCCTCCAGTCCCTCTGCGGTAGTTGCGATATTTTCTTTATCTGCTTCATCCACTGCGGTCGGGCCAAGCATCAGGTTGCCATGTACTGTCGGCGTTACCAGCACACCCTTTCCATATTTGGTCGGCAACTGGAAAATCGTATAGGATACAAAGGCTCCCACTTTTTTATCCAGCAGACAATACTCGCCTTTTCGTGGATTGATCTTTATTTTATGCACACTGACCATGTTGTGAAACACATCCGCATATACACCGGCGGCATTTACCACCAGTTTTGTCTCATACACATGATCCTGCGTGTGGATCTCATAGTATCCGTCTTTTTTCACAATGTTCTGCACTTCCTGATTCAGCAGAAAGGCTGCACCGTTGGTACATGCATTTTCCGCCAACGCGATGGTCAGGCCAAAGGGACATACAATGCCGCCTGCCGGTGCGTACAATGCCGCAACTACCTGGTCTGACACCTGTGGTTCCATCTGACGCACCTTATCGCCGGAAAGGATCTCACATCCCTCCACGCCGTTTTTCACTGCCTTATCCAGAAGCTGCTCCAGCTTCGGTCTGTCCTCTTCATTAAAGCAGAGCACCAGGGAACCATTCCGTTTATAAGAAAAATCCAGTTCCTTCGAAAGTGCTTCCATCATGCAGCTGCCCTGCACATTCATTTTCGCCTTTAATGTTCCCGGTGTCGCATCAAATCCCGCATGGACGATACCACTGTTTGCCTTGCTGGTGCCCTCACAGATATCACTGCAACGCTCCAGTACCGCAACATTTCGTTTCTTTCGCATCAACTCCCGGGCAATGGCACTTCCGGTGACCCCCGCCCCGATGATCATTACATCATACATAAAATCGCTCTCCTTTAACTAGAAAGAGCCGAACAAAAATAAACCATCTTCATGGTCTCTTTTTGCTCAGCTCATAATCTCATGCAAATCAATATGTTATTTTCTGGGTTTATTGTAACACTTATCGCTGCCTGCTTCAAGTTATTTGCGTAAACTTTGCAATATTGTCTTTAACTTTTCAAAATCAACCGGTTTTGCAATATGGGCATCCATCCCCGCATCCAGACAGCGCTGCACATCTTCCGCAAACGCATTTGCCGTCATTGCAATCACAGGGATTTTCTTTCCAAGCGGATTCTTACTGTTCCGGATCGCTCTGGCCGCCTCATATCCATCCATTACCGGCATCTGGACATCCATCAGAATCGCATCATATTCTCCCGGTGCGACAGATGCAAATGCCTCCGTCAGCAGTTTTCCGTTTTCATACACCACACACGCTGCGCCTTCCATCTCCAACATAGCCGTTAATATCTCTGCATTCAGCGCATTGTCTTCTGCACACAGGAATTTCATACCCTGTAAACTGATGGATTTTTCTTTTCCGGTATCCTGTGCGGCCTCGGTATCTCTGCATGTCTCAGCAGCGGATACCACAAATGGAATCTCGACACAAAAACGGCTGCCATGTCCCGGCGCACTGTCTACCCGGATACATCCACCCATTGCATCGGTCAGACTTTTTGTGATCGCCATGCCAAGACCGGTGCCCTGTATTTCTTTCACTTCCGATTCTGCACGGGAAAATGGTTCAAAAATATGTTTCATGAATTCCGGATCCATTCCGATTCCGGTATCTTCCACAACGAACTCATATGTATTTTCATTGTCCGTTTTTTCCACTTCATGGATTGTAAAACAGATATGACCGCCCTCCGGTGTATATTTTACCGCATTGGAGAAAAGATTCATCAGAATCTGCCGGAAACGGACCGGATCTCCCAGTACGGTACCAAACTCCTGACAGTCACACTGCACCGACAATTCCTGTTTCTTCTGATTGATCTGCGGCCGTATGATCATAACCACCTGTTCGATCTGTGATCCGATGTTCATCGGCTCTGGCCGCAATTCCAGAGAACCATTTTCAATCTTGCTCAGATCCAGAATATCATTGATCAGATCCAGCAGATACCGGCTGGATGACTGAAGTTTGGAGATATATACATTCAGAACTTCCGGATCTTCCATATGGTATTGCATCAGTTCACTCAATCCGACGATCGCATTCATCGGTGTACGGATATCATGGCTCATATTCGCGAGAAATCTGCTTTTGGAAAGACTTGCCTTTTCCGCAAGAAGCCTTGCTTCATCCAGTTTTTCATTGATTTCTTTATTTTCTTTTAATGCGGCTTCCAGCTGTCGGTTACTGCGTGTCAGTCTTCTTTTTGCGTCTACCAGCTGATTATTCATCTGCTGGATCATATAATATTCATTATGAAACAGCCCGAAAATATGATCCTTTGCCCATTCCTCATACCAGGATATTTCCCGATAAATTCCTGAAACTCCTGATTATTGTTGATATTGGCAAGTATCACCAGATGTGCTTCTTTATACGAATGAAAAATTGCCGAAACGACACAGTCCTGCTTTGCAAAGGTCAATTCCAGAAAATACTTTTCTTCCGGATTCTGCTGCAGTTTTTCTTTTTCACAGACCAGTTTCGTCAGAAAATCCCCCTCTTTCAGGTCGAATTCCGGACAACATTGCCGCACTTTTTTAATTTCCCATTGCCTGTCACACAAAAAGACCGCATATATCATCTCTTAACTCTAACTCCTCCGAACTTTCCAACAATTATTATCTCAGATGTAAGTTATCCCCATCTGTCATCTCTCCCGAACAATGCGTTACCATCTTCTATCTATGCACAAAGTTCCTCTGCCCGCGTCAGAAGTTCCCTTGCGTCTTTGGAATAAATATCCACCGGCCAGTTTTTCCAGATATCATCTGTGCTTTCAAATGCTTTTCCGCCAACTGCTACTTTAATGTCCGGGAATTCCTGTTTGATCTCTCTGACCGCCTGCTCACAGTCCATCAGATGCTGCGGCATAGATACGGATAACGTCACCAGATCCGGATGATTTTCCCGTACCGAATCCAGAATATAATCTACCGGAACTGCCGCCCCGAGGAAAATACTGTCCCATCCATGATTTTCAAAAAGATCCGTCACGATCCGTGCCCCCATTTCATGCAGCTCCATGCCGGGACAGACACTTAAGATGGTCTTATTCTTTCTCTCTCCGTCAAAAAGCAGATCATACATCTGCGCCATCGCCATCTGTGTGACCGATGTACAGTAATGTTCCGTATCCACAGTAATCTCCGCTGTGTGCCAGAGTTCTCCCACTCGCTTCATGCTTTCCGAAAGGATCTCCACATAAATATCATCCAGGTCGATGCCCTGATCCACATATTTACGGATCAGACCGATCGCCTTTTTTGTATCCTTCTGAAACAGACAGTTCATATATTCTTCTATTTCTTTTTCATATTCCGAATCCTTTTTCGGATCCTCAGATGGAGTATATTCGCGAATACTCTGCTGTGCTTCCTCCATGATCTCCTGCAGCTTCTGCTGCTTTTCGATACTTACCACATCAGGAATTGACTGTTTGATCGCTTCCAGATGAAAAATCACATACTCCCTCGTCTGCTCTCTGCTGAACCGTTTTTTATGGATGCCGGCCATCAGTTCATACAGCCACACCGCATAGGTATTCATGATCTTTTTATCATCCAGCACATAGGCTGTATACAGATAATCAATATTATATCTGGTGTCTCTGTAAATAATCTTTCTTGCCCGCTCACTTAACGAATTAAAATACTCTGCTTTCGCACGGCTTTCTCTTGCATAAGATGCCTCTACAAGATGCTCGAACTCCGATTCATATTCCATCCAAAGTAAACTCATTTTTTCCTACAACTCCTCTGTAACTTTCTCAATTATCTTCATTCGTCAACAATTACACATTTTCATCTATTTCATTACATTAACGAATCGTATTTTTAATAAAATTTCAGGACAGACTCTTTTTTATTATACATTTTTTTGTTATTCATGTCTATGTATACAAATTTAACTATTTTCTTACAGGTTCTTAATTACATCTACTCATTTTTAATCTCATAAATATATCTCTTTCAAAATTTTAACATCCACTTTTTGAAGTGATAATTGCTAACTTCGTAAACACAAAAAAATTTGTACTTCTTCTTATAATTATGTATAATGATACAGATATTAAATTTATGAAGGAGAGTTGTATGAACAAAAACAATCAGAAAAAAAACGCCGGTGCCCTCATCGGTGCCGCATTCCTCATGGCGACTTCCGCCATCGGTCCGGGATTCTTGACCCAGACCGGAAAATTCACTGACAGCCTGCATGGAAGTTTCGGCTTTGTCATTTTAATTTCCATCGTGCTGGCTGCCATCGTACAGTTAAACGTATGGCGTGTACTCTGCGTATCCGGCATGCGTGGACAGGACGTTGCAAACAAAGTGCTTCCGGGACTTGGCTATGTGGTAGCCTTCCTGGTCGTAGCCGGTGGACTGGTATTCAATATCGGTAACGTCGGCGGCGGAGCCCTTGGTTTTAACACCTTACTTGGTATTCCGACAACCGTCGGATATTTCCTTGCAGGTGCCATCGCAGTCGTTGTCTTCTTATCCAAGAACGCATTAAAAGCCATGGATACCCTGACAAAAGTGCTTGGCGGACTTATGATCGCTGTCATTTTCATCGTGATCCTCATCGTTCGCCCGCCGGTTGGCTATGCCTTAAAAGAAACCGTTGCACCGTCCGCACCGATGAGCGACATTTTCCCGGCTATCCTGACACTGCTTGGCGGAACCGTCGGCGGATATATCACATTTGCCGGTGCACATCGTCTGATCGATGCGGGAATCACCAAAAAAGAGAACCTTGGTGAGATCAGGAAAAGTTCTGTCATGGGACTTGGTATCGCAACCATCGTCCGTGTACTGTTATTCCTCGCCATCCTTGGTGTGGTCGTTGCCACTGCAACATCCGGTGCACATACACTGGATCCGTCCAACCCGGCTGCCGATGCGTTTAAGATCGGTGCAGGTCAGATTGGATACCGCTTCTTCGGACTGGTACTTCTGTGTGCTGCCATCACCTCTATCGTAGGCTGCGCATACACTTCCGTATCGTTCCTGAAGACATTCAGTAAATTTATCGAAAAAAATGAAAAATGGTTCATCGTCGGATTCATCATCCTCAGCACCATCGTTATGGCTCTGATCGGTCAGCCGGCTACTCTGCTCGTTCTGGCAGGTGCCTTAAACGGTCTGATCCTTCCGATCACCCTTGGCGTGTGTCTGGTAGCTTCCAAGAAGAAAACTATCATGGGTGAGGATTACCACCATCCGACCTGGCTGCTGATCCTTGGTATCGTCGTTGTTGTCATCTCCGCATACCTTGGCATCACATCCCTCGGAAACCTTGCAACACTTTTTGCATAATGGAGCATGATCAATTATGAAAGACACAAAAATTCTTACTGCCGGAGATTCCTCCCTGCTCATTCAGTTTGGGCAGGAGATCTCTCCTGAAATCAATGCGCAGATCACCGCATTTGTGCATCTGATGAGAGCACAGCATGTGGAAGGGGTCACAGATGTGATCCCGGCTTTCACAAGCCTTCTCATCAATTATGATCCACGGGTCATTGACTACCGCAAGTTAAAACGCCGTCTGGAAAAATTGTTAAAACTGGAAGTAAGCCGGGAAGCTTCTTCTTCCCGTATTTTTGAAATTCCGGTATGCTACGGTGGCGAATACGGCCCGGATCTGGAAAACATTGCAAAACACGCCAACCTCACTCCGCAGGAGGTCATCGATATTCACTCTTCCAGTGACTATCTGATCTATATGCTTGGATTTTTGCCGGGCTTTTCTTACCTGGGCGGTCTGGATGAACGCATCCACACCCCGCGTCTGGCAAATCCGCGTATCAGAATTCCTGCCGGAAGCGTCGGCATCGGCGGTTCCCAGACCGGTATCTATCCGCTGGATTCCCCGGGAGGCTGGCAGTTACTGGGACTGACTCCGGTAAAAACCTATGATCCGGTACGTGAAGTTCCGATTCTTTTTGAAGCCGGCGACTACATCCGTTTTGTCCCGGTCAGTGAATCTGATTTTGCAACAATCAAAGATGAAGTGGACAAAGGTACTTATACCTGCACCATTCATCAAAAGGAGGTGTAACCCATGGGCGTTCGTGTATTAAAAGGCGGCATGCTCACAACCGTACAGGATCTTGGAAGAACCGGCTATCAGAGCCAGGGCTTCGGTGTATCCGGTGTCATGGATGTGCGCTCCTTTAAAATTGCAAACCTGCTTTTAGACAACCCGGAAAACGAAGCAGTCCTTGAATTTACCCTGATGGGACCGACACTGGAATTTACTTCCGAAACCATCATTGCCATCACCGGCGGCGATTTCCAGCCACAGGTAAACGGCAAACCTATCAAAAACTATACCGCAGTCTATATGCACCGTGGTGATATCTTATCCTTCCGCGGCGCCAGAACCGGCAGCCGTGGCTACATCGCTTTTTCCAGTTATCTGGATATCCCGGTGGTCATGGGAAGCCGCTCCACCAATATCAAATGCTCCATCGGAGGTTATAAAGGACGCCGTCTGATGGATGGAGATTATGTGGGCTTCCGTATCAAGCGCAGATATTTACCATATTATCTGTCCCGTACTCTGGATCTGGATGAATTTGACCAGGACGAGGTGACATTGCGTGTCATTATGGGACCGCAGGATAAGGCATTTACCGCCGCAGGCAGAAAGACATTTCTGGAATCCGAATATACCGTAACCAGCGAATTTGACCGTATGGGATGCCGTCTGGAAGGACCGTTCATCGCATACAAGACCACCTCGGATATCATTTCCGACGGAATCGCTTTCGGATCTGTCCAGGTGCCAAGCCACGGAAAACCGATCATTCTGCTTTCCGACCGTCAGACCACCGGCGGATATGCCAAAATTGCCACCGTCATTTCCGTGGATATTCCGAAACTGGTTCAGCGAAAAACCGACCACAAGGTACGTTTTCAGGCAGTCACCGTGGAAGAAGCCCAGCAGCTCATGCAGGATGAGCTTCATGAACTACAGGAATTCCGCAAGCAGATCTATCAGCCGTGTAAAGAAGTTCTGGACTGCAGACTTGTGGCAAAACGTTTATCAAAACTGTTTCAGGACTAACACTACATCAAAGGAGTAACAAATTATCATGGATTTACAACAGATTGAAAAACTTGTACAGATTATCGAAAATTCCTCCATGCTGGAGTTTTCCATCCAGGAAGGCGATACAAAGATCAAAATGAGCCGCCGCGGAACCATGGGGGTTCCGGGAGAAGCTGCAGTCACCGTTGCGCAGGCTGCTCCTGCTGCCCCGGTGGAAGAAGAGGCAGAGGACGAGACCTACATCACCTCTCCGATCGTCGGTACGTTCTACTCCGCTCCGTCTCCGGAAGCAAAAGCTTTCGTAAAAGTCGGTGACAGAGTCAAAGCCGGACAGACCGTATGCATTCTGGAAGCAATGAAATTAATGAACGAGATTGAGAGTGATTTTGACTGTGAAATCGAAGCCGTCCTGGCCAGCAATGAGCAGAAGATCGAATATGGCCAGCCACTGTTTAAGGTAAAAAAACTGGATGACTAAGGAGGCTTGCTGATGTTTCACAAAATATTAATCGCAAATCGTGGAGAGAT
>JALESO010000078.1 GCA_022781925.1 Lachnospiraceae bacterium
TAATAACAAATCTTTCTCAGTGGGAGTTCAATCTCCGACTGAGATAAACGCTCCGCGAGGATGTGCAGTGATTCTGAGAAGAATATGTCAGCTTACGCTGACCAGAATCACGCACCAAGTCTCACATGCGTTCGACTTGAAGGGTGTTTGAAAAGAAACTGCTATATGTATCAGGAAGATAAAAAAATAACGAATAGCAGTACATGGTAGATAGTTTATGGAGAAGAAATTATGTTGCGTTTGGGAGGAGCGGCGGCCGTTATTGTATGGCTGTTTTATATGTCCATGATCTATGGCAGTTCCGCGATGGCACTGACCGGATTTGCGCTGATCTTTTTTCTGGGATTCAGTTATGTGGAAGTGTTGTGGTTCAGGAAGAAATGTAAGGTGCGGCTGGAGGTTCCCTTTGCGGTGGCTTCACAGGAGGAAAGCGTACCCGTGTCCCTGCCTGTGGAAATAAAAGGAAAATTACAGCCGGGAAAGGTGCGCTGTTTGCTGGAAGTGAGAAATACATTTTCCGGGAAAACGAAGAAAAAATGGATGGACGGAAATGCGGTGTATCCGTATGTGCCAAAAAAGCCGGGCTGTTATGAATTTTGCCTGAAAAAGATACGGGTCTATGATCTGACAGGATTTTTTTATGTGACACGGAGGCTCGATCAGTGTGTGTCTGTGGATGTGCTTCCGGAGATCTGTTATGTGCCGGTGCAGCTGACAGATGCCGTGCGCAATTTCTTCGGGGATGCGGACCGCTATGATGAATTCCGGCCGGGGTACGATCCCTCGGAACTTTTTGATGTACGGGAATTTCAACGGGGAGACCGGGTGCAGAATATCCACTGGAAACTCAGTGCGAAGGCGGATACCTGGATGGTGAAGGAACACAGTATGCCGAAGGCATGTGCGGTCACGATCCTGATGGATTTTGGCGGGACAAAAGCGGGAACGGACCGGACGGATTATCTGAAACTGGTGGCGGGGCTGTCTTTTTCCCTGATGGATCAGAAATGTGCGCATTATGTGGCCTGGTACAGTCGGGAAGAAGCGGGGATCCTGCGGAGCAGAGTGGAGGATGAGGAAAGTTTTTACCTGTTTCTGTACCGTTTCCTGAAGGTGGATGTGCAGATACAGCAAAGGGTGGATGTGCTGCAGGCATATAAGGAGAAGTATCGTTATGAGCGTCTGGTGCATCTGCTGGTGGTAACAGCGGATCTTGAAATTAAATGTGAGGGTGAAATTATTGGAAAAGCAGACAAAGAAAAACTCAGCCAGTCAATGGGGCAGATGGAACTGGTACTGTAATGTGAGCCTGCGGGCACTTTTTGCATGTGTGCTGGCGCTGGCAGTTCTGTGGAGCACCGGGCGGTTGGTGGAATACCTGTTTCCATCGCTGGAAATCTTTCGCTGGGTATTTGCATGCGGCGGCGGACTGGCGGCAGGCAGCAGTGTGTGGAACACGGTGTGCGGTGAGCTCCTTCAGAAAAAACGGCTGCGGCATATCGGAAATCTGGCGATATTCGGAAGCGTTGGTGCCGTGCTGCTTCGAGTGGCTTATCTGCAGGCAGATCAGCTGGAGCAGGGATTCTGGTATGTGGAGCTGCTGATAAAAGCATTTATCAGTCATTATAAAGGCATGGATATTGCAGTGTCCGACGGCGGACTTGTGATTTCAGACAGTGCAACGGTGGAACTCTGTGGGAGTGTTTTCCTGAGTCTGATAGCGGCAGCGGTTTTTCTTATCTTACAGACCATTGCCGCAGAGCGGAAAAGGAGTATCTGGCTGGCGGCACTTCCGGCAGCGGTGGTGATCTTCGGGCTGTGCGTGGGCAAAGCTCCGGATTTTGCAGGACTGGCGGGCACTTTTCTCTGTCTGATCCTGCTGGCCTCTGTCAGCTGGAATAAGAAGAAAAATATCGGAATGAGCAGTCTGCTGACGGGAATCCTGGCAGGAACACTGGCACTGGCGATGGTGACCTGTTCCACGGCGGCGGACTGGTTTGCGGCAAAGGAACAGCAGATGCTGCCGGTGCAGAAAAAGCTGGAGCGGCAGATCGCAGGTCTGTTTTCCGGTGCGTCAAATGTACAGGACGGAATCATTTCCAATAAATATCCGGAGTATACCGGGGAAGAGATGCTTCAGGTGCGGACGAAGGTGGCATTGCATAATACCTTGTATCTGAGAGGAACCTATGCGGATACCTATAAGGATGGACACTGGACCCGGGAAAAAGAATTTGCACTGACAGCGGATCGGTTTTCCGGATATGAGGACTGTCAGGATCTGGATCCGGCAGTGGCTGTGGCAAATGAATTCGCACAGAAGTACCAGGATCTTCTGGGGATAAGCGTGGCATCATATGCACTGCCGGAGATGCACTATGACATCAGGTATACCGGGCTGCATAACGAGACACTTTACCTGCCCTACGGACCGGAAATAGACACCATGACGGAAGGGTACACCCTGGAGGGGGATTATCAGTTCCGGAAACAGAAAAAGGATACGCATATGGATGTGGTTGCACTGGGAGGAACTGCGGAGATGTTTTGGCTTGGAACCGGTGTTTCGGATCTGTATTATAATGATGAGCAGACGTTTTCAAAATACGACGCATTTTATGAGGCATACAATGACTATGTAGAGGAAACGTATCTGGATGTACCGGAGGATATGGTGGCACTGAAACAGATTGCACAGGAGCTGCGGTCGGAATCACAATATGACGGTATATTCAGAGCTCTGGATGATCCGGTACAGAAAAATTCTGCCCGTCTGCAGCTGTGCGATGCGGTTTCTTCTGCCCTGCAGATGTCTTATTCTTACCAGAAACAGATCCCGGATGCGGGAGACATGGATCCTGTTGAATTTTTCCTGAAGGAGAAAAACGGAGGATTCTGTGTACATTTTGCTTCCGCAGGGGTACTGCTTTTGCGTGAACTGGGGGTTCCGGCCCGTTATGTCAGCGGTTATCGGGTGGAAAATGATGAATTTACGAAAACGGAGTCTCAGGAAGAAGAATACAGATATGAATGTTCTGTCCCGGATTCGGATGCACATGCATGGGCAGAAGTGTATCTGGATGACTATGGATGGCTTCCGGTGGAGATGACACCGTCGGAGGAAGATTCCGCTGAGCGGGACAAGATCAGAGGAACTTATACGGATCCGGAGCAGGATCAGGCGGCAATGGATCCTGCGGATGAAAATTCTTCTGCGCAGGAGACACAGTCGGCAGAACAGCCGACCCAGGATCCATCAGATGTTTCCGATGCACAGACCGATCAGACGTCAACCGGCAAAAACGGTGGTTCGGATGGAAGCGGATTCTATGTATCACAAAACAGATCGATCAACTGGAAAATGATGGCGAGGGTGTTCGTTCCGGCAGCAGCGGCAGTGGCGGTACTGCTTCTGGTTTTGCAGGAGAAAAAACGCAGGGAGACACGTTGGCAGAAAGAGTTTGCCCGGGCACGGAACAACGGCCGTTACAGCCGGGCGGCAAGGATGCTGAACCTAAGGTTTTACCGGCGGCTGGTAAAGGAGAAGAAATTGTCCGGAAGGCAGATGAAGGATCGGGAATATGCAGAGAACCTGCAGAAACTGTATCCGGAGCAGGACTGGAACCGGTATCTGCAGATCATACAGAAAGCGGTATATGCAGATACAGAGCTGACAGAGGAAGAATATCTGGCGCTGGAGCGGACCATCAGATCGTGTATGCCGGAACGGAAAAAGTGATCTGCGGCATGAAAAAACGTATGTGTTAAGGGTTTGTTTGGAAATCTTCATGAATTATTCAGAAAAACCATCTTGCAAGGTTAAGATAGATGATATAATATATATATTTAGCAAGGAAAATATGACAGGCATCTTGCGCTCTTTTTTGAGAAAAATCTGGAAAATTATGCCAGAAAATGATTGAAAAAAGAGAATCCAGTCTGCCAGGATGTTATATCACGGGAGAGATACATATGTTAAATTACAAAAAATATAAAAGAGTTCCGGTATTACATTATCCGGAGCGTGAATGGCCGGACAAAGAGATCGAACATGCACCGATGTGGTGCAGCGTGGATCTGCGTGACGGCAATCAGGCACTGATCGAGCCGATGAATGTAGAAGAGAAGATGGAGATGTTCCAGCTGCTTCTGAAACTGGGATTCAAGCAGATTGAGATCGGTTTTCCGGCTGCATCCCAGATTGAGTACGATTTCTTACGCAAGCTGGTTGATGAGAACATGATTCCGGATGATGTGCAGGTTCAGGTTCTGACCCAGTGCAGAGAGCATCTGATCGACCGTACCTTTGAGGCGATCCAGGGTATCAAAAATGTCATTGTACATATTTACAACTCCACATCTGTCCTTCAGCGTGACGTTGTATTCCATAAAGATAAAGAAGCGATCAAACAGATCGCCATCGAAGGAACCCAGATGGTAAAAGAGCGTGCAAAGAATTTTGACGGAAATATCCAGCTGGAGTATTCTCCGGAGAGCTTTACCGGAACAGAGGTTGAGTTTGCACTGGATATCTGTACGGCAGTACAGGATGTCTGGGAGCCGACACCGGAGAACAAGATCATCTTCAACCTTCCGGCAACCGTAGAGATGAATACCCCGAATGTTTATGCGGATCAGATCGAGTGGATGCATAAACATTTCAAAAACAGGGAATCTATTATTTTAAGTGTACATCCGCACAATGACCGTGGAACCGGTATCGCAGCTACTGAGCTGAGTCTTCTGGCAGGTGCTGACCGTGTGGAGGGTACTTTATTCGGAAACGGAGAGCGTACCGGTAACATCGATATTTTAAATATCGCTTACAATATGTTCTCACAGGGCATTGATCCGGAATTAAATATCGAAAATATCAAAGAAATCATTGATGTATATGAGAGATGCTGCAAGATGGATATCGACATGCGTCATCCGTATGCCGGAAAACTGGTATTTACCGCATTTTCCGGTTCTCACCAGGATGCCATCAACAAAGGTGTGCATGCACTGCATGAGCGCAACACCGGTATCTGGGAAGTTCCGTATCTGCCCATCGACCCGGCAGACATCGGCAGAGAGTACGAGCCGGTGG
Organism: Lachnospiraceae bacterium; assembly: GCA_022781925.1. Taxonomy (GTDB): domain Bacteria; phylum Bacillota; class Clostridia; order Lachnospirales; family Lachnospiraceae; genus Eubacterium_I. The sequence continues at coordinate 5,093 of JALESO010000078.1, forward strand.
TTCGTATCAACAGCCAGTCTGGAAAAGGCGGCGTGGCTTTCGTTATGGAATCCATGTACGGCTACAAGCTTCCGAAGGAGATGCACAAGGAGTTTGCCGATGTGATCCAGAAAATGTCTGAAGAGCAGGGCGGCGAGATTGCACCGGAGCAGATCTTTGATGCGTTCAAGCATGAGTACATTGCACTGGATGATCCTTTTGAGTTCAAGAAGATCCGCGTGGAAGATGTCAATGACAAAGACTGTGTGGCAACCATTGACTTTGAATATAAGAAGAAACCGTACCATATTGAAGCAAGCGGAAATGGTCCTCTGGATGCAGTCAAGACAGCTATCAACAAAGAGTTTGATCTGGATGTGCGCGTCCTGAACTATTCCGAGCATGCGCTGGGATCCGGTTCCCATGCGCGGGCAGCTGCTTACATTGAGATGCGTGACAATCGTACCGGCAAGGTACTGTTTGGCGCAGGCGACAGCTCCAATATCACAAAAGCTACGATCCGTGCATTCTTCAGCGGATTGAACCGTTTAGCTAACAAGTAATCAGTCAACAAAAGCACAAAGACGAGGGATGCTATGAATCGAAAGAAAAAACTGGGATGGTGGAAACATATCGATTTTATGCTGATCGACCTGTTATGCATTCAGATTGCATATCTGGCAGCATATTTTTTCCGTCATCAGACAATGCGGATTTATCGCGAAACGAGCTTATATGCGCATGTAAATATTCTCCTGATCATTATTGACATCTGTTATGTGTTGCTGCGTGGAACATATAAGAATATTTTGAAGAGAAGTTTTGTGCGTGAGATAGAATCTGTACTGGTACACAACATCGTGATGTGGGGCGTCGTAATGGCGTATCTGTATGTCACGAAGCAGGCGTTCTGGTTTTCCAGACAGGTATTTCTGACTTCCTTTGGTTTTACCGTCATCTTTATGCTGGTGGGACGTTTTCTGTGGAAGCTGAATGTCCGCCGCATCATATGGAAGGGAAAGAATCAGCCGAACTTCCTTGTTATCAGTACGAAGGAATATGCAGCAGAGATGGTGCAGCAGTTCTCTAACCGTATGTACAATGGATTTAATCTGTCCGGTCTGGCCATTATGGATGAGGATCTGGAGGACACCGTTATTGAGCGGATTCCGGTAGTGTGTAACAAGGACAACCTGCTGGAATATGTCCAGAAAAATGTCATCGATGAGGTTATGATCAAGATACCTGAGAACAAGAAAGAAGTGGATGACCTTACCTGGACATTGCTTCAGATGGGTGTTGTCGTGCATATTGCCTTGGACTATACGGATCGCGCACTGCCAAACCGTGTGGTAGAGCGCATCGGCGGATACACCTGTATGACCACAAGTATCAATACGGCAAGTAGCCTTCCGATGGGACTGAAGCGCCTGACGGATATCGCGGCAGGTGTCGTGGGATGCGCCATCACCGGAATCGCATTTATTTTTGTGGCTCCGCTGATCTACAAGGCATCACCGGGACCGATCTTCTACTGCCAGGAGCGTGTCGGCAAAAATGGCCGTCGTTTCAAAATGTATAAATTCCGTTCCATGTATATGGATGCGGAGGAACGGAAAAAAGAACTGATGGCCCAGAATAAGATGCAGGGTAATATGTTTAAAATGGACAATGATCCGCGTATTATCGGCAGTGAAAAAGGACCGGGCAAGGGCATCGGAAATATCATCCGAAGCCTGAGTATCGATGAATTACCGCAGTTTTACAATATTCTCCGCGGTGATATGAGTCTGGTAGGCACCCGCCCGCCGACAGTGGATGAGGTAGCGGCATATGACCTGCATCACAAAGTACGTCTGAGTATGAAACCGGGACTGACCGGTATGTGGCAGGTAAGCGGACGAAGCGAGATCACGGATTTCGAGGAAATTGTCCGTCTGGATGCATATTATATCGAAAACTGGAGCCTGAAACTTGATCTGAAGATCATTTTAAAAACATTTAAAGTTGTATTTGCTAAAGAAGGAGCAGAATAAAAAGCGGAAAAGAAGGAGGAACATGTCATGAAGAAGTATGACTATCTGATCGTAGGAGCCGGATTGTTTGGTGCTGTATTTGCACACGAAGCAAAAGAAGCCGGAAAAACATGTCTGGTGATTGACAAAAGAAATCATATTGCAGGAAATATCTATACCGATAAGGTAAAAGATATCGATGTTCATCAGTATGGCGCACATATTTTCCACACATCCAATGAGACAGTATGGAATTATGTAAATCGTTTTGCAAAATTTAATCGTTATACAAACTCACCGGTAGCAAATTACAAAGGTGAAATCTACAACCTGCCGTTCAACATGAACACATTCAACAAACTCTGGGGTGTGGTAACTCCGAAAGAGGCGCAGGCAAAGATTGAGGAGCAGAAAGCGGCTTATCATGTAGAGAATCCGCAGAACCTGGAAGAGCAGGCCATCAGCCTGATCGGACCGGATGTATATACAAAGCTGGTAAAAGGCTATACAGAGAAACAGTGGGGCAAACGTGCCACAGAGCTTCCTTCCTTTATCATCAAACGTCTCCCGGTACGTTTTACTTATGACAACAACTATTTCAACGATGATTACCAGGGAATTCCGGTAGAGGGATATACCAAGATGATCGAGCGCATGCTGGATGGTGTGGAAGTAAAACTGGAAGAGGATTTCCTGAAAAACAGAGAAGCTTTCATGGAGCAGGCTGACAAGATCGTATACACAGGTATGATCGATGAATATTATAACTACTGCTATGGTGAACTGGAGTACCGTTCCCTGAACTTCGAGACAGAGGTACTGGAAGGTGTAGAGAACTATCAGGGTAACGCTGTTGTAAACTACACAGAGTATGAAGTACCGTATACCAGAATCATCGAGCACAAACATTTTACTTATGGCACACAGCCGGATACCGTTATCACCAGAGAGTATCCGAAGACATGGAGCAAAGGGGATGAACCGTATTATCCGATGAATAACGAGAAGAACCTCAGCCTCTATGAGAAATATGCAGAGCTGGCAGCAAAAGAAGGAAATGTAATCTTCGGCGGCCGTCTTGGTATGTACAAATATTACGATATGGACGATACCATTGAAGCTGCATTAAACTGTGTACACGCAGAGCTTAACGCTTAATCAGAAACTGAGAAAGATGGCAGCCTCCGGCAGATCTGCCGGAGGCGTTATTGATTCAAGAGACAGGAGAGACACGTGACAGAATTATCATTAATCGTACCATGTTACAACGAAGCCCAGAACGTAGATGCGTTTTATGAAAGATGCCTTGAGGTATTTGATCCGGATGCATTCGAGGTGGTGTTTGTAAACGATGGCAGTAAAGATGACACCTATAAAAAACTGCAGCAGCTGCATGAGAAGTACAGCAATGTTCTGGTGATCAATTTTTCCAGAAATTTCGGTAAAGAATCCGCTATTTATGCCGGTCTCCATTATGCGACCGGAACATATCTGTCCATCATCGATGCGGATCTGCAGCAGGATCCGAAGATCGTAAAGCATATGACGGAGATCCTGGAGGAAAAACCGGAGGTAGATGTGGTAGCAGCTTACCAGAAAGAACGCCATGAAGGAAAGTTCATGGGATGGTGCAAAGATCATTTTTACCGTTTTATCAACCGTCTCAGTGAAGTTGATTTGAGGGAAAATGCCAGTGATTTCCGCACGTTCCGCAGAAACGTACAGGAGGCACTGCTGGATATGCCGGAATACTTCCGTTTTTCCAAGGGACTGTTTTCCTGGGTGGGATTTGAGACAGAATACATTCCGTATGAGGCGGCGGAGCGTTTTGCCGGAACCACGAAATGGAGCTTTGGCAAGCTGATCAAATATGCTATGGAAGGAATCATTTCCTTTTCTACCATGCCGTTGCAGCTGGCGACCTTCTGTGGAGCGCTGGTATCCGTTTTTGCCATTGTATACGGTATCATCATCATTGCACACACCCTGCTCACCGGGATTGATGTGCCGGGTTATGCGACCACTATCGTTGTAGTGCTGTTCCTCGGCGGTGTACAGTTGCTGGTCATGGGAATTCTGGGGGAATATCTCGCCAAGACTTATATCCAGGGAAAACACCGGCCGGTGTATGTGGTGAAAAAAGTGCTGGAGAAGAAGGAGTGATCGCATGGAACAGAAGAAAGAAGATATCTTTGACCGGATGATGCATCTGCCCCTGCTTCGGATTTTTGAACCGTTTTATCAGAAAAATAAAGAAATGCTGCTGTATCTGCTGTTTGGCGGGCTGACCACCATCGTCAGCATCGGTTCCTATGCCTGGGTCAATGTGGGGCTGGGGATCAACGAACTGATCGCCAACGTTATTTCCTGGATCTTTGCGGTGACTTTTGCATATGTTACAAATAAAATCTGGGTATTTCAGTCAAAGATCAACGGTTTTTCCGGTGTCTGCCGGGAAATGGCAAAGTTTTACGGCGGACGTCTGTTTACACTGGGCGTAGAGGAACTGCTTCTGTTTATTTTTATCACGCTGCTTCACGGAAACAGTGTGCTTGTAAAATTTGCGGCGCAGATCGTGATCCTGGTGCTGAATTATATCATCAGTAAACTCTTTGTATTTCGGAGGAAAAAGGAATGACAGTATATCAGGAATTGCAGCTGAATCAGGCCGGTTCCAAGGCGCTGATCCGCAGCTGTACCAATCGAAAAGACAAGATACGCCATACGGCAATCTATTTGTTTAAAATTTTTCTGACCATGGCATTCTGTATGGCAGTGGTCATTGGATTCAGTAAAATCTTTGGAAATGAGAACAGTATCGTAGGTGTTGTGGTGCTGTTGTGTGTGATGGCATTTCGGTTCGCTGATTTCGGAATCCGTACACCGCATGCTATGGGTGCGCTGGCAATCATGTTTGCAATATTGACGTTTGGCCCGCGGCTGGCGAATGCAGGCAGTCTGGTCCAGGAATTTCTGGTGAACACGGTATGTATCCTGCTGCTTATGGTGCTTGGATGCCACAATGTGGTGATGTTTAATCATTCTACACTGCTGCTCAGTTACCTTCTGCTTTATGGGAATGATGTGACCGGAGATCTGTACATACAGCGTCTGATCGCCATGGGAATCGGGGCAGCGGCAACGCTGATCGTTTATTACCGGAATCACCGGAAAAGAGTATATAAGCGTGGTCTGCGAGATATTTTTAAGGAGTTCAACCTGCATTCCCTGCGGACAAGATGGCAGATCACCATGGTGTTCGGAGTGACCACAGCCATGTTGATCGCAGGTCTGTTGCATGTTCCGCGTCGGATGTGGATCGGAATCGCAGCCATGTCCATTCTGGTGCCTTTCCATGAGGATGCAAAGAAACGTGCAAAAGCCAGAGTGCCGGGCAATATCGTGGGATGTTTTGTATTTCTGGCATTGTACTATTTCCTGCCGCCGTCCATCTACAACTATGTGGGCATCATCGGTGGTATCGGAGTGGGACTGTCAGCGACGTATGGCTGCCAGGCTGTGTTCAATACTTTCGGGGCATTGTCCATTGCGGTGGGAATTCTCGGACTTCCGGGGGCGATATTCTTCCGGATCTTCAATAACTTTTTCGGGGCCGTTTATGGTGTGCTTTTTGAGCGTGGCTTCGGAAGGGTGCTGGATCGGGTGTCATTGTCATATAATGGACAATAAAAAACATCCAAGACAGACACGGACAATTTTCTATCTTCGTTGCGCCGCTTATTTCCGCCGTCTCCCGCGAACTCGCACGCAGAAACTGCGTGCTCAGACACACTCACGGAGGCGGGCTATGCTCACTCCGATGACGAAAATTGCCCTACCGTCTTGTCTTTGGATGTTTTCTTATTGCCCCATTTACATGATGACACCAGGGTACCGCGCGTGCCATACAGCTATGAAACATTTTGTGCACGCGCAGATATAAATGAGAATCCTAATTCCACAGATATGATATGGAGAAAACGAAGAATCCTGTCAGGGTAAGCGATTAAGTGATCGACTGAGTTTCACAAGTTTTTGCGCGAGTGGGAACGACCTCTTTTTCAGGCGTGGGAACGAGCGCGATGAAAACGCTGTGAAACGAAGGTAGAGAACGTCTAGCGTCCCGACAGGATTCTTCGTTTTTGCTTTTATAACTGAAAATTTAAACCGCCAAGAAACAGAATCATTTAACCGTCCGGAAAGTCACGAAGCGGAAGTGTTTATCCAGTTTCTCACCGACGATACCGATGACTTTTCCCATGGTGAATGCTGCCAGTACCGTTCCGATGCCAAGTCCTTTGATGCGTCCGAGTCCAATACCTGTGATCAGTGCGGTGGTTGCCAGACAGATAACATCAAAGGATATTTTTACTTTTGAGTATTTAAAATTCTTGATAGCGGACAATTCCCGTGGAAAGAGATCTGTCGGAATGATCGGCAGTCCGCAGCGGTTGGAGAGTGCGATTCCAAGGCAGAGCAGCAGGTAGCTGATAACAAAATAAATAATTCGCATTGGAATGTTATACGGCAGAATGGAGATCCATCCTTCGTGTACATCCAGCATCATACTGAAGGCAAAACCGACCACGAAACTCAGCAGGTATTCTGCCACGAACCGTTTTCGCAGGAACATCAGCGAGGCAATCAGAATAGCCTGAAAGATGTAGGTCCATGTGCCAAGCGAAAGAAATGGGAATACTTCTGAAAATGCGTAAGGTACACTGGAAATAGCGGAAATTCCAGAACCGGAATAGAGCATCAGCACGACACCGAAACTGTTCATTATAATAACCAGAAGCAGAGCCAGCTCCCCGCGAAAAATATGTCTTTGATCTGCGCAATCTATTTCACTCATAATATATCAAGTCCTCCTGTACAGTGAATGTGTAATTGTAATATGTTTTGATACAGATAACCAGAGAAAACCAGTATGTTCACTTTGTTTATCAAATGTGAGATGAACAACATGAATGCGGGAGCATTCTTGACATCCGTGTGTAATACTAGCAAAAATTGAAATGAAATTCAAGAAGGAGATATCAGGACAACCGATATCTCCTTTTTCGAAGCAAATACAAGGGAACTGTGACAAACGTTTTGCACTGAACAAAATTCAAGTCGAATGTATGTGAGACCCTAAGGAAAATACTTAAATTTCTATAAGTGGTGAGTGCTAATTAGTTGTTTCAGAGGAAGCGTTGTCTTGATAAATCGGAAAGTGTAATTGTATCTCATAATGCTCTGCATCTGTTTGCTGTTCGACTTTTCCGTTCATTTTCTGCATCATCAATGCGATGTTTTTTACTCCGATTCCGGTGCTGGAGGAATAAGAGGTTGTGGCAATTTTATTTCGGAATGAAATGATCAGGTATCCGTTTGCCAGTTTGGTGCTGAAGAAAATGGGTTCCTGTCTGTCCGCATATTTTTGAATATTGGAAAAAATATTATTAATAATGCGGTTCATATATTCCATGTGGATACGAACGCTGACTTCCTGTGGAAATAAATCGCCCGTGCATATCTGAAAGCCTTCCTGTGACAGATACAGATACAGTTCAGAGAGATAATCTCCCAGAGCGTATTCGGCAGATTCCCAGGGCTCCAGAAGAATCGGTTCCTCTGCGGAGGCAAGAAAATATTCAAATAGCTGGTCGGAGAGTGTGCGGATTTCCTGCGTTTTTACCAGGGCACGCTCGGCATATTTCAGTTTGTCTGCTTCTGTGGGCTGCCGTTTCAGGAGTTCCAGATCGGTCAGAAGGGTAGCGAGTGGCGTGCGCAGATCATGTGCCATGCCGAGCACCAGTCGCTGCTGAGCCTGTTTCATTTCCTGTTCATGCTGTTCTTTTTCCAGTAGGGAAGCGCGCATAGCTTCAATGCCGGAGGCAAGGTATGCGATTTCATCATCGCCAGTGACGGGAAAGGCTGTATATAAATTACCATTTCCGATGTCAGAAAGTCTGATATTTAAGGCATGAATACGGTCAATATCTTTTTTCTGAGCAGGAAAAAGGATGAGCACAGAGGCGAGAATTCCCAGTAGCCCGGCACTTAGAAGGAGAAGAAGATAAAATTTATGTTCAAATCCTTCATAGATAAATACAGAAGCCATCCCATCTGAAAAAAAGATTTGGTGTGAGTTGCGATCAGCATAATTTAACAGATCCCACAGTTGGGTTGTTGCGGCAGGAGAGAAATTGCGTCCAGAAATGTTGCTGAATACAAACATGTTGTCTTTTTGAATGAGCATATTGAAAAGATTATGTTTGTTCATCCATGTAAGAAACTGCTGGGTATCGGTAGACGATATGTTATTGTCTGTTACCCAAGTTTGGAAAGAATACATGCGGGATGTTTCTATACGATACAAATAATCGGAGTTCCTGAAATGAAAGTCCAGTATTTTTATACCGAACAGAAAAATAACAACAAAAATACTTACTCCAAGTAGCAGGGAGATGAAAAGCCGTCCAACAATTTTATGATGATAAGTTTTTGTCGTTTTTATGGATGACATAGAATGATAATTATCCATAGCGATACCCCTTTCCCCAGACAGTCTGGATCAGAATCGGTTTTTCTGGCTTTTCTTCGATTTTAATTCGTAATCTGCGGATATGCACCATGACTGTATTTGCGCAGGAAGTAAAAAAAGGTTCTTTCCAGATGCTTTCATACAAATTCTGGATAGAAAAAATTTTTGTTGGATATTTCAAAAACAGATAGAGTAATTCAAATTCTGTATCGGTTAGTTCTACTATAGTTCCGCGGACGGTTACCTGAGGTGGATTTACAGTCAGTATAACATTGTGCCGTTGTAATGTTTCTGTTGCGCTTGTGCTTTGATAATCAGAACTGTGATTTTTGTAAAATTCGTTTCGGCGTAAAAGTGCCCGGACTCTGGCCACTAGTTCCACATAAGAAAATGGCTTGGTTAAATAGTCGTCCCCACCGGCATAAAAACCATGCACCTTATCACTTTCTGATGCTTTGGCTGTCAGAAATAAAATAGGTACATAAGAAAAATTTCGTATTTTCTGGCAGGTTTCAATACCGGAAATACCAGGCATCATAATGTCAAGAATAACCAGCGATACGAAAGGCATAAGTTTTTCCAGAGCCTGAGTACCGTTGATTGCTTCCATAGTTTGGAATCCTTCATTTTGTAAGATGCTACAAATGTTTTCCCTGAGATCATTATCGTCTTCTACAATTAAAATAGTTTGTTTCATTTTCATCACCTTAAACAAAAATATTTTTATGATGTAAATATAGTAACATAAATTTTTAGATATATGTTTTATTTTAATGCGATTTAAGAAAATGTAAGATTTGTTAAGTGGTGTTGTAAGAAATTTCTGCTATATTAAAATCAAGCACAGTGCTTATATAAATAATTGGGAGGGGACATATAATGAAAAAATTAATTATTTGTACGGTTTTGACAGTAACATTGGGTGTGGGAAGTAATATTACAGCTAATGCGACAGAAGTATTTTCAAATTATAAGGAAACGGTTACTATAGGTACAGATGAAAAAATTACTGTTAATTATAGTGCAGACCAAATTGCTGAATATACTGAAAATCAGCTTAAGGAAGAAGAAGTAATAATTTCCTGCGAACCTAAAAAACATACATTTTTTTTTAATGAGGATACATTCAAATATAAGATAAATATACCAGATGATGGATATCTTGAGTATGTATGCGATGAAGAAAATGAAAATGATCAAGCTGTTTTAATATATGATTCCGATCAGTCGTTGGTTGGATATGTAGAAAATATTATTCCTGAAAACGACAATATTTCTGTTGAATTATCTTTAGAAGACAATGTGGTAACGCAGCGTTACATATACCCAAGAGCAAAGAATTTTGCTGTTTCAGATGAAGATGTGGAAGTTGGAATAAATATTGTTGCTACTCAGGCTGAAAAGTTTTCTACATATTTTACAGAAGGTAAGTGGATTACTAGGTCTGGTGAAGTTAGTTTATCTTTATATCGGAGAATTATATTTGAAACTGTTGCACAAAGAAATGCGGCATGGTCAACTGTAAATTTTACGTTTAATGGTAGTGTAAATTGGAAAAATACGGCTGGAATGAAAGACCAATTTATGTGTCATTCATATTTTGCAAAGTCAAAAAATCCCTGGAATTTAGAACCGGGACGTCCAAATGTCGGATATGCAGAAACGGTTAAAAAAAGGTGTAATCCGTAAAAAGAGGGTGGTTAAGTGAAATGGATATTTCCTAAAAGAGTGAAATCGATATTTAATATTTTATCAATCGTTTATATTTTTTTTAGATGTTGTTTCGGTTCCTGGGCAATGGATATGAGAGATGAATATCCGACAAGAGGATATCTTATAGATGAATGGAGTTCATCTATACCGTATATTATTTCTGCACTTGTTATTGCACTCTGTATCATTGCTAACTGTGTAAAAAAGGAAAAAGCACGTATAGTGTTTAGCATTGTTGGGCTATTTTTTGTTGTATTTGGATATATATGCACGGTGTTTGAAACTGTTAATTATTTAGATATAAAGAAGACATATGAGCAGGAAAAGCAAACAGTAATTTCTGTTGATTTGAATGAATTAGATTGTATATTAAAAAATAATATAAATCAGTATGTTTATATTGGGCGGGATTCCTGTTCTGTATGTCAGGATGCTTATCCGTTGATTGAAAAATATGCATCTACAATATCAGAACCTGTTTATTATTATAATACGGAGCAGGATCGATATGATAATAAACAGGAAATGAAACAAATATTAGATGAAATAAATGTCGATGAGGTGCCGACAGTTTTAAGGTTTGAGGATGGTGAAGTAAAAGAATATACAGGTGATTCGTTATGGGAACTGGTACGGTAGAGAAAAATTAAGAAAAATATACTACACTTGAAGCAAGAAAGACGGCTTTGGTGTAGTATATTTTTCTTTGCGGTTAAACTTAAATAACTGTGCTAGTGCATTCTGCGAAATTCCAGAGGGGTCATGCCGGTTGCCTTTTTGAACATAGAAATAAAATGACTGGTGTCGGAGAAACCGGTCATGCGGGCGATGTCCTGTACTTTTAAGTAAGAATTTACCAGCAGGAGTTCCTTGGCCTTGTTGATGCGGTGCATGGTCAGATATTCATACACGGAGCAGGAAAAGAAGCGTCGGAACAGCCGGGAAAGGTACTGAGGGGAGACAAATACTTTTTCACTTAATGCCTGAGCTGTGAGATCCGAAGAAAAATTTGTTTCTATTTCCTGCACAACCGGGATAATGTAGCGCTGATAGAGCGGATCCTGCATGTGAGACGGACCGTTTACGCAGTCTGTAAAGTTCAGCAGCAGACTGTAACAGCTGGTGGACAGATAGCGGGTGTCCTGCTGACCGCTGGCAGAGATCATATCGACACATGCTGCAATCTGATCAGCGATCACCATGCCCTGGCTGTTGTCGGTCCAGATGACAGAACGGTTCTGTACCAGAGAGGAGATACTTGCTTCCAGTGTTCCGGTAAATGTGGCGAATAAAGTGAACCAGGTATCGGATTTTCTTTTATAGGAATGTGGGATGGAGGGTGCTATGAGAAATCCCTCATTTTCCTGTAATTCGTAGATTTTCCCCTGAATCTCGATCTCTCCGTATCCTGTTTCCGTCTGCAGATAGTGATAGTGGGGATAGCCTTCCGGGCGGCATGTCTCTTCTTCTAACCAGTGGTTTCCGATTGAATCAAACATATAAGGTGCACTTACGGGTGTGCTTCTGAAGAAAATAGGCATATTCGGTACTCCTGAAAATCGTATGATTAATATATAAGAAAAACTTCTTTCTGTTGTAAGATACATGAGATGCGCAGAAGAATATGTCATGCGTTACATGACGTGCATCTCGCAGCAAGAATGTCGAAGGCATTCTTGAATCCTGTATGTATCTGACAGTTGCTGTTTCGAAATGTTATATTTTTTAGCTTAACATATTATACACCTGCTGTACAAAATCTGCTATACTAAAAATATCTGAAACGCAGCTGAATGGATGCGAAGAAGTTCATTCAGTTAATGAATATGGATTATCTGAAAAAGGAGAAGGAACCTATGAAAGAGTTTGATTACGCAATGGTAAAAGATCCGGAATATTTCCGTGACGGTCGTCTGGATGCACATTCTGATCATGTGTATTACGCATCTGAGGAGGAAGTCTGGGACAAAGAGACTTCTTACCGCGAGTCTCTGAACGGACTCTGGAAATTCCAGTATGCGAGAAATTATGAGAGTGCCATTCCTGGATTTGAGGCAGAAGAGTACAACTGCAAAGACTGGGAAGACATTTATGTACCGGCACATATCCAGATGGAAGGTTATGACGCACCGCAGTATGCAAATGTGCAGTATCCGTGGGAAGGACATGAGGAGATCCATCCGGGTGAGATCCCGACACATTTTAATCCGACGGCAAGTTATGTAAAATATTTTACTGTTCCGGAGCAGATGAAAGGAAAACGTTTATTTATTTCTTTCCAGGGCGCTGAGAGCGGACTGGCTCTGTGGCTGAATGGCAAGTTTGTTGGATACAGCGAGGATTCCTTTACTCCGTCTGAATTTGAACTGACAGAGTATGTAAAAGAGGGAGAAAACAAACTGGCTGCACAGGTGTTTAAGTGGACGGCCAGCAGCTGGTGTGAGGATCAGGATTTTTATCGTTTTTCCGGTATTTACAGAGATGTATATCTGTATACCGTTCCGGAAGTACATGTAAATGATCTCCGCATCCGTGCGATCCCGGAAGAATCACTGGCAAGCGCAGAGCTTGAACTGGTGACAAAGACATGGGGAAGCGGACAGCTGAAAATTGTTCTTTCCAAAGATGGTGAGACCGTTCTGGAAGATACAAAAGCAATCTCCGGCGAGGATACATTTTCATGGAAGGTGGATGCACCGGTACTCTGGAGTGCAGAAGATCCACAGTTATATGATCTGGAACTGGCAGTATCTGATGCAGATGGAAACGTACAGGAGATCATTCCGCAGAAAGTCGGATTCCGCCGCTTTGAGATGAAAGACGGCATCATGACATTGAATGGGAAACGTATTGTATTCAAAGGTGTAAATCGCCATGAGTTCAGTTCTGTCAGTGGTCGTCATGTATCCGAGGAGGAACTGCGCAAGGATCTGATTACCATGAAATTGAACAATATCAATGCCATCCGTACCTGCCATTATCCGGATATGTCCAAAATCTATGAACTGTGTGATGAGTTCGGTCTGTACATGATCGATGAGACCAACCTGGAGTCTCATGGTTCCTGGGATGTGGCTGAGATGACCAAAGACTTTACATATACTGTTCCACACAATAAACCAGAGTGGCTGGAAATGATGCTGGATCGTGCAAATTCTATGTATCAGCGAGATAAAAACCATCCGGCGATTCTGATCTGGTCCTGTGGAAATGAGTCCTTCGGTGGAAAAGATATTTTTGAAATGTCACAGTTATTCCGAAGAGAGGATCCGACCCGTCTGGTTCATTATGAAGGTCTGTTCCATGACCGCAGCTACAACGATACCAGTGATATGGAAAGCCAGATGTATCCGTCTGTGGAGTCCATCAAGGAATTCCTTGCAAAAGATGACAGCAAACCGTTTATCTGTTGTGAGTATACCCATGCGATGGGAAATTCCTGCGGTGCAATGCACAAATATACAGATCTGACTGATACAGAGCCGAAATATCAGGGTGGATTTATCTGGGATTACATTGATCAGTCCATTTATAAAAAAGACCGTTATGGCAAAGAGTTCCAGGCATACGGCGGAGATTTTGGTGAGCGTCCGACCGATTATAACTTCAGTGGCAATGGTATCGCATATGGTGGAGACCGTGAGGCTTCTCCTAAGATGCAGGAAGTAAAATTTAACTATCAGAATATCACAGCAAAAGTAAGTGAAGATAAAGTAACAGTAATCAATAAGAATCTGTTCGTAAATACAGATATTTATACTGCAAAAGTGACTCTGGCAAAAGATGGAAAAGTTATCTGCACAAAACCGCTGGCAACTGCAGTTGCACCGCTGAGTGAGGAGACATATGATCTTCCGATTGCAAAACAGGAGCGTCCGGGCGAGTATACGGTAACGGTATCTTTCCATCTGAAAGAGGATACCGTATGGGCAAAAGCAGGACATGAAGTAGCTTTCGGACAGTATGTATATCAGGTGGAAAAAGAGCCGGTTGTATGCACTGATGAGATTGAGATCATCCGCAGCACACACAATATCGGTATCCGCGGTGCGCATTTCGAAGTGATGTTCTCTGCATTAAACGGTGGTCTGGTATCTTATAAATATGCAGGCCGTGAGATGATCGAATCCATTCCGAAGCCAAACTTCTGGCGTGCGCCGGTTGACAACGACTGCGGAAACCTGATGCAGATGCGTTACGCACAGTGGAAGATCGCAAGTATGTATCTGAACCACAAAGATTACCGTGATGGTATTTATGTGGGTGGAAATCAGCCACAGCTGGAAGTAAAAGAACACTCCGCAGAGGTATCCTATACTTATGTAATGCCGACTACACCGATGGCAGAATGCCACATTTCCTATGAAGTATTCGGAGATGGACGTGTAAAAACAACCCTTACTTATGATCCGGTCAAAGAACTGGGCGATATGCCGGAATTTGGTGTAATGTTCAAGTTCAATGCGGACTATGATCATGTGGAATGGTACGGACTGGGCGAAGCTGAGACTTACGCAGACCGTAAACATGGTGCAAAACTCGGCATCTACAAAAACATGGTGGCTGATAATATGGCTCATTACATGGTTCCGCAGGAATGTGGTGCAAAAGAAGAAGTTCGCTGGGCGAAAGTAACAGACCGCAAAGGCCGTGGAATGTTGTTCGAGATGGATCCGGCAAACGGACCGATGATGTTCTCCGCACTGCCTTATACACCGCATGAGATCGAAAATGCAATGCATCCGTATGAACTTCCGGAAGTACATTACACGGTAGTACGTGCTGCAAAAGGTCAGATGGGTATTGCAGGTGATGACAGCTGGGGTGCACGGATCCATGAGGAATATCTGCTGAAAGCCGATGAGAAGATGACATTCAGCTTCGTATTCAAAGGTCTGTAATTTGAACGCAAGTAACAAAAGCGGATTGCGAATGTCTGCTTTACGCTCCGATAAGGTGACTCAACGATAGAGTTTGAAAAGTTCTACGGTAAAGTGACTCAACGATAGAGTTTGAAAAGTTCTACGGTAAAGTGAATAAACGGTAGGTTGCGAAAAAGGTCTCCGTCAATTTTGTCTTCGCGGCTAGCAATCGCTCGCTAAGAAAAAATTGTTGGAGACCTTTCTTCTACGTTGCAGTGCTGTCCGATCGTTGATTGTTATTTTTGATAAATGCTGCCAGGAATGTTTTTATACAAATAATAAAAAATATTGTAACGATTTTGCTTCCATGGGGTCTAATTTATAGAAAACAAAATCATGATGAAGTTTTTTGGGGGTGAATACAGATGAGTGAACATGAAATCAGTCAGGATATCCTGATCGCAGAGTATGAAGCGGTATATTATTATGTGTTATCACTTTGTCATAATTCATCCGAAGCAGAAGATATTACACAGGAAACTTTTTGCCGGGCGCTGTATAAAAAGACGGAGTTTAAAGGGAATTCCAGTATTTATACCTGGTTGTGTGCTATTGCCAGAAATATTTGGTTGAAGAGATTGAAAAAAGAGAAACGCAACGTATCGGATGAGGTTCTTTACAAAGAACTGGAGTGGAATGGCGAGAACGTTGAATCAATGATCATAAATCAGGAAACGTTGAAAGTCATTCATAGAATTCTTCATACAATGGACGAACCGTACAAAGAGGTGTTTTCCCTGCGGACGTTTGGAGAACTTCCATTTCGGGATATTGCGGATTTATTTGGAAAGTCAGAGAGCTGGGCGAGGGTTGTGTATTATCGGGCAAAGCAAAAAATATTAGACAAATGGAAGAAAGAAGGTGGCTTTTAGTGTCTGAAAAAAATAAAATCAATCAGATTTCCTGTGATATGGTTCAGGATTTGCTGCCATTATATCAGGATGGACTTCTTCGGGATACCACAAAAGATGTAGTGCGTCAGCATTTAGAGCAGTGTTCGACGTGTAGATGTATATACGAACAGTTAAGAGTGCCTGTTGTTTTTGAAAAAAGTGAGACCAAGAAAAGAGCTGACCGATTTCAGGCTATGGTGAAAAAGAACCGGAAAGCTGTGGAAAGTAAAATAGCTGTCGGCTGTGTGATTTCTGCAGTAGCTACACTTGTTTTCTTTTTTGTAGTATTTTGTGTACCTGTGATTCCAACAAACGAGAGCAATATGCGAGTGAAAGATGTATACTGTGTGAAAGAGAACGGCATTCAAAAAGTATATGTATATTGTCAGTGGCCAGATAGCAGGAGAAGCGCAATTTACAGACCATCATTTGTATTGAATGAAGATGGTTCTGCAACGATGAAAACTGCAAAAGAGTATAAGCTGACCATCGCAGATAAAGTGAGTGGCCGTGCGGAAACCTACAATAATGAATTTTATGGAAGTGCATATGCGGAGTTGGATACTTCATGCAAAAGCATTATTTATGATGAAAAACAGATATGGTCGGAAGATGATTATACCAGAGAAACACCAGAATATGTGCAGGATTGGATTGAAAATGAATAACCGGCAGGTTATAATAATGGCATAGTGTACGTGGGATTTTAAGAAGAGGTGGCTGGTTATGATTGGATTTAGTATTACGACATGGTGCATTGCTGTTATTATGATAGGTTTGGGAATTTCTTTGCTGAAAGGAAATGATACATTCGTCCATGGAAACGTATTTGATAGAACCAAGGATAAGGCAGGATACGCAAAACAACTTGGAAAACCAGTTTTGTTACTTGCATCAGGAATCGCCATTTCCGGAGTAATTGCAGTTGTATTTCCACAGAAATATGCTATGTCGATTGTGATAATCTTTCTGCTATTTGTGGTGGCAGTAACGATTGGTCTGTTTTACAGAGTGGATAAATATTTTCGCAATTCCTTGTCTGAATAAAAAATTAAATATATTACGGCTCTTTCCTGCCACCGGGTAGGGAAGGTAAGCGTCAGAATTTCTATCGTTAGGTCTGAGAAGATAGGAATCCTGGCGTTTTTTTGTTTGATAGGAAATTCATCATAATTTCCTATCAAATAAAAGCACTTCATGCAAGCGATGCGCACTCGCACGAGAAGAAGTTATTGCTTCGCAAGCGTGCTCGGCGCGGCCAAGAAAGATGTGCTATTGATAATTGCAAGCACGTAAGTGTACGATAGCACACTTTCTTGTTGTGAGATGGATGAGTCCTTACTGGCTGTAAGGAAGATTAACGATAAATATATTGTAGTAGGAGATGAGAAACGGTTATGAGTAATCCGATTACAAGTTTAACAAAAAAAGAATGGGCCGTTTGGCTGGGGGCACTGCTGATCATCGTGGTATCAAATATTTTTTCGGCGAATTTTAATGTGCTGACGTTAGTGGCTTCGTGCGTAGGTGTGACATCCCTGATCATTGCGGCGAAAGGAAACGTGTGGTCACAGATTCTGATGATCTTATTTAGTGTTCTTTATGGAATCATTTCCTGGCAGTTTCACTATTGGGGAGAGATGATGACGTATCTTGGAATGACGATGCCGATGGCAATCTGGTCAACGATCACATGGATCCGGAATCCGTCCGAGAGTGGAAAAGAAGTTGAGATTCAGCAACTGACGAAAAAACATATATTTCTGTTGGTTACCAGCGGTACCGCTATCACCATAATATTTTTCAAAATTTTGGCTGCATTGGAAACACCGAATATCATATTCAGCACAATTTCTATTACGACAAGTTTTTTAGCAGCGTCACTGACAATGCTGCGCTCCTCTTATTATGCAGTCGGATATGCCGCAAATGATATTGTACTGATCGTACTCTGGATTATGGCAACCATGAAGGATCCGTCCTACTTTTCAGTGACGATTATTTTTACAATATTTTTCTTCTTTGATGTATATGGTTTCATTAGCTGGAGAAAAAGAGAGATGACAAGGTCGTAAACGTAAATGAAAGAAATCCGTAAATTTTTTTCTGGCAGGCGATTGTTAGCCGCCGGAACAAAATTTACGGATTTCTTTTTCATAGCCTGCCGTTTAGCCATAAAAGAAATTAAAACGTTTTTAAGTTCAATTAAGGTTCTCTTTGTAAACTCTCTGTAAAAGGAGGGCAAAACCAAATGGAAGCGCAGAAAATTTTTAAACGATATGAATATAAATATATGTTGACGTTAGAACAGCTTGCAGCATTAAAAGAACTGATGGAGCAGTACATGATCGCAGATGCTTTTGGCAGAAGCACCATCTGCAATCTCTATTTTGATACACCGCAGTATCTGCTGATCCGTCGTTCCATAGAGAATCACGTTTACAAAGAAAAAATAAGGCTTCGCACTTACGGTCAGGCGACACCGGATACAACCGCTTTTATCGAGTTAAAGAAAAAATACAAAAAGGTGGTGTACAAACGCAGGATCAGTGCCAGTTACGAAGATGCCATGCAATATCTGTGCCAGCGGGCGGATGTGATCCCCCACAGCCAGATCTGCTCGGAACTGGATTATGCACTGAGTCTGTACAAAGAAATACAACCGGCGATGTATCTGTCCTACGAGCGGGAAGCGTTTTACGGAAAAGAGGATCATGAGCTTCGTATTACCTTTGATCAGAACATCCTGTGGAGGACAGAAGATCTGAATCTGACCAGTCCGGTGTATGGACGGGCACTTTTGCAGCCGGGACAGGTGCTGACGGAGATCAAGATCGGACATGCAATGCCGCTGTGGTTAAATCACTTTTTAACGGAACATCATATTTACCGCACTTCATTTTCAAAATATGGTACTGCGTACAAAACGCTGCTGATGGAGGCAGGAACAACGAAAAGAAGATGTATCGGAGGTAAGGTAACTCCCGTTTTTATAGGCGGTGAACAACAAAATTATATCGGAGGAAAGATGCCATCATCTATCTGATAGGACCTCCGGCAGATTGTAGAGATATACAAAAGAACGAATTTGAATAGTAAAGGAGACAAATATGCTTAATACATTATTTCAGGGAATTTTTGACAGCTCAACCACATCGGTCATTCCGGTGGGACAGTTTTTAGTGTGCATCGCAGTATCACTGGTGCTCGGAATCATTCTGGCATGCGCATACAGCTACAAAACCAGACACAACGGAAGTTTCGTAAGAACACTGGCGATCCTGCCGGCGGTGGTATGTGTGGTCATCATGATGGTAAACGGAAATGTCGGAGCCGGTGTGGCAGTGGCCGGAGCCTTCAGCCTGGTTCGTTTTCGAAGTGTTCCAGGAAGTGCCAAAGACATTGGAGCAATTTTTATCGCCATGGGAACCGGCCTGATCACTGGTATGGGTTACCTCGGATATGCAGCAGTATTTACCGTAGTATTATCCCTGATCATGGTGGCTTATGTACATATGAATCTCTGGGACAGACGCCAGATCAGTGAGAAACAGCTGATCATTACGATTCCGGAAGATTTGGATTATACACAGGTGTTTGATGATCTGATGGAACAGTACACGGAGAAAAATAACCTTGTAAAAGTAAAAACAACAAATATGGGAAGCCTGTTCAAGCTGACCTATGATGTGAAATTAAAGGATCCGGCAAAGGAAAAAGAGTTTATCGATGAACTGCGCTGTCGCAATGGTAATCTGGAGATCATGATGACCAATCAGGAAATTGGCAGCCAGTTGTTATAGAAAGATTGCCTGACAAATGAATGGAATCAGGAAACAGATAATGAAAAAATAGGTAGAAAAAACAATTTTACCGGTACTTGATTCGAATTTTTGAAGGTTCAGGCGTAAGAAGAAAATAGATGTGCGCGTAAGCGCAGGAGGAAACTATGAAAAAACAAAGAATTATGATCGCGATGCTGATCGGTACGATGGCATTCTCCGGCATGATGACGGGATGCGGTACCACAGCTTCCAATACACAATCCAGTGCAGAGACAGAAGACGGGAACTCTGCGGATACGACAGAAGGAACCGAAAGCCTGCTGGATACAAGTGATATGTTTACGAAACGGGATCTGGATGCGTCCTATGATGAGTCAGCGTGCACAGTGCTCACACTGGATGATGAAAACAGCAGTTGCGACAGTGATGCAGTGACCATTGACGGTCAGACAGTGACGATCACAGGTGAAGGCACCTATCTCATCAGCGGTTCGTTAAGTAATGGAAGTATCGTGGTGGATGTGGAGGATTCTGAAAAAGTGCAGCTCGTATTTGATAGTGTATCGATCACCAACGAGAGAGGTGCGGCTGTATATGTCAGACATGCAGACAAGGTATTTCTGACACTGGCAGAGGGCAGTGAAAATACCATTGTTTCCAATGGAACCACCACAGAAGATGACAGCAATATGGATGGCGCGATTTTTGCAAAAGATGATCTGACCATCAACGGAACCGGTACTTTGAATGTGACATCAGCAGCACACGGCATTGTATGCAAGGATGATTTGGTGGTGACGGGTGGAACTTACCATATTACTGCCGAAAAACAGGGACTTTCCGGCAAAGACAGTGTGCGTATCGCGGACGGAACGTTTGAAATAACATCCGGCGGAGATGCAATCCACAGTGAAAATGAAGAGAAAGAAAATAAAGGTTTTGTGTATGTGGCAGATGGAACCTTCACATTGAATGCCGAGGGTGATGGAATTTCAGCTTCTTATGTGGTTCAGCTGGATGACGGTACTTATGAGATCACAGCCGGTGGTGGAAGTGCCAATGCACAGAGCAAGAATCCAATGGGGGATATGGGACCGGGCAACATGCAAAATGGCGGGGGAACTCCGCCGGATGGAGGGACACCACCCCAGATGAATGGTCAGCAGAATCAGAATAGTACAGACACGCAGACTACGGATTCACAGATAAATGCTGACAATACAAATGCAGAAAATACAGAAACAGAGAGTACAACAGAATCTGATTCTGATACAAGTACCAAAGGCATAAAAGCAGCTTCTGCGCTTCAGATCAATGGCGGAACTTACAACATTGATTCCGCAGATGACAGTATTCACTCCAACGGAGATGTATACATCAATGCAGGAACACTTGCATTAAGCACCGGAGATGATGGAATTCATGCAGACAGTGCAACGGATGTTTATGATGGAACGATTCCGATCAGCCAGTGTTATGAAGGAATCGAAGGGCAGACGGTTACGATTTTCGGCGGTAAGATCGACATTACATCCAGTGATGACGGTCTGAATGCAGCCGGCGGGAATGACAGCAGCAACAGCAATGGACCGGGCGGCGGTGATCCGTTTTCCGCAGATGAGGATGCATATATCAATATTTCCGGCGGCGAGATCACCATCGATGCGAGTGGTGACGGCATTGACAGCAATGGTGACCTGAATGTCAGCGGTGGAACCATTTATGTGACGGGACCGACCAATGATGGTGACAGCGCACTGGATTATGATGGTACGGCAACCATCACCGGTGGAACCGTTGTAGCTGCCGGAATGAGCAGCATGGCACAGAATTTTGGTGAGGATTCCAGTCAGGGATCCATGCTGATCAACCTGAATGATACCCAGAGCGGTGAGATCACGCTGACAGATGCGGATGGAAATGAAGTCATCAGCTTTACCCCTTCCAGAGAATATAATTCCGTAGTCATCAGTTGTGCAGATCTGGAAGAAGGAGCAACTTACACATTAAATACCGGTGAGACAGCGACAGAAGTAAAGTTGTCAAGCCTGGTATACAGTAACGGACAGAGTCAGGGCGGACAGCCGGGAGGAATGCAGAATGGACAGAAGCCAGACCAGAACGGACAATCAGACAGTAATGCCCCGTTGGGACAGCCGGGGGATGGAAATGATCCGGGCAAGGGCGGCCCAGGTGGAAATGGAGGTCCGGGCAGACAGCCAGGTCAGGGAGGACCAGCCCAGAATAATACCGATAACAATCAGTCAGAAACTGACCAGAACAACACCGATAACAGCCAGTCAGGAACCGGTCAGAGCAACACAGACAGCAGTCAATCCAACACGTTATAGTTTCGGAAATACAGACACATATATAGATACAACTGTAAATGCAGCAGATGTTGTGCAGAAATCTGTGTTGCCGGAAACATTGCCAGGAACATTATCGAAGGAAACTCAATTACACCGTTATGTCGTGATTCCGGCATATCAACCGGATGAACGGCTGGTGACACTGGTGCGGGCACTGCATCGGGAGAGTCGCAACCACTTGGAAATCGTAGTGGTGGATGATGGAAGTGATGCATCCTGTCAGCATATTTTTGAAGCACTTGGCGGAGATGCCATTGTTTTACAGCATTCGGAGAACCGTGGCAAGGGAGCTGCATTGAAAACCGCATTTTCCTATATCCGGAAACAATGCACCAGAGGCATAGTTGTGACGGCAGACGCAGATGGTCAGCATACACCGGAAGATATTTTACGGGTTGGATATTATGTGGAAGAACATCCGAAAGAAATGGCGCTTGGAAAACGGACTTTCAAAGGAAACATTCCATGGAAGAGCCGGGTGGGAAACTGCCTGACGAAAAAGCTTTTTGCATGGTGCAGCGGACATGAAATTCAGGATACCCAGACGGGACTGCGGGGATTTTCCACCGAATCCCTCTCCTTTTTGCAGGAAATTTCCGGCGAGCGCTATGAGTATGAGATGAATATGCTCTATGATTGGGTACAGACTTATCCGGTGCAGGAACTGGACATTCAGACCATCTATCTGAACAAAAATGAATCTTCACATTTCTGTCCGTTGAAGGATGGATGGAGGATCTACCGGAATCTGCTGAAGCACACGCTGCGGGAAAAACTGATTTCATTTTGCAAATTCAGCGGAGTCTCTTTGTTATCTTTTTGCATTGATTATGGTATTTACAGTGCATGTGCGGCATTTTTGCCGCTGGAGGATGCGGTGAGACTGATCGTGGCAAATACCATCGCCCGGGGCATCAGCGGAATATTTAATTTCGAGATGAACCGGCGGGTGGTATTTCAGAAAAAAGGAAATGTGCTGCGAAGCGGTGTGCAGTATCTGGTTCTGGCAATCTGCATTTACCTGCTGAGTACGACGTTGATTTCCGGCATTTATACATTGACACATTTTAATGTATACATCCTGAAACTGTTCGTAGATTTCTGCCTGTTCCTGATCAGCTGGGCGGTACAGAAGCACTTTATTTTTCATGATGAGAAATAGAAATAGACGGAACGGTTGATATGATTAAGGAAAATAGCAGATCTTTGATTGTGAACATGTAGGAAAAGAACCGTTATTTGACGATGAAACAGGATTTTATAGAAATGTAGGTTTGTTTGAGAGAAGACTTGTGAGGTGTGACAGATGAAATTTTGGAAAAAACCAGTGATCTATGCGGTGATATTTGGCGTGGTGCTGATGGGATGCAACACCTATGCGCTGCTTGATACTTTTGTGATTTTCCACGCAATGGCGGCATCAACTGACAGCAGTTCAACGGCAAGCGGAAGTTCCAGTGAAACTTCTGATACAGAGACCGGAAAAATAACGCAGACAGATACCTCTTATGAGGATGACAACATCAGCATTTCCATCAATACTTACGAAGCATACGACACGACTTATTATGTGGCAGATGTGGAGCTGGCTTCTGCAGAATATCTGAAAACCGCACTGGCACAGAACCTATTTGGCACAAATGTGACAGAAACGACGTCGGAGCAGGCGGAGGATCACAATGCGATTCTGGCAATAAACGGTGATTATTACGGAGCAAATAAATCCGGTTATGTGATCAAAAATGGAACGGTTTACCGCAGCAGTCAGCGCAGTGACAGCGAATACGATGATCTGGTCATTTACGAGGACGGCAGCTTTGGCATTATCAATGAGACGGAAGTAAGTGCGGAAGAACTGGTGGAAGACGGTGTGACACAGCTTTTTGCCTTTGGTCCGACCTTGGTCGAAAATGGAGAAGTGGCGGTCAGCCAGAATGCAGAAGTGGGAAAAGCCATGGCAAGCAATCCGCGAACCGCCATCGGAATCATTGATGACTGTCATTATATTCTGGTAGTTGCGGATGGAAGAAGCAGCGAGAGTGAAGGACTTTCCCTGTACGAACTGGCGCAGATCATGCAGACGTATGGATGTGAAACAGCTTATAACTTAGACGGAGGTGGTTCTTCCACCATGTATTTTAACGGTGAAGTCGTAAACAATCCATCCACGAACGGACATAGTTTTTCGGAAAGAGAGGTAAGTGACATTGTATACATCGGATATGAATAAATGGAAAAAAATGCAGATGATCTATGCGGGTGTGACAGCATTCTGCAGCATCGGAACTATCATTTATGAACATTTCAGCTATGGAGAATATTCCACATTGATGCGGATTTCATTTCTGTTTCCGCTGCTTGGCGGCGTGGTGCTGTATGGCGGTTTGCGGAAATGGAAACGGCCGATTTTGACCATGGCCTATTGTCTGTGGAACAGTGGCATTGCGATCTTTATATCTGGTTGTCTGGTGGGCGGGATTATTACCATTTCTGGCAGAAGTTTTGCTTATGGTCCATGCTACTGGGCAATGGGACTGATCTTTTTGGTGACGGCTGTGGCCGCAGGTGCAGTACCGGCGAAAGGACGCAAAATTTTATCCTAGCTGAAGTAGTTCCGCTAGGATAAAATTAATTTAGCAATATTGGATTGCCGAAAGCATTGAGCTGACAGAGTATCAAATCTAATGAAATAAACCTGGAATGAGGAATTGAATGACAAGTATAAGGATAAAAATGATACGCTGCCAGTTTTTTGTTTTTAAGTATCGATGATAATCCTGCTCAGAGAATGGAATATTGTTTCGCAGATGTTGTATTTGCTTGGAGAAACTTGTACGTCTGCAGATATATCGAAAGGTAAACCAAACAAAAAATACAAGTCCCTGAACAACAGAAGGAATCAGGTTTGCCCGGTATCCGCGGTAGTAGTCAAAACACTCAGAAAGTGGAAGCAAAGAAAAAATAAGGATGTCTATTAAATAAGTGCAAAATATCCATCGGTGCATCCGCTTGATATCCATGATCTCAGTAGCCGCTTCCGAGTGCAGATCCGGCGCATTCATATCCTCTGTGGCATAAATGTCCGTGATGCGTGCATTGCATACCTGATGCCATCCCATATCTTCGATCAAGCTCACCATACCGATGACATCATCTGTCTTTGGCAGGGCGCAAATGCTCTGATACCGCATGCGTGTCGGCTGCTTCTTTTTCAGTGACATAAATGAACCGAGAAAGCCATTGCTGCTTAAAATCAGTCCCCTGGAAGCCTGTTCTTCCAGCCAGTGTGCCAGGTATTCTGTATCATACTAGGAAAATGGACAATATTTCCATACTTTTTTTGTAGTCTCTTCACTCATTATTGTTTCCCCCTCTCTCAAACATGTCGAAGCAATTCTAAAAAGAACATGTCGATTTATGCTGCTTCGAATTGCCTGTCAGTCTTATAGTTGTTTGCTTTGAATTAATTCATCAGACTATTTGCATTTGCCAGACACTGTGTCAGACGTAATACTTCTGCCTGATAAATCTGTAAACCCTTCTCCGTCAGTGCGTAAGTTCGTTTGCGGCCTTCCACCGCCGTTTCGTGAATCAGCTTTTCCTGTTCAAATTTTCCGAGAATCGTATAAAGTGTTGCCGGTCCGAGGTGAACCCGGCCTTTTGTCAGTTCCCGGATGAAATCTGTGATTTCCACACCACATTTTTCCCCCTGTGAAAAAGCCATCAGGACATAAAACATAGATTCTGTTAAAGTTTCAAGCGCTTTTTTTGCCATGGTATTGTTCTCCATCATGATGAGCAACGCACCGGATGTTACGTGCGTTTGCGTTTTATTTTGTTTTGCTTTGATGAAAATGTATTGTAGTAATATCAATAAACGATATCATTTGTTGATATCAATATATGATATTGTGAGAAAAATGTCAATAGGATTTATAAAAACAGTGTTACAAATTTCTCGTGTATATTTTTAGGGGAATAGATGGATTAAGTGTTGTTTGTAAATGACAGGATATTGACGCAGATTTTCCAAATGGGGTATACTGCTAGATATAGTTAATTTATAGTATATTATGTTTTGTGAAAGCAGGGGAATCGAATGAAAGGACTGAATATACCTGTTGGTGTTTCTGATTTTGTGGAAATACGGCAGAATGGATATTATTATGTAGATAAAACAGGCTTGATCTGTGAATTACTGAAGACCACAGGTACAAAGGTGACTTTGATCACCCGTCCAAGGCGTTTTGGTAAAACACTTACGATGAGCATGCTGGATAATTTTTTCAATATCCAAAAGGATAGCAAAAGTATATTTGCGGGGCTTGAAATAGCGGGACAGGATGCACTTTGCCGTGAGTGGATGAATCGCTGGCCAGTGATATTTGTTTCATTCAAGCAGGTGGATGGGCTGGATTTTGCAAGTGCGTATGAGATGCTGAAACAGGTAGTAGCTGATGTTTATAAAAAACATTTGTACTTGCTGGAAAGTGAAAAAATAGCAGAGTTTGATAAACAGATCATACGCCGCCTGGTAGAAAGAAAAGGATCAGAAGCAGAGACAAAAAATAGCTTCGGACTGCTTACAAATGTTATGCAGGCATACTATGGTCAGCAGGTCATTCTTCTGATGGATGAATACGATGTACCGGTGGCGAAGGCAAACAGCAATGGCTACTATACGGAAATGCTGGATATGATGAAAGGTATCATGCAGCCGTTGAAAGACAATCCGGCCCTTCGTTTTGCGGTAATTACCGGATGTCTGAAAATTGCCAAGGAAAGTATTTTTACCGGAACCAACAACTTTGTTTCTGACACGGTCACGGATTCCCGATTAAATGAATATTTTGGATTTACACAGAAAGAAGTGGATCGTATTTTACAGGACGCCGGTGCTGAAAAACAGGCGGAACTGGTAAAAATGTGGTATGACGGATATCATTTTGGTGAGTTTGATGTATATTGTCCATGGGATGTCATGAACTATCTGCGGGACTGGCAGTATAATCCAAATGTAAAGCCGGTTGGATATTGGAAAAATACCAGTGATAATGCGATCATTCGATCTTTTATCGATTACGCTGGCAGTGCGATTACGAAAAAGCTGGAGATTTTGCTGTCAGGTGGTTATATTGTGCAGCAGATTGATGAAAATCTGACGTATGATTATCTGCATTCGTCAGAGGATAATCTGTGGAGCATTTTGTATCTGACCGGATATCTGACCAGAATCCGTGAGACGGAACTGGATCAGAAAATTCCGAATGGAACGGAAGCACTCATCATTCCAAATGCAGAGATTCGTGAAATATTTGAAACTACGATTGTAAAATGGTTTCAGGAAAGTGCCAGAGTGTGGGATCGGCAGAAATTGTTTGCGGCGGTCTGGAACGGAGACGGGGAAACGATCACGCAGGAGATGAATCGTCTTTTGCGAAAAACCATCAGCTATCATGACTATAAAGAAGATTTTTATCATGCATTCCTGGCGGGAATTTTTGCCGGTGCAGGTTGTATGGTAGAATCCAACCGGGAACATGGCGAAGGACGAAGTGACGTGGTAGTCAGTGATCCTACGGAAGCCAGAGTTGCGGTTTTTGAAGTAAAATATTCACACAAAATGGATGAGATGGAGCATGACTGTAACGCAGCATTGCAGCAGATTGATGAGCGGATGTATGCGGTGGAGTACGAAGATGATTATGATCAGATTTTGTGTTATGGGATTTCCTTTTATAAGAAACGTTGTCTGATTCGAAAAAAATAGAATGACTAACAGTAAGTAGAAAGAAGCGGGATAATACAATGAACTTAGCAGGAAAAAATATAAAATGCATTGCCTTTGATCTGGATCATACGGTGATCAATTCCGATGGGACAATGTCGGATGCCACATGGACAGCGATCGAGCAGGCTATTGCAGATGGGATAGAGATCGTACCGGTAAGCGGCCGCGCGTTTGCGACATTTCCGGAAAGCATCGGTCAGATCGAGGGCATTTCATACGCAGTAACTTCCAATGGTGCGGCGATCTACAATAAGAAAACAGGGGCGCGGATTCACGGAGTTGCCATTGAATCCGCAGATTTACATAATATATTAGATGCATTTGCGCCTTATTTTGAAAAGGGACAGATTACATATGAAGCCTTTGTGGACGGTGTGGCTTATGGCGGCAGAGATTATGTGGAACATCCGAATGCCTTTGGCGTGCCGCAGGGAAATGTAGCATATGTGCAGAGTACCCGGAAGCCAGTGGATGACATCATTGCGTTTCTGACAGACCATGAAGAAGAACTGGACAGTCTGGATATCGTAGCGGCAGATCCGGTGCTTTATAAAAAGATGGAAGAACAGATCCCTCTCGTTACCAAAGCGGTATACACGACATCGGCGGTATCCTATCGTCTGGAGATCTCGCATAAAAATTCCGGAAAAGCAACCGGTCTTGCTTACGTGCTGGATTTACTTGGCATTATGCCAGGGGAAACCGTTGCTTTTGGAGACGGGGACAATGATGCGGAGATGCTGGAATTTGCAGGACTTGGGGTGGCTATGGAAAATGCCACAGAAAACTGTAAAGCGGCTGCGGATACCGTCTGTGGTTGTTGCGAAAATGATGGAGTTGCGAAATTTTTACGGGAGTCTTTGGACGTTTAAGGTATAGTGATTTAATGATTAACGGTAGTTTATGAAGCGAAATCTGCCCATTTTGTCTTGTCTGCTAACAATCGCATTCCAAGAAAAAATGGGCAGATTTTTTAGATTCACGTAACAAGTCTCACGTTAGAATTAAATGATATGATTTAAAATGCAGTAAGATATGTACTGTGTCAGATACCATGAAAATACTGACTGTAAATTGAAAATATATACGTAAATCGAGAGCGCTGGAAAAATTTTCTTGGACAGCGATTGTTAGCGGACAAGACAATTTTTCAGCGCTCGGTTCAATAAAGAAAAACATAAATTTAAAAAAGTAAATTAATCCAATAAAGTAAAACATAAATCAATAAAGAAAAATAAAAAAATTTAAATTATCCCACAAACCGTGGTCATAACCACGGAATTTTTCTGAAAAACCATGTATGCTAAGTACATCTTACGAAAGAGAACAACTGCAAAGGTACAAAAGATATCTTTTTTAAATTGAAAACACGAAAAAATACAAATAAAAAAGCGAGGAACAAACTTATGGTAAGAAGAATTATTCATATTGACGAAGAAAAATGCAACGGCTGTGGCGCATGTGCAAATGCCTGTCACGAAAGTGCCATCGGCATGGTAAATGGAAAAGCAAAACTGCTCCGTGACGATTACTGTGACGGTCTTGGCGATTGTCTGCCGGCCTGTCCGACCAATGCCATCACATTCGTGGAACGTGAAGCAGCGGCTTACGATGAGGCAGCCGTGCTGGCAAACAAAGCAAAAAAAGATGCAGAGAACGCAAAAGCAGCAGGAACTCCTGCACCGGCACATGCACCGATGGCTGGCGGATGCCCGGGCACACGGATGCGTATGTTGAACCAGCGTCTGGAAGAGACAGAGGAGAGCACACCGGAAGCACCGCAGCAGAGTGTATCCCGCCTTGGTCAGTGGCCGTGTCAGATCAAACTGGTTGCTCCGAATGCACCGTATTTCAATGGCGCAAAATTACTGATCGCGGCAGATTGTACCGCTTATGCCTATGCCCGTATGCATGAAGATTTCATGAAAGGCAAAGTAACACTGATCGGCTGTCCGAAACTGGATGACATTGATTACAGCGAGAAGCTGACAACGATCATTTCCAATAATGACATTCAGAGTGTGACTATCGTTCGTATGGAAGTTCCGTGCTGTGGCGGTCTGGAGTTTGCAGCAAAGAAAGCATTGCAGGCAAGCGGCAAATTTATTCCGTGGCAGGTAGTGACCATCTCCATTGATGGAAATATTCTTGATTAATCAGTAAGAGAATATCAGGTGTGAGATGATTCTCGCCACGTTGGATGGTGAGTAGAAGCGAAAAAATATATATTAAAAATAATTAAAAAAGGAAAACACGCAAAAATGACTTACATTGTCACGTTTACGTGTTTTTTTAACAAAAAACTGGATAAATTCAATCATAAGTGATAATGTGAACGCAGAGTAAGAAAAGCGGATACATTCATGAGCAAGCAGCGAAAGCAGATTATGAATATCCGCTTTACTTTACGAGAATCAGCTGATTTGTAAGTCACAGTAAAAATAAGATTCTGTAACAGTTTGCAAAAATCCGGTATACAGCAAGGGGGGGTACAGAATCGTGCATGTAAATAAGGAGAAGAAAACTTATGATCTGGTTTATCATTGCAACGCTGGTTGCATTTTTTATCAAGGGGCTGTGTGGCTTCGCAAATACCCTGATTTTTAACGGGATTTTAAGCTACACGGCAAACAACATCAATATTTCACCGCTGGAAGTGGTGCTTGGCTATCCGAGCAATATTATTTTAGTCTGGAAAGAGCGGAAATCCCTGAACTGGAAGATCTGGCTGCCACTGACGGCGCTGGTCGTGGCGGGCAGCATTCCTGGCATCTTTCTGCTAAAACATACAGATGCTGGTCTGTTGAAAGTGATTTTCGGAATTGCAGTTATCGTCATTGGTATCGAAATGCTGTTTCGGGAAATGAAAAGCAGCAAAAGCAGCAACAAAACATCCGGCGGTTCCAAAATTGTACTGGTACTGATCGGAATTATCTCCGGTCTGCTCTGTGGTCTGTATGGCGTAGGCGCACTGCTGGCAGCTCATGTAAGCAGAGTGGCAGAAAACAGTCATGAATTCAAGGCAAATATCTGTGTGGTATTTGTGGTGGAAAATACGATCCGCATTATTTTATATGCGGCCACCGGAATCCTGACACTTGCTGTGCTTAAACAGGTCGTGATCCTGATTCCGTTTATGCTGGCGGCAGTATTTCTTGGTATGAAGAGCAGTTCGGTTCTGAATGAAAAAGTCATCAAAAAGATTGTGATCGTTCTGCTGATCCTGTCCGGAATCGTGCTGATCATCAATAATATTCCAAGGTAAGTTCTCTGGTTAAGCGTATGTGAAAAAGCAGCGTGTATCTAAAAAACTGGGACATGATACGCTCAAGTAGAGTAGAATAAAAGGTGATGTTATATAATCTTACGTTTTTTCAAAATCCAGAACTCCACGGCGATGACGCCGAGACTGATGGCGATGATCAGCGGATAACCAAAACGGGCATCCAGCTCCGGCATGTGTGAAAAATTCATGCCGTACCAGCCGGTGATGACGGTGAGCGGAAAAAAGACGGAAGTCAGAACCGTCATCAGCTGCATGGTTTTATTCTGTTTGTGATCGGACTGCGCCTGTTCAAAATCCCGCAGAGTCTGGCAGTAGTCGATGGACTGCTGTGCCACCTGCTGGAGGCGGCAGGCCCGGTCACCGATGAGCTGAAGCAGCTGCAGCCGTTCCGGGTCAAAATAGTTCCGGACGTTGCCCTGAAGCTGTCCGGCCATATCGTCAATCTGTTCATAATAATTGCGCAGGCGGGTCAGTTCCCGCCTGTTTTTTAATAACCGGGGCATCAGGTCATGGATGTTGCCCCGCATGGCATTTTCCTCCAGCAAAAATAATTTGCGTTCATAGGATTCTAAAAGTTCCATATCATCTGTCAGAAATTCCGAGAAAAATCCATATAAAAACAGTTCCGGTGACATGTCCTGGCTTTCGTAACGGTGGATCATCGTCTCAATGACGCAGTCAGGCACGGAATCCTCCGATACAAATACAATACAGGATTCATTGATATAAAAAGTAAAGCAGAGTGGTGTTTCCAGCAGCCGTTTCCGGTCAGGGATACACAGACTGCCGGAGATGTAGCGGGGATAGATTTCTGCCTTGCAGCTTCGGATGATGGTATTTTCCAGACCGGCATAGGACGGAAAGCGCAGAGAGACTTTTTGTTCTTCCCACTGTGCGGGGGATAACGTCAGTACGTTTTCTAAATCCGATTTGTGATCTGGTTCTGTCTTTTTCAATCGCTCATGTAGTGTGTAATACATAAAAACTCCTTATGAATGGCTATGGCAGATTTTGTTATAGGACAGAAGCTTTTGTTTTCCATGATCTGGGAAACAGAAAGATCTGCTGTGGATAGAATATCCGAAAAATGCAGTTTTTATCAGTGGATTCTGACAAAAGCATTGCATATTTACCCAGATTCGGTATAATTAAATAATGGTGTATCAAAAAGCCATTTCTATAAATTTGGAGGAAATACATGTCACAAGCAGTAGTCATAAAAAGTAATAAATATGGAATTAATCTGGTTCTGGACAAAACGATGCCGTTTCAGGAACTGCTGGCTGCCGTCAAAGAGAAATTTCTGGAATCTGAGAAGTTTTTCAAAGATGCGAAAATGGCGATTTCTTTTGAAGGGCGTGTGCTGACACAGGAGGAAGAGTACCAGATTATAGAGACCATTACAGAGAATACAAGTATATCGATCATCTGTATTGTGGATAATGACGAGTCCCATGCGGATCTGGTAAAGCAGCAGATTGATGCTTATTACGATTCCGTGTCCGGCCGGGAAGGTGAGTTTTACCGCGGTACCCTGCGTTCCGGACAGGTGCTGGAGAGTGTTTCCAGCGTCGTGATCGTCGGCGATGTCAATCCGGGGGCAAAGATTATCTCACAGGGCAATATTGTGGTGCTTGGTGCTCTGAAAGGCAATGCCTATGCGGGAGCGGCCGGGGACAGCAATTGTTTTATCGTGGCGCTTGAGATGGATCCGATCCAGATCCAGATCGGGGATATCCTGGCAAAGAGCCCGGATCATAAGAAAATGAAACCGCGCAGACTGCGCCGCAAAGAGAAAAATCCGGTGACACCGGAGGCACAGATCGCTGTGGCAAAGGGTGGCAATATCTACATAGAGCCGATCACACGGGGAAGTTTGAGCGATTATACCAGATGAGAGATGCGCAATGAGAGATGCGCAGGGGGATGTCAGAGGCATTCCTGAACAAGTAAAATAATGGAGGACTGGATGCAATGAGTGAAGTAATTGTTATTACATCAGGAAAGGGTGGCGTTGGTAAGACAACGACCACTGCAAACGTGGGTACAGGACTTGCCCAGCTGAACAAAAAAGTCGTACTGATCGATACCGATATCGGACTTCGTAACCTGGATGTGGTTATGGGACTGGAGAACCGTATCGTGTACAATCTGGTAGATGTTGTGGAAGGAAACTGCAAGATCAAACAGGCACTGATCAAAGATAAAAAATATCCGGAATTATATCTGCTTCCGTCTGCACAGACGAGAGACAAGACATCCGTTACTCCGGAACAGATGAAGAAACTGACCGATGAACTCAGAGATGAGTTTGACTATATCCTTCTGGATTGCCCGGCAGGTATCGAGCAGGGATTTAAGAATGCCATCGCAGGTGCTGACCGTGCCATCGTTGTCACCACACCGGAGGTATCCGCGATCCGTGATGCAGACCGTATCATCGGACTTCTGGAGGCCAATGAGGTAAAACAGACAGAACTGATCGTAAACCGTCTCCGTATGGATATGGTAAAACGCGGCGATATGATGTCTGTGGAAGATGTATGTGATATCCTGGCGATTCCGCTGCTTGGTGCAGTTCCGGATGACGAGCACATCGTTATTGCAACAAACCAGGGTGAGCCGCTGGTAGGAACAGACTGTCTGGCTGGACAGGCTTATTCCAATATCTGCAGACGAATCCTCGGTGAGACAGTAGAGTTTTTAAATCTGGAAGAGAAACAGACCGTATTTGATAAACTGAAAAACTTGTTTAAGAAAAACTAGGGAGGGCTTTTACCATGGGATTTATGGATTTTTTCAAAAGAAAAAGTTCCGGGGATGTAGCAAAAGACCGCCTGAAATTATTACTTGTGTCAGATCGGGCGAACTGTTCCCCGGATGTGATGGAGTTGATTAAAAACGATATCATCAAAGTGATTTCCAAATACATGGAGATCGACGCAGAGGGACTGGATATTCAGATCACTCAGACAGAATCCGATACAGGAAACGGAACGGTTCCTGCACTGTATGCGAATATCCCGATTCGTGATATGCATCATTCACCGAAGAAAACAGAAGAAAAATAAAAGCAGACTGAGCGCAGACTATGATAAAATAAGGCTGCCGGGCTGTGTGAGAAGCCATTTTCCGGAAGTGATTCCGGGAGATGGCTTTTTTGGTGGGAAGAATCACGGATTTCCCAGTAATGCACTGTGAAAAATACACAAAACCAAATCGACGTATTTTTGTAAAAAGTCACAAAATTTTTAAATGAATATACAATTTACTGACTTCTTTTGCGAAAATGTGGTATACTTTATATAACAATTGTCAAATGGAAAAAGAGGAAAGGAGCGTTGTGTATGTTTGAAAAAGGGGAATATGTCGTATATGGAAGCAAAGGTGTCTGCAGGATACAGGACATTTCACATGTAGATATTCCCGGTGTCGATCAGAAACGTCTGTATTACATCATGCATCCGGTGCAGAACAGTGAACAGACGGTGTATCTGCCAACGGACAGTACAAAGGCAGTGATTCGACGGGTGATGACAAAGGAAGAGGCGAACCGCCTGATCCATGAGATCCCTTCCATTGAAAATCTGGAAGTACCGAATGAAAAGCAGCGGGAAGCAAGTTATAAGCAGGCTCTGCATGGATGCAGCGGACGGGCATGGATCAGTATTTTGAAGACGCTGAATCAGAGAAAAGAGGAACGGCTGGCGGCAGGCAAGAAAATAACCGCACTGGACGAACGGTATCTGCGGGTGGCAGAACAGGAACTGTACGGAGAATTATCCGTTGTATTGGGAATTGAAAAAGAAAATATGCATGCTTACATTCAGGAACAGATCGCAGCATTATCATAAGGCAGAGGTCCTGGACAGGAAAGCAGCAGACAGATAGAAACAAAAAAGTGACAGAATAATAAGATAAAGTCAGCACAGGCTTTATCTTTTTTTTGCCCTTATTTTGTGAGGGGCAGGAGAACTGTTACTTTTCTTATGAAATCTCATCTTTGACAGTTAATTAGTAAAAAAAGTGCCGCAATCCCAGTAAATACAAGGGGTGTGGCACTTTTTCCTGCATACACGAAATATGGTAATGTTTTATCTCCGTTTACTTTTTTTCTGAATTCCTTTCATTTTTCGTTTTGTTATGAATTGATAGTCAGTTCTGAATCCACAGGTTTCATGGAGATCGTCAGTGATTTTCTGACGTTCATATACTGGCATGAATCCC
>JALESO010000079.1 GCA_022781925.1 Lachnospiraceae bacterium
TGCGGAAGATTTGCGAAGCAAATGACATGAGGAAGAAACGAGCGGAGCGAGTGGATTCCGAATGGTAGCTTTTCGAAGTAGATAAAGTTGATTGAAGAAATTTAATCTGGTTCTGTATGAAGTTTTGAAGGTATATATCATATAAATAAAAAATGCTGTATTGACAAGATTGCCAATACAGCATTTTTTTGTACTATCAAATTTGTTGCGTCAATCGAAATACATTCTTATGAAAATCAAAGATTCCTTCCTCTTTCATTTTTCCAAGTTCTTTTGACAGGGCACTCCGATCTACATTCAGGTAATCTGCAAGCTGTTGACGGTTAAACGGAATTTCAAAAGTAGAAGTTCCTTGCTTACGATATTCTGCAGTTAAGTAAGTCAGCAGGCGGCCCCGGATATTTTTCGGTGTAGTACAGAAAATCCGTGTAGAAAGCGTCAGATTTTTCCGCATGGAAATCTGCAGGAGATTATCAATCAGCTTCCGATACCAGTCAGATTGTGTGCAGGATGAATCCTCCATAATGCGGCGAATATCCAGAAATAAAATCCGACTGTGTTCTGCAGTTACGACTTCCACAAGTAGCTGTTCCTGCACGATAGCGTATGTCTCTGCAAACACGCCTCCGGCAGAGATGTTGCTTAAAATAGTGGAATTGCCTAAAAAATCGGTATTGATAATATTAACACTTCCTGTTATCAAAATGCCGATCTCATCAACAGTAGTATCCATATGATAGATAATTTCATTTTTGTCATATTCTTTCTGGCGCAGGTATCCTGCGGTATTCATTTGTTCTAATTCGTTTTGTGTGATTCCGCGAAAGAGCGGTGAGATACATTTCTTTTTATTATTCATATAAAGTTTTCGACCTTTCAATCAAATTTTAGTGTGTAATAGCAGTTTGTAAAATATTATAAATACAGCAGAATATGAATTCATTCATTAATTCGGCAAATCATTTTGTTTTAGTAGCCGACATAAATCCTTAATATAAGGAGAACTATTGTCTTTTGTATAAGCAAATGCAATGGTATGAGTGTATGGAAGCGGAATCCAGGAAATATACTTGGAATGTACTGGCTGACTCCACAGATCCATAACAGCGATTCCAAGTCCATTTTCTACTGCTGAGACCATTGTTTCCTGATTTGGTACGATTTTAATTTCAGGACAGAATCCATAAGGAGCAAAAAAAGACTGTAATTCTTTTTGAATGGCTGCAACTAATGATGTTTGAAACAAATATAATTTTTTACCATAAAAATCAGAAAGTGTTACTCCATCAGAAGATATTTTTAAATGTCGATTGGAATAAATAATAATTTTAGGGAGCTGGTAAATTGTCTGAAGATGGATATACGGGCTTTGGATGCTTGGATTTTCAATTGTCAGACATGCATCAATTTCGTGTTGTTCCAGTTTCTCCGCAAGTTTATCAATATGGTGACATTCTAACTCTATATTGATCTCAGGATACTTTTCTGATAATTGTGCCAGCTTATCCGGTAAATAATCGGATAAATTCCAGCCAATCGCATATCCAATACGAAGCGTTTTTGGAGTATTTTTAGAACGCTGGCATTTTTTATGAATTTCAGTCAGTTCGTTTCGATATCTGCGAAAACAGTCGTAATATAGTTGACCCTCCTGAGTTAGCGAAATACTTTTATCTGGATGACGGATAAATAATTTCACGTCCAATTCCTTTTCCAGTGCTGCAATGGAACGACTGAGATTCGGTTGACTCAGGTAAAGGTTTGCTGCAGCCTTGGTAAAATTATTTTCTTTTACGGTTTCCAGAAAACAGGAAATTTGGTTTGTATTCATATAAATGTCCTTCTTATCATTCAAAACAATTTATTACATAACAAAAATCAGCCTATTTTTATCATTTATTTCCACATTACAAAATGGCGTAAAAGTTATAAAAAATAGAATCTACAAATTGATTATGTCATATCTTTTTTGATATGACAAGTGAAAAAAGATATATTTCACAGAATTTCAAATGTCAGATAAAATAAGGACATCAACAAGATAACCAATTGGTAAGTATGAAGATGGAGGTTTTATTATGGCATTTGATTTCAAAATTATGAGAAGCTTGATTTATGTGGGACTTGCAAAGGAGGAATATCGCCCGAAACTGATGCGCTGGCTGTATAAGCATCATATTCCGGACAGCATCAGCTCATTTGGACCGTATTGTACAAAATATGCTTTTTATCAGGCATTTCCGACACCACCAGAGGGAGACAGATTTGGCGCAAGAGCGATGCAGTTGACAGAGCATTACTGGCTGGTAGATGAGCACATGAAAGAAATGCAGAATCGTATTCTGACAGAATATATGCCAATGGATGTATTGCGCTGGCAGGGATGCATCCCGGATGTTGGAAATACAGAAGAAAATGCTGCAAGTGGTGATGCCGGTCGTGCAGTAGGTGGAGATAATGGATGCCCGCCATTTGTATTTGCCTTTGTTCCGATTAACTGGGAAGATGATTTCAAAGGACAGGGAAGAACAGTAGAAGATGGAGCAAATTATCGGTGGCAGTTTTTGATGCAGTATCCGGAATCTATCTCAAAAGAAGAAGGAGAAAAATGGTTTTATGATGTAGTGGTTCCATATTTCAAAAATTGTCCGTATGTGAGCCGTTTTGTCAGCAGCAAAGTTGCTTTGAACTATGGTGCGGCTGCATATGATCGTGTTGTGGAAATCTGGTACGAAGGTGAGGAAGAATGGTATAAATCAGCAGTAGAAGGAACAAAAGATTTACTAAAACCAGAATGGGCACAGCAGGATAACTTCCCGTTTATGAAGCCGCAATTTAATTTTACAAGTATGTTCCTGGGAGATATGGCAACCATGGATTGCTATTCCCAGTACCATGGCTATATTACAATGCGATAATCTATAAAATAGTTAAGCATGTACAAGAGAGAGGGGAAAGATAATACTCCTCTCTTGGGTACAAAATAGCAGAAGCAGGCAGGAAAGATAACATTGGATTGTGTCAGAAATATATGAAAAACAGAACTGCAAACAGATTCGATGAATCTTGAAAATTGTAAAGCGAACAGGCAGAAGGAGAAAACATGAAAATTTTAGGTATTTCACTTGGTAGAAAAAATGGAACAAATGACAGCATGTGTAAAGAAGCTTTGATGGCAGCAAAAGAAATGGGTGCAGACGTAGAATTTATTCTGATGTTTGATCTGGATATTAAACACTGTACCGGTTGTACGGCATGTACAGCAGCAGTATTTTCCGGTCGTGGAAATAAATGCGTCATTAAAGATGATTTTGAGTGGCTGGTAGACAAAATGTATGATGCAGATGGAATTGTGTTTGCGGTACCAATTTTTGAAGAAGGCGCACCGGGCATTTTCCATACAATCATGGATCGTTTCGGACCACGTATGGACAAAGCAACCTGTATGATCGGAGAAAAAGCCAAAGAAGGAAGTATTGATCCTCGTTATATTCAGAATCAGATCTGTGTATCTTATATGGCATTTGGTGGTTCTGAATGGATTACGAGAGTACAGGCAGACTGCTTCATTCAGTCTATGACACCACAGTGGAAGGTGATTGACAATCGCTTTTTTGATCACTCGTTATGTCTTCTAGCAGATGATGAGAAAATTGCACAGGTGCATCAGATTGGTGTAAACCTGGTAGAGGCATGCAAAGATCCGAAAAAAGCAGTATATCAAAGTGAACCGGGTGTCTGTCCTCATTGTCATAGCCGCGAATTTTATTTTGTAGAAAACGGTGATGTCGTATGTAATCAGTGTGGTATCGTTGGAGAAATGAAAATAGAAGATGGAAAACCGATATTTTCATTTGATGAGGAAGTTCAGATTCCAATTGCACATGACGTTATTTCCGGAAAATTTGCACATATGGAAGATATTGGAAAATCCATAGGCATGCAGATGGCTATGAAGCAGTCTGAAGATTACAAAGCAAAAATGAAAAAGTATAAAGAATTTATTCAGCCTGTAAAACCAGAAAAATAAGTTTGGATAAAACGATGATGGAGCGACAGGAAAACAGTAACAAGGAGTGAAACAGTATGGGAAAAAGTATTCATCAGAGAAAAGAATGCCTGATGAAAAATATGGAATTTGTAGGTTTTGATGACCTCAATGGAAAACCTGGATTTCAGATGGCAATGCAGAAAGCAAACGGTCGCTATTATCTGTATGCAACTAGCTTTCGTTGGAATGGAATTAATATTCTGGATGTGACAGATCCTGCAAATCCAAGAAAGGTGAAATGGATGGAAGGCTTCTGGACAGATGAAAGTATTCATGATGGTCAGAGTACACCGAAGATACAGATTGCAGATGGTATTATGGTGTTGGCACATGGTGGAACGATGGATGTCCTGCATGGAACTCCAAAGGGAAATACTTTACCGTATTGGGGCGGGATCTCTATCTGGGATGTCAAAACAGATCCGGAGAATCCGAAAC
Source organism: Lachnospiraceae bacterium (assembly GCA_022781925.1). GTDB lineage: Bacteria > Bacillota > Clostridia > Lachnospirales > Lachnospiraceae > Eubacterium_I. The sequence continues at coordinate 4,490 of JALESO010000079.1, forward strand.
TTTTGTCAAAATTTGAGTGTGGTGGAGGCCCGGGAGTACATCGTTTCTTTTATAATGGAGGAGATTATGTGTATGTTACCGGTTCCTGTGAGGGATATGCATTTTTTATCCTGAGAATTGTAGATATTTCAGATCCGTGCAATCCGAAAGAAGTTGGCCGCTGGTGGATGGATGAGCAGTATGTCGGCAATACACCGGGTGGTACATTACCTCCATTTGGTTCAGAAGCATTTTTAAATACACCACAGCTTCATGCATGTGCTTATCGTGATGGCATTGTATACATGGCATATCAGAATGTGGGACTGATTATGGTAGATGTTACTGATCCAACAAATCCGAAAATGATCAGTAAATGTCAGCTCAATCCGACCTTTGGAGGCGGAGCAGGTGGCGCAAGAACTCATACCGTATTGCCAATAGGTGATCAGCCATATGTTCTGATGTCAACGGAAGCGGAGCGCTGCTATTATTTTTCTGAAACAGCGACAGAAGGCTTATATCAGAAGTTGATTACAAATCCAATGAATATGCTTGGATTTGTGGAGATTACAGATATCAATCGACCGAACCTGATCTCGGTATTCCCATATCCGGAAGTCCCAGAGGGTTATACCCATGGAAAAAACTTCAATTATGTAGATGGTATGCGTGTGCCATTTGGACCGCACAACTCTTTTGACGCATATGGCCAGGATGTATATGAGTCCTATCGTGACCGAATTTATACCTGTTATTTCCATGCGGGACTTCGGGTGTATGATACCTCAGATCCATTTATGCCAAAAGAAATTGCATATTTCCTTCCACCTGATCCGGACGGACCGGCATTTGACAATGAAGATGGCACGCTGATGCCGGGACCGATTGTGGGAATTGCAGAAGATGTGCTGGTGGATGACCGTGGATATATTTATTTTGATACAGCAAATGATGGTCTGTATATTGTAAAATGTACTTTGTAGAGAAAAGTTCATAAGGATAAAAATGTCGCATTGTTTGGTGCGGCGTTTTTTGCGATGGAAATAACTTGCTACCAGAAAGAAAATTCGTTATGATATAAAAGATAGAACTGACAGATCAAGAAGGTAGGTGAGCACAGATGCTGAAAGTGATAAGCATAGGAAATCAGGGCTTTGAGGATATCCGAACAGAAAATCGTTTTTATGTGGATAAGACGGAATTTATCAGAGAGTGGTGGGAATCCGGAGATAGTATCACACTTATTACGCGTCCACGTCGGTTCGGCAAGACCCTGAATATGGATATGTTGAAATGTTTTTTTTCAAATCAGTATGCAGATCGTGGGGAGTTGTTTGCGGGACTTGCAATCTGGAATGATGAAAAGTATCGAGATATTTAGGGAACATATCCTGTGATCTACCTGTCTTTTGCTGATGTGAAGCAGACAAATTATGAAGATGCCGTGAAAAAAATAAAAAGAATTTTGTCGGATCTGTATCAGCAATATGTATTTCTGTTACAGGAAGACTGTTTGACGGAAATGCAGAAAAACAGTTTTCGGAAGTGTCTCCACAAATGGATGATGTGACGGCACAGTGTGCTCTGCAGGATCTGGCTCATTATCTGTACCGGTTTTATGGGAAAAAAGTAATTCTTTTGCAGGATGAATATGATACGCCCATGCAAGAGGCTTATGTATACGGTTACTGGAAAGAATTTACGGCTTTTATCCGAAGTATGTTTAATTCTGCATTTAAGACGAATCCGTATCTGGAACGTGCAGTTATGACGGGAATTACAAGAGTGTCTAAGGAGTCTGTTTTTTCTGATCTGAATAATCTGAATGTAGTTACTACGACATCAGAAGAGTACGAAACATGCTTTGGTTTTACGGAGCAGGAAGTATTTACTGCTTTAGATACGTTTGGACTGAGTGAGTATAAAGATCAGGTGAAAGAATGGTATGACGGGTTCGTATTTGGAAAAAGAAAAGATATTTATAATCCGTGGTCCATTACGAATTTTCTTGATAAAAAGAAATTTGATGCCTACTGGGCAGCGACAAGCTCGAATCACCTGGTAAGCAGACTGATCCAGACTGCATCACCGGAAATAAAGGAACAGATGGAGTCGTTGCTTCAGAATAAAGAAATTGTGGTTCATTTTGATGAGCAGATTATTTTTGAACAGTTAGATCAAAGTGAGAATGCAATCTGGAGTCTTTTGCTGGCAAGTGGTTATCTGAAGTCGGTAGAGGTTGAATATCGGGGACTGTTGAGAGAAAAATGGTATCATCTTCAGATCACAAATCTGGAAACCATGGGAATGTTTATGGTGATGTTCCGCGGATGGTTTAATATGTCTAATTCCGTGTATAATCGGTTTGTAAAAGCGTTACTGAGTGGAAATGTGCGGGAAATGAATGCTTATATGAACGAAGTTGCGCTGGCTACCTTCAGCAACTTTGACAGTGGAATACATCCATCCTCCAAGACGCAGCCGGAACGTTTTTATCATGGATTTGTGCTGGGGCTTCTGGTAGAACTGCGAGACAGATATCAGGTGAAATCCAACAGAGAAAGCGGTTATGGGCGTTATGATGTGATGTTGATACCGCGGAATGTTACAGAAGATGCAATGATTCTGGAATTCAAAGTATTTGATGCGGAGGAAGAAAATTCCTTGCAGGACACGGTAAAATCTGCATTGCGTCAAATTGTAGAAAGACAATATGATGCGGAACTTCTGGAAGCAGGGATTGTGAAAAATCAGATTCATCACTATGGATTTGCTTTTGAAGGAAAAAATGTTTTGATAGATGGACAATAAGAAGAGAGAATTAGATTAATAAAAATGACAGTGATAAAAGCGTTGTATGGTTGCGTTTTCCATACAGCGCTTTTGTAATACAATAAATTTTTGCAGTGTGGGAAAATATGAAAGAAAATATTAATTTTTGAAAATATATTTTACAAACAGGATAGTTTCGAGTATGATACTAGCAGAATTATGTACAGAATGGGGAAAAGTATGAAAAAGAAAGAGTCCGGCCTCACCCGTGTGGGGATTGGGATACTTACGGTGATTCTGGTGATATTCATCATAATTATGATGAATCTGGTATCATCTATTCAGGGAACAGCCCGTATTGTAAATTATGCAGGTCTGGTCCGCGGCGGCACACAGCGTCTGGTGAAACTGGAGATAGTAGGAGAGCCGCAGGGCCAGATGATCCAGACCATCGAATCTTATATTGATGGTCTGCAGAACGGAAGTACGGAACTGAATTTTGTGCGGCTGAATGATGCGGCATTTCAGGAAAAAGTTAAGGAACAGAAGGAATATTTTCAGAAGTTAAAAGAAGAGATTCTGCGGGTCCGTGAAAAGGGATATGAGCAGACCAATATCATTGCGGATAGCGAGACATTTTTTAAACTCTGCGATGAGTCTACGGGACTGGCAGAGGAGTATTCCCAGAAAAAAGCATCACAGCTTCGCGTGCTGGAAAAACTGATCACAGCAGATATCCTTGTATTGATGGCACTGATCGCAGCGGAGCTGATCCGGGCGCTGCGGTATGCGGCGATGAACCGGGAACTGCAGAAAAAAGTATATCTGGATGAGGCTACCGGTATTCCGAACAAAAATAAATGCGAGGAACTGCTGAGCGTGCCGGAACCGGTGACAGACAAAGTAGCGCTGTGCGTATTTGATCTGAATAATCTTCGGATGATCAATAACAGTCTTGGACATGAAAAAGGAGATGAATATATCCGGAATTTTGCGCAGCAGCTGTATGCCGCAATACCGAAACAATATTTTGTGGGAAGAAACGGTGGAGATGAGTTCATCGTTATTTTTCGTGACTTGGATCATGCGGAGATTGAGGAGCAGCTGAAAAATCTGGAAGCACATATGGCGGCATATTCAGCGGAACATACAGAAATGCCATTAAGCTATGCGGTGGGATACGCATTGTCCACGGACTGGGAAGGCAGTACCATGCGGATGCTTTTTGACCGTGCGGACCGTAATATGTATATTCATAAAAATCACATGAAACTTCTGGAAGCCAGGGAAGAAAAACGGCTTGACCGGAAGATGCTGCAGCGTCTGCAGATTCCGGGACATAAATTTTCAGACTGTCTGTACTGTGATGCAAAACGCGATATGTATCGTGTAATCCGGAAAAGTGATGATTTTGTACTTGCTTCGGAAGGAAATTATTCTGGGGCTGTGGAACAGTTTATCGTAGAAGAAACAGAATACGGACAGCAGGCATCATTATTGGAGGAACTGCAGCTGGATGTGTTGCGACAGTCGCTGAATACGGAGCATCCCACCAGAGAGGTTCAGTTTCATTACAGAGATGCCGGAGATGTGCTGTATGGCAGGATCATGTTTATTTTTATTGATGCGGATGAACAGGGAAGTCTGCATCATTTTCTGCTTGCTTTTGAACATGTGCACCGTGCCACAGTAGATATGGTGGATGCCCGTTATCAGCTTCAGCAGTATTATGAGCAGCTGAAAGAATCAGTTCTGGAAGATGAGAATTATGTGGATGCGCTTCTTGGCAGTGCCGATATGATCTATTCGGTGAATCTGACGGAAGATGTGTTGGAACAGATATTTTCCAAGCAGTCAGAGGATAATCAGCTGGAACAGCTGACCGATCTGGGAATGGAACTTCCGTGTTCTTATGAGGAGTATTGTCAGAAATGTGCAGAACGCATCAGTCAGGAGACCCGGAGTGCATATCATATGATCGACACAGCCGGCAAGCTGTTAAATCGTTTTCAGAATGGTGAAAAACAGATTGTAGTGGAGTATCGGGAAAAGGGCATGGATAATGTCTTTTACTGGATACATAAGACCGTTTTGCTGTCCGAGAGTAAAGTGTATGATCCGGACGGACAGGGTGAAGTCAATGTGGTCCGCGGTATTGTGCTGCTGAAAAACGTATCGGAACTGCATGCACAGGAACAGAAAGAAGTGGAAGAACTGCGGGCGGCTTATGAGGAAGCGGAAGCAGCGAATCAGGCAAAGACGGCATTCTTAAGCAGGATAAGCCATGATATCCGTACCCCGATCAATGGCATCATGGGAATGTTGGAAATGATTCGGTGCAATCGGAACAATCCGGAAAAAATGGATGAATGTCTGGAAAAAATCCAGATATCTTCCGATCATCTGCTGCTTCTGATCAATGATGTACTGGATATGACAAAGCTGGAAGCGGGATATATCGAACTGGAGCATGTGCCATTTCTGATAACCGATGTGCTGCATGTGGTTTCTACACTGGATGAGACCAAGATCGGTCAGATGAATCTGCATTGTGAGTCTCACCGGGGAAAAATCGCGCATCCGAGACTGATCGGAAGTCCGATGCATCTGCGCCAGGTATTGCTGAACCTGTTCAGCAATGCAGTGAAATATAATAAACCGGATGGAAGGATCGACACCTATGCAGAAGAGATAAGTTGTGATGATACGCATGCTGTTTTACAGTTCAAGATCGCGGATACCGGTGTAGGTATGAGTCATGAGTTTATGGAATATCAGCTTTTTGAACCTTTTGCCCAGGAAAAACATGATGCCCGTACCCAGTATCGGGGCACAGGGCTTGGGATGGCGATTGTAAAAGAACTGGTGGAGACTATGGGAGGAACCATCACAGTGGAGAGCACGGTTGATGTCGGTACGACATTTACGGTACAGATTCCATTTGAGATTGACAGGCAGGAACCGAAAGTGGAGCAACAGGAAACGGACTTACCGGATGCTCCGTTGGATGGACTGCATGTTCTGCTGGCAGAGGATAACAGCCTGAATATGGAAATTGCTGAATTCATGCTGACAGAACAGGGGGCGACGGTGCAGAAAGCATGGAATGGCCGGGAAGCTGTGGAACAGTTTATCGCAGAAAAGCCGGGAGAGATCGATCTGATTCTGATGGATATCATGATGCCGGTGCTGGATGGTCTGGAGGCAGCCAAGGAAATCCGCCGGATGAATAAGGAGGATGCCAGAACAATCCCTATCGTTGCCATGACGGCAAATGCCTTTTTTGATGATATCGAGATGAGCAGAAAAGCCGGAATGAACGAGCACCTGTCCAAACCGCTGAAAATGCAGGAACTGGTAAATGTTGTATACAGACTGTGTGTAGAGCGGCTGCAGAAAGAATAAGACGGAAACATTATTTAAAGATGAAACGTAAAACAGACAAGGTTGAAACATAGCATAGAAAAAGGAGCATTTCGTAGGTGATACGAAATCCTCCTTTTTTTAATAAAATTTATTCTGCCTTACAGCTGTTCACAGATATGTCTTGCTACATAGACACCGCTGGCGGATGCGTGGGACAGGGAATGTGTCACACCGCTGCCGTCGCCGATGATGTAGAGACCTTTGTGGCAGCTTTCCAGATGCTCATCCAGTTCTACTTCCATGTTGTAGAATTTTACTTCCACACCGTAGAGCAGCGTATCATCGTTTGCGGTACCCGGTGCGATCTTGTCCAGCGCGTAGATCATTTCCATGATGCCGTCCAGGATACGTTTCGGAAGTACCAGGCTTAAGTCACCCGGTGTAGCGGAGAGGGTAGGACGTACCAGACCTTCTTCGATACGTTTTACGGTACTGCGTCGGCCGCGGACTAAATCGCCGAAACGCTGTACGATGACACCGCCGCCCAGCATGTTGGACAGTCTTGCAATACTTTCACCGTATCCGTTACTGTCTTTGAATGGCTCAGAGAAATGTTTTGCCACCAGAAGGGCAAAGTTCGTATTCTCTGTCTGCTGCGCAGGATCTTCGTAGCTGTGTCCGTTTACAGTAACGATACCGTTTGTGTTTTCATTTACTACGATACCGTATGGGTTCATACAGAAGGTACGCACATTATCTTCAAACTTCTCGGTACGGTATACGATCTTGCTTTCGTACAGCTCGTCGGTCAGATGGGAGAAGATAACCGCCGGAAGCTCTACGCGGACACCGATATCCACACGGTTGGATTTGGTTGGGATCTCAAGTTCTTTACAGATGCTCTCCATCCATTTGCTTCCGATACGTCCGACAGAAACGATACATTTGCTGCAGTCTGCAGAAGTATCGCCATAGTGTACGCGGTAGTTGTCACCTTCGAGACATTCGATCTTTGTGACCGGTGTCTGGAAGAAGAAATCTACCTGGTCTTTTAACTCATTATAGATATTCTCCAGAACGATATAGTTGATATCCGTACCAAGGTGACGAACGGATGCATCCAGAAGTTTCAGTTTGTTCTGCATGCAGATCTTTTTGAAATGAGTACCCGCGGTAGAGTACAGTTTTGTCTCCTCACCGCCGTGTGTCACGTTGATCTCATCTACATAACGCATCAGATCCAGCGCTTCTTCTTTTCCGATATACTCGAATAAAGTACCACCGAAGTCGTTTGTGATGTTGTATTTTCCATCGGAAAATGCGCCTGCGCCGCCGAAACCGCTCATGATCGCACAGGTCGGACATTTGATACAGGATGGAACTTTCTTGCCGTCGATCGGACAGTGGCGTTTCTCCAGCGGATAGCCTTCCTCAAAAACGGCGATTTTTAAATCTTTATTCTGGTGGATCAGTTCATAAGCGGAAAAAATACCGCCAGGACCGGCACCAATGATAATAACGTCATATTTCATAGTTATATAACCTCCAATAATAAGACATGAAAACATGAAAAAGGCAGTGCAACATACTACAATACAATAACTGAAAACCTTCAGCTTTGAATTTTGTGTAACTGGCACTGCTCATAGTTACTATTTATTCTATCGCAGAAATATATAGCGTGTCAATAAAAAATATATAAATTTTTCTGGCGATTGTGTAACAGTACCAAAAGGTAACTACCCGGATTTGTATGGTTTTGACAAAGTTGAAAACGATACCAATTTTGCACTTGCAAAAGCAAATCAGGAGGTGTATTGTATGGCTTGTAAGGAACAACAGCAAGAAAGGTGATAAAAATTGGCAACGATATCAGACGTGGCAAAGCTTGCCGGAATGTCCGTATCCACTGTTTCCAGGGTCATCAATAACAAGCCCCATGTGACAGAAGAAAAACGGCGGAAGGTACAGGAAGCCATGAAAGCACTGGGGTACAGCCCGCTGCAGGCAGCGCGGCAGATGCGTGGCTCCGGTTCAAACAATATAGCGGTGGTGGTTCCTACCATTACCAACAACTTTTTCGCCTGTCTGGTAGATTCCATTGAACGGGAATGCAGAAAGCATCAGTACAAGACACTGATCACCCAGACCTACGGAGAAAAACAGAATGAGGAAGAAGCCATGGGGCTTCTGAGTATGCATCATGCAGACGGAATTATCCTATGTTCCATTGAGAATGAATGGGAGATGCTGAAGTCTTATATGAATTATGGAAAGCTGATCGCATGTAACGAATACAACGAAGATCAGAGCGTATCCATGATCCGGGCAAAGCAGTACGAAGGATTTTACAAAGCGACGGAATACCTGTTAAGCCAGGAAAAACGCGGCATTGCGTACTGTACCGGAACGAAGACACTGACATTACAGCCCATCGGGGCAAACATTGACAGCGACCGTTACACCGGATATGTCAATGCATTAAGTGATCAGGGAATCTTCACAAATCAGAAATGGTTATTCCGTGGCATTGGAACACTAGAAGATGGCAGAAAAGTCATTCGTCAGATCATGGAGATGGATAAAAGCGACCGGCCGGAAGCAATCATCGCCGGAAGTGATGAGGTGGCAGCAGGCATGGTGATGGAAGCCGCAAAAATCGGTTTACGGATTCCGGAGGATTTAGCCATCATGGGTGTGGACGATCAGCCGCTGGCGACATTTTTACAGATTCCGCTGACGACCATCCGACAGCCGGTGCAGGAAGAAGGAAAGCTTGCAGCCAGAGAGATGGTACGGCAGCTGACCGAGGATTCCGAAGATGCAGTCCGCACGGAACTGGAGCTGGAACTGGTGATCCGCCAGTCCGCATAGTCATTACAAAGCTGCACAAAGGAACATTTCAGAGTGATCTGAAGACAACAAAAAGAAGTACATAATCCAACAGAAGACGGGAGATTTTAAGAGGCTCCCATCTTTTTGAAACAAAATTGGTATCGATACCAAAAATGGAAAAAGCTTGCTTGCAAGCGATAAATCAAAACATTCATTTTTTCAAAATTAAGGAGGACAAAAAAATGGTAGTATTGGCAAGAATCGATCAGAGATTAATTCACGGACTGGTAGTAAATCAGTGGGCACCGGCTTTACAGGTAAAACGTTTTATGGTAGTAGATGACCTGCTTTGCAACAACGAAGAGATCAAAGCAAGCATGAGAATGGCAAAACCGGCAGGCACAGGTGTATCTGTCATCAGCACAGAGACAGCTATTAACAACTTCAAGGCAGGCAAATACGACGGACAGCGTGTACTGATCCTGGTAAAAGAGCCTGAGACACTGATCAGACTGGCAGAGGGCGGTGTTGAGATCCCGAAAGTAGACCTTGGAATCATGTTCAACGAAGACGGCAGAACACCGGTCACCAGATTCATTGCTCTGGACGACAAAGAGAAAGCAGATCTGGCAACCATCAAAGGCATGGGAATCCCGGTAGTGATCCAGTATGTTCCGACAGATGCAGAAGAGGTTTATGAAGGATAAGTAGAAGCAGTATACAGTTCACTCGCGCCATTCGCAAAACGTACTTGCAGTACTTCCCGCTGCGATGCAGCTATTTTTGCTCATAAGAAGGCGCTCCCTTCGTCACTATATATTCAGATAACTCCTCATGCAAGCATGATCGTTATCTGGAATACATGTGACGAGTGAACTGGTGAGAAAGGTTGAGGTAAAAAGTTATGATTTGGTTACAGAATATTTTGATTGTCCTGTTGGCAGGATATATGACGATTGACCAGAACGGACCGGTCGTATTGTCATGGTTTTCCGCAATTGTAGGTATGATCTCCGGACTGATCATGGGAGATGTAAGCACTGGTCTGATGATCGGTGGAACCTTCCAGCTCATGTCTCTTGGTGTTGCAGCCCTGGGTGGTGCATCCGCACCGAACTACGGACTGGCAACCATCATCGGAACATTCATTGCAGTCCGTACCGGTACAGGTATTGACGCAGCTATCGCAGTTGGACTTCCGGTAGGTCTGCTGGCTATCCAGTTAGAAGTAGTAGCACGTATTATCCTGAACTTTGTGGCACACAAGATGCAGAGTGACAACAACGAAGGCAAGTGGGGCAGAATGAATCGCATCGCCCTGTTAGGACCGGCAATCTGTTCCCTTCAGACACTGATCCCGACCGTTATCGTAGTTGCATTTGGCGCAAGTGTGGTAAATCTGATCCTGAAAGTCATTCCGGAGTGGGTGACAAACGGACTTTCCATCGCAGCAGGCATGCTTCCGGTCGTAGGTATCGCAATGCTGATGCGTTACATGCCGGTAAAGAAATTCCTTCCGTTTATTCTGATCGGATTTGTATTATCCGCATACTTAAACGTACCGGTACTTGGTATCGCCATCGTTGGTTTTGCAGCAGCATTCGGATATTTCAAGATCCAGCTGGAAAAAGCAGAGGCAGCTGCGGCAGTACCGGCAGCAGGAACAGTAGATGAAATGGGGGATGATTTTGATGAATAATAACACAGAACAGAACAATACGATCATCGGGACAACCGAAAAATATCAGGTAACCCAAAAAGACCTGAACCGTACCGCAGCCAGATACAACTTCATGGCGTGCAACATTTTCAACTATGAATCACAGCAGGGACCGGCAGTAGCCTGGGCAATGGCACCGGTGCTCCGCAAGATCTATAAAAACGATGAAGAATACAAAGCAGCATTAAACAATCATTTCAATTATTATAACTCTACCACTGTAATGTCCAGCATGATCCTTGGTGCAACACTGGCAATCGAGGAAAAAGACGGCATTCAGGCAAAAGAGACCGTACAGTCTCTGAAAACCAGTCTGATGGGACCGTTCGCAGGTGTCGGTGACACCCTGGTATGGGTATTGTGGCCAACCATCATCGGATCTATTTCCGGATACATGGCACAGCAGGGCAATCCGCTGGGCGCCATCGTATGGCTCATCTGCAACATCATTTTCTGGTTTGTAAAATGCAAATTTTTCAAAGTTGGTTATACATCCGGAACAAAACTGATCACGAACCTCGGTTCCAAACTGTCCGCATTTACAGAAGCAGCTTCTATCATGGGCCTGAGCGTGGTTGGTGCGCTGATCGCCTCCTCCATCAATATTACGACGGCGCTGGATTTTAAGGTGGGCGAAGTGGCATTGAATCTTCAGACAGATGTACTGGACAAGATCATGCCAGCCCTCCTCCCGGTTATTTTGACCGCAGTTGTATACAAACTGCTTGGAAGTAAGAAATGGACAGCAACCAAACTGATCCTGTTAGTCATCGGTATCGCACTGGTCTGCTCCTTCTTTGGAATCTTAACTGTATAAAAGCTGTATTAGTGAAAGGAAAATAGAAATGAAAAGAGTTTTAATATTAGCTTCTCATCACAAAATGGCAGAGGGCTTGCGAGATACGCTGGATTTTATTACCGGCGGCATGGTAGAGACCATCGCATTATCTGCCTATGTGGATAACCAGCCGGTGGAAGACGCTGTAAAAAATATCATGGACGGACTGGCAGAAGAGGATGAGGCAGTGATCCTCACAGACCTCAATGCCGGAAGTGTCAACCAGAAATTTTTCCCGTACCGTAACCGTTTACATACCCATCTGCTCAGCGGAATGAACCTTCCGCTGGCAATGCAGATTGCCATGGAGCCGCAGGACGAATACCTGACCGCAGATGGTATCCGTGAAATGCTGGCAACAGCACAGGCAGAGATGAAGTATGTAAATGATCTTGTGGATGACGGAGATGATGAGGATGAGTAAGAAAACAAATACAGAATGGTGGAAAAAGAGCGTTGTATATCAGGTGTATCCGAAGAGTTTTCAGGATTCCAACGGAGATGGATACGGAGATCTGAACGGCATCCGTCAGAGATTGCCATATCTGAAAGAGTTGGGCATTGATGTGATATGGTTAAATCCGATCTACGCATCTCCGCAGGTGGACAACGGCTACGATATTTCTGATTACAGAATGATCGAGCCTACCTTTGGAACCATGGAAGATTTCGATGCACTGCTGGCAGAAGCCCATGCGATGGGACTCAAGATCATTCTGGATCTGGTTGTAAACCATACCTCTGATCAGCATAAATGGTTCCTGGAAGCCAAAAAGAGCAAAGATAATCCATATCATGACTATTATATATGGAAAGATGAAGTGCCAAATAACTGGGGATCCAGCTTTGGCGGCTCTACTTGGGAATATGTACCGGAAGTCGGTCAGTATTATCTGCATCTTTTTGCAAAAGAGCAGCCGGATCTGAACTGGGACAATCCGAAAGTGCGCCAGGAAGTATATGATATTTTACGGTTCTGGCTGGACAAGGGCATCGATGGATTCCGTATGGATGTCATCACACTGATTTCCAAAGATCCTGCTTATCCGGACGGACCGGTGATCCAGAATAAAGCATACGGCAGCTATTATGCAGGCTGCGCCACCGGACCGCATGTACACGAGTATCTGCAGGAGATGAACCGGGAAGTATTGTCCAAATACGACATTATGACCGTTGGAGAAGCACCGCACACCAGCGCAGATCAGGCCATGGATTATACCGGAGCTGACAGAGGCGAGCTGAACATGGTATTCCATTTTGATCACATGCATCTGGATTATGATGAGAATGGAAAATATGCGAGAAACCGCGTAAAATTAACCGATCTCAAGAAAGTTTTCACAGAGTGGGATGAAAAAATGCGTGCCTGTGGCGGTTGGAACAGCCTTTACTGGAGCAATCACGATCAGGCAAGAGCGGTTACACGTTTCGGCGACGAGTCACCGGAATATCGTGTGATCTCCGCAAAAATGCTTGGAACCGCACTTCACATGCTGCAGGGAACACCGTATATCTATGAAGGCGAAGAAATCGGCATGACAAACGCATTTTTCGATAAGATCGAAGATTATCGCGATGTGGAAGCGCTGGATATATTCAAAGATTTCACCGGACGGAAAGGTTTTTCTGCAAAAGATACCCTGGAGCTTTTACGTTTGAAATCCAGAGACAATTCCAGAACTCCGATGCAGTGGAGCACAGAAAAAAATGCCGGATTTACCGATGGTGAGCCGTGGATCGCGGTAAATGAGAACTACAAAACCATCAATGCAGAGGCAGCAGTCAAAGATCCGGAATCGGTTTTCTTCTATTATAAGAAGTTAGTACAGCTGCGTCATGAAATGCCGGTGATCACAGACGGTGTATACAAACTTCTGGACGCAGACAATGAAAAGGTATATACTTATCTCCGAAAAAGTGAAGATGAGACATTACTGGTGATCTGCAACTTTACAAAAGAGACCATCGATTATCCGGTGGGGGATTTTGTGAACGCAGATCAGGGAACATTGCTCATCTCCAATTATGACGATGCACCGCAGCAGTATGCAGATGCCATCGAATTAAAACCATACGGAGCATATGTATATGAAATTAAATAACAAAATCAAACTTCTGGCACTGGACGTAGATGGAACGCTGTTTGACAATGTGGGACATATCCCGGAGCAAAATATCCGTGCTATTCAAAAGGTACAGGAAGCAGGTGTGACTGTGGTGGTAGCTTCCGGCAGAGATTATGACGGCGTACCACACGACCAGTTAAAAGAAGTGGCAATGCCATATCTGATCACGACAAACGGAGCAGCAGTCTATCGGACCGCAGACCGGACCTGTCTGGATGAGCATTGCCTTCCGGCAGAAAAGCTGCTCTCTATTTTTGAATTTATACTTCAGAGAGAAGTCTACATGACAGTATTTATTGACGGACATAACTATACCCCGGTTTCAGTATACGATTATGTGTGGAGACTGGGACTTCCGGAGCACATTGTGGATCATTTTCTGGAGGGACGCCATGAACTTCCGGATCTGCTTTCCTATGTAAAAAGCGGCAAAGCAAAAATCCAGAAAGTGACACTGAATTTTATCCCGGCATCAGATGGCACCTTTTTACATCGGGACGAGATCTGGGATATGCTGACTGCCTGCCCGGATATCTGCGTGGTAGACGGCGGTTTCCATAATATTGAGTTTACGGCAGCCAATGTCAACAAAGGGCTGGGACTTCATTTTCTGGCAAAAGAACTTGGCATTTCCATGGAAGAGACCATGGCAGTGGGTGACAGTGGCAACGATGCGGAGATGCTGATGGCAGCAGGACTTGGTGTTGCCATGGGAAATGCGCCGAAGGAGATCAAAGCCATCGCAGATGTCGCTACCCTTACCAATGAAAAATGTGGTGTGGCACATGCCATTGAGCAGTATATTCTGAATCACGGGGAATAACAATGATGTTTTCTGGAGTTTGTTGTGAAAAGTAGTATATAAAAAGAATAAAATATTGTAAAATAAAGAGGTGGAAGCAATTTCATCTCTTTTTTCTTTTCCTTTATGCGGTTTATTATATTGAAAAAATAATTAAGCTTCATATGAAAAGAAAATAGAAAGAGGCATGTAGAAGTGCTGGTTAGTAATCATGCAACCAAAAAGTTGCTTTCATCGTAATATACTAAATGGTAGGAGGACGTGTAATGACGACTGCAGAATTACAGGAACAGGGAGCAATTTATTTTGATAAAATTACAGATGGTTTCCGGAACTATAAAGATATTAAACTGGTGATGGATGAAAAACGTGCATTGGCGCATTTTAAAAATCTGAAAAAAGAATACGGAAATAATAAGGCTTTTGCGGATTTTTATTATTACAGACTGGATATGGATTCCCGCGAGATGGTGGATGAAGTGCTGACTGATGCGGAGAAGACATATCTGAATCTGATGATGCCGGAAGATCTGGACGAGGATATTGTCTTTCCATTGGATGATAAACTTCTGAAGATCATTGTAAAATTAAATGCGGAAGAAATCTTATTCTCCACAATCTATTTTCTGCCGAGTGGAAAAGCCGGTGGAAGAGGACGGACAACATGGTGGGGAAACTATGAGAAGGAGTATATCTGCTTTTGTGACAAGTAAGTCTTGTTTGTGTGGATGGAAGATTTAGGTTACTGAAGGCGCTCCATTTATTTTGTCTTTCGAGCTAACAATCGCTCATCAAGAAAAAATAAATTGGAGCGCCATTTAAGTTGTGTAAACGCTAATCGTCAACCTTGCCTTTGGGCGTTCATTTACGTTTATGAATGTCCAGAAATCCATGGTTCAAGACAGATGAAAGCGGAAAATAAGAAATGTTTTAAAATGTATTGCACTGTGAATGGTGGGAAAGATAAAGAGCAACATAATATCTGCATGCACGGCATAAAGCAGGGTGTATCGAGCATTTGCATGTGCATGTGGCAGGCAATCGAATGAAGTGGCATTGTGGCATGAAAATTTATGGGAACACAACGTAAATGCGTCCCGGGGGTATTTTTTCTTGACG
>JALESO010000080.1 GCA_022781925.1 Lachnospiraceae bacterium
GACTGAGATAAACGCTCCGCAAGGATGTGCAGTGATTCTGAGAAGAATATGTCAGCTTACGCTGACCAGAATCACGCACCAAGTCTCACATGCGTTCGACTTGAACTCAGCCCGAGTGCAGACTCTGACTGAGATAAAACACGTTACAGGGATGTACCGTGTTTTTCTGAGAAGTTATGATTGAGATAGCAGAATAAAAACCCCGTTTTGGGAGATAAAATAAACACAGGAGGAAGAAACAATGGCAGTAAAATATGTATTTGTTACCGGCGGAGTAGTATCCGGACTTGGAAAGGGAATCACTGCCGCATCACTTGGCCGTCTGTTAAAAGCACGCGGATACAAAGTGACCATGCAGAAATTTGACCCTTATATCAATATCGATCCGGGAACTATGAACCCGATTCAGCACGGCGAGGTTTTCGTTACCGAGGATGGTGCTGAGACAGATCTGGATCTCGGACACTATGAGCGTTTTATCGATGAGAATCTGAGCAAGAGCTCAAACGTGACAACCGGAAAGGTATACTGGTCCGTACTGCAGAAAGAGCGCCGCGGTGACTACGGCGGAGGAACTGTACAGGTAATCCCGCACATCACAAATGAGATCAAGAGCCGTTTCTTCCGTGATTTTACAACAGAAGAGACACAGATCGCCATCATCGAGGTGGGTGGAACCGTCGGTGATATCGAGAGTCAGCCGTTCCTGGAGGCCATTCGTCAGTTCCAGCATGAAGTAGGACACGACAATGCGATCCTGATCCATGTAACACTGATCCCGTATCTGTCTGCTTCCGGAGAACTGAAGACAAAACCTACCCAGGCAAGCGTAAAAGAACTGCAGGGAATGGGAATCCAGCCGGATATCATCGTATGCCGTACCGAGCATGAACTGGACCGCCAGATCCGTGACAAGATCGCATTATTCTGTAACGTACCGAAAAAATGTGTACTGCAGAACCTGGATGTAGAATATTTATATGAAGCACCGCTTGCAATGGAGAAAGAAAATCTGGCTCAGGTTGCATGTGAATGCCTGAAACTGGATTGCCCGGAGCCGGATCTGACCGACTGGATCGACATGGTACAGGCACTGCGCAACCCGAACAAAGAAGTAGAGATCGCACTGGTTGGCAAATACATCCAGCTGCATGATGCATATATCTCTGTTGTAGAAGCATTAAAACATGGTGGAATCTTCCAGCATGCTACCGTAAATATCAAATGGGTTGATTCTGAGGAACTGAACGAAGGTAACGTGGCAGAAGTCCTTGGCGATGTACAGGGAATCCTTGTTCCGGGTGGATTCGGTGACCGTGGAATCGATGGTAAAATCACAGCTATCAAATATGCGCGTGAGAACAATGTGCCGTTCCTTGGCCTCTGCCTTGGCATGCAGCTTTCCATCGTTGAGTATGCCCGTCATATCTGCGGACTGGAAGATGCACACAGCATCGAACTGGATCCGAATACAAACGCACCGGTGATTGCACTGATGCCGGATCAGAACGGTGTGGAGGATATCGGAGGAACCCTGCGTCTTGGTTCTTATCCTTGTGTACTTGCAAAAGACAGCAAGGCATATGAACTGTACGGTACAGAGACCATCCATGAGCGTCATCGTCACCGGTATGAGGTAAACAACGATTACCGTGCGATCCTGACAGAGCATGGCATGAAACTCAGCGGTCTTTCCCCGGACGGAAGAATCGTCGAGATGATCGAGATTCCGTCTCATCCGTGGTTTGTGGCTACACAGGCACATCCGGAGCTGAAATCCAGACCGAACCGTCCGCATCCGTTATTCAAAGGATTTGTGGAAGCAGCCATCGAGTACAAAAACAAATAATAAAAATAACAGAAGAAATAAAAATCCTGTGATTGTGAGGTACAGGAGTCTGCCCCGGATGAAACAAAACATCCGGGGTTTCTTTTATAAAGATTTTATAAAAATCAGGAAAAGTTCACGATTAGATTATTGATTTCTATACAAAATAACCATATAATAAAACAATGCAGATTGAGTACAGGATGAAAAGCATTCAGAATTGCTGGATCTGACATAGGGGAAACCAAGAGAAAGGATTGTGTATCGTTACAGCCATGGAAGGGTAAAGCGAAGAACAGGTTGACTGTCGTGGTACACAGGAATGAGAGATCAGTATGGACGAAAACAGAGGAAACAACAGGGGCGGCAATAATAATAACGGGCGTAGAAACGGCCAGAATATGCTCTGGTTTGTGATCGCAACCGTTGTTGTACTGCTGCTTGTTACAATGATTACCAATGGAATAGGAAGTCTTACCAATCAGGAGATCACTTACAGCGAATTCCAGAAAATGGTCAAGAATAACCAGGTAGAAAGTGTTGTCATTACAAACAGTGAGATCCAGATCCAGCCGGTAGAGGATAAAAAGAGCCTGTATCAGGTGACCTATTATACGGTAAATCTGAAAGATGACCGTATGTATGAGATGCTGGATCAGTACAATGTAGATTATACCGGAAAGAATCAGACCACATCCGCATGGATTTATCAGATCCTGAGTTTTGTGATCCCGATCGCCATCGTATGGATCCTGCTTGGTGCTGCCATGAAACGAATGGGCGGCGGAGGCGGCGTCATGGGCGTCGGCAAGAGCAATGCCAAGATGTATGTGGAGAAATCCACCGGTGTTACTTTCAAGGATGTAGCCGGACAGGATGAGGCGAAGGAATCCTTACAGGAAGTGGTAGATTTCCTGCACAATCCACAGAAATATACCGCCATCGGTGCGAAGCTTCCAAAAGGAGCCCTGTTAGTAGGACCTCCGGGAACCGGTAAAACCCTGCTGGCAAAAGCAGTTGCAGGTGAGGCGGGCGTACCGTTCTTCTCACTGGCAGGTTCTGACTTCGTAGAGATGTTTGTCGGCGTGGGTGCGTCCCGTGTGCGTGATCTGTTCAAAGAAGCACAGAAACAGGCACCGTGTATTATTTTTATCGATGAGATTGACGCCATCGGAAAAAGCCGTGACAGCCATTACGGTGGCGGAAACGATGAGCGTGAGCAGACATTGAACCAGCTGCTGGCAGAGATGGATGGTTTTGATACATCCAAAGGACTTCTGATTCTGGCAGCAACGAACCGTCCGGAAGTTCTGGACAAAGCTTTATTGAGACCGGGACGTTTTGACCGTCGTATCATCGTAGACAAACCGGATCTGAAAGGCCGTGTGGAGACACTGCGTGTACATTCCAAAGATGTCAAGATGGATGATTCCGTAGATCTGGAGGCGATCGCACTGGCAACCGCAGGCTGTGTGGGATCAGACCTTGCAAATATGATCAACGAGGCTGCCATCAATGCAGTCAAGAACGGCAGACAGTATGTGACACAGGCAGATCTGTTTGAATCTGTCGAGGTAGTCATTGCAGGTAAAGAGAAAAAAGACCGTATCATGGGACCGAAAGAGAAGAGACTGGTGGCTTACCATGAGGTTGGACATGCGCTTGTTACCGCATTACAGAAAGATGCCGAGCCGGTACAGAAGATCACCATTGTACCGCGTACCATGGGATCTCTGGGTTATACCCTGCAGATGCCGGAGGAAGAGAAATATCTGGAGACTAAAGCCGAGCTGGAAGCACGACTGGTTACTTATATGGGTGGCCGTGCCGCAGAGGAGATCATGTGCGATTCTGTGACAACCGGAGCATCCAATGATATCGAGATGGCTACCAGAATTGCCCGTGCCATGGTTACACAGTTTGGTATGTCAGAAGAATTTGGACTGATGGGTGTGGAATCTGTGGAGAACAGATATCTGGACGGACGAGCAGTGACAAATTGTGGAGACGAGACCATTGCCAAAGTCGATGAAGTGGTAAAAGTAATGCTGCAGAAAGCATACGATACAGCAAAAGAGATGCTGTTGACACACCGCGATGTGCTGGAGCGCATTGCAGGATATCTGTATGAGCATGAGACCATCACTGGTAAAGAGTTCATGGACATTTTCAAAGAGATGACAGAAGGGGAACAGCCGATCGATGTGGAGGCAGAAGAGGTATCTGCACAGGCAGAGCCACAGACTGCTGAGACAGCAGAAAACGAGACAACGTTTTCCGGAAATGAGCCGGTTGCACCGGATGAGGCCTTTGAGGAGTAAGAAAATACGGGCGGTCAGAGTTTCGACTGCGAGATAAAAAGAAATAATATGACAGAAACGGTCAGAGTGGAGAAGCAATTTTCTGCCCTGACCGTTTGGGGATTTCAAGAGGATTGAAAAACATATATGGGAACAGAGAAACTATTTGATATTCAGGAAGAACTGAAGAAACTTCCGGATCATCCGGGGGTCTACATTATGCATGATGACCGGGATGCCATCATCTATATCGGAAAAGCCATCAGTCTGCGCAACCGGGTGCGGCAGTATTTTCAGACCAGCCGGAACAAGGGACCGAAGATTGAAAAAATGGTGACGCATATCGATCATTTTGAGTATATCCTGACGGATTCCGAACTGGAAGCACTGGTGTTGGAGTGCAATCTGATCAAGGAACACCGGCCAAAATACAACACGATGCTGAAGGACGACAAGACCTATCCGTATATCAAGGTGACCCTTGGGGAAGCCTATCCACGGGTACTGTTTTCCAGACAGATGAAAAAGGATAAGTCAAAGTATTACGGACCTTATACCAGTGCCGGGGCTGTGAAAGATACCATCGAGCTGGTGCAAAAGCTGTTTCAGATCCGCACCTGCAACCGGACACTGCCCCGGGATATCGGGAAGGAACGTCCATGCCTGAACTATCACATCCATCAGTGTCAGGCACCCTGTCAGGGCTACATTTCTAAGGAGGATTACCGGACACAGATCCGCAGTGCCATGGAATTGCTGAACGGAAATTTTAATCCGGTGATCCGTGATCTGGAGGAAAAGATGCAGGCGGCTTCCGAGGCACTGGAATTTGAAAAAGCCATGGAATTCCGGGATCTGCTGGCCAGTGTGCGTCAGGTGGCACAGAAACAGAAGATAACCAGTTTTGACGGAGAAGACCGTGATATCCTTGCGCTTGCCATGGATGACCGGGATGCGGTGGTACAGGTATTTTTTGTCCGGGAGGGAAGACTGATCGGACGGGAACATTTTCATGTGGCCATCGGAGCAGAGGATACGAAGAAAGAAGTGCTTTCCACTTTTATCAGTCAGTATTATGCGGGAACACCCTTTGTGCCAAAGGAGATCATGCTCCCTATGGAGATCGAGGATGCAGATGTGGTGGCACAGTGGTTGTCCGCAAAGCGCGGACAGAAAGTATATATCCGTGTGCCGAAGAAAGGACAGCGGGAAAAACTGGTGGAACTTGCCGAGCAGAATGCGGTCATGGTGTTGACGCAGGATAAGGAGAAGATCCGCCGGGAGGAAGGACGTACCATCGGAGCTGTCAAGGAGATTGCCGAACTGCTGGATATCGGTTATGTGAAACGGATGGAAGCCTACGATATCTCCAACACCAACGGTTTTGAATCCGTAGGTTCCATGGTAGTCTATGAACGTGGAAAACCATGCAGGAGCGACTACCGCAAGTTCAAGTTAAAAACAGTGACGGGCCCGGATGATTATGCTTCCATGCGGGAAGTGCTGACCCGTCGTTTTACCCATGGAATGGAGGAACGGGCGCAGAACCGGCAGAAGGATCTGGCACCGGAGTATGGCAGCTTTACAAAGTTTCCGGATTTGATCCTCATGGATGGTGGCAAAGGCCAAGTCAATATCGCCCTGGAAGTGCTGGATGAACTGAAACTTGCCATCCCGGTGTGCGGCATGGTGAAGGACGATCACCACAGAACGAGAGGGCTATATTTTAACAATGAGGAGATTCCCATCGACCGGCATTCCGAAGGCTTCCGGCTGATCACCCGGATCCAGGATGAAGCGCATCGGTTTGCCATCGAGTACCACCGTTCCCTGCGCAGCAAACAGCAGGTCCACTCGATACTGGATGATATCCCGAATATCGGACAGACCAGGAGAAAGGCACTGATGCGTCAGTTCCAGTCTCTGGAGAAAATCCGGGAGGCGACGGTGGAACAGCTGCGGGAAGTGGACGGGATGAATGAGAAAGCGGCGCAGTCCGTATACCAGTTCTTCCATAAGCAGTAAAAACGTGCTATACTGTACCTGTTCAGAAGCAATAAATACAGGAAGATGTCTGAAACGGACAGTCTGAATGAAACACAGCAGATGCATCGGAACATGCAGTAAAAATATACAGAAATGGAGAAAATATAATGCAGGGAGTCAGTGTACAACAGTTAGCAGAGAGAATGAAATTTAAATGCTTCACCCCGTGTGTGGAAATGTCAAAACGAATGATCACTTCTTCCGAGATCAACCGGCCGGCTTTGGAACTGGCAGGTTATTTTGAACATTTTGCGGAAGAGCGGATCCAGATCATCGGTATGGTAGAATATTCTTACCTGGAAACCCTGGCAGATGATGTCCGGGCAGAGCGTTACCGTAAGCTTCTGGGATTTAATGTGCCATGTGTCATTATGTGCAGAGGATATGAACCGGATGAAGAAGTGCTACGTATCGCAGGGGAACGAGGAATCCCGATCCTGGGATCTCCGGATGCGACGTCCAATGTGGCAGCGGAAGCGATTTATTTTCTGACCAGCAAGCTGGCACCGTGCATTTCCATTCATGGTGTACTGGTAGATATCTATGGTGAGGGCGTCCTGATCATGGGCGAGAGCGGCATCGGAAAAAGTGAGGCTGCCCTGGAGCTGATCCGCCGCGGCCATCGTCTGGTTACGGATGATGTAGTGGAGATCCGCAAGATCAACAACAATACACTGATCGGTACATCACCGGACATCACCCGGTACTTTATCGAACTGCGGGGCATCGGCATCATTGATGTGAAGACGTTGTTTGGTGTAGAATGTGTCAAGGAACAGCAGACCATCGACCTGGTCATTAAGCTGGAAGACTGGAAGAAGGACAAGGAATATGACCGTCTGGGACTGGAGGAAGAATATGCAGAGATCCTGGGCAACAATATCGTATGCCACTCCATTCCGATCCGTCCGGGACGAAACCTGGCTGTTATCTGTGAGGCGGCAGCAGCAAATCACAGACAGAAAAAGATGGGTTACAACGCTGCGAAAGAATTATACCGCAGAGTGGAAAATAATCTGAGAAACGGAAATTCCACAGAGATTTAACCGGATTGTGTAAGCAGATGGACAAGATCGGTCTGATTGCTTATTTTATATGAAATAGAAAAAGAAGAATGTATGCATTGTCTGGAAAGCACATTCAGGAAAAGGAGACGAATAACATGGAGCGTAAAAACGCATGGAAAAAGTATACAGAGGAAGAGAGAGCAGCCGTATTTGCTTACGGTGATGAATACCGTCAGTTTATTTCTGACTGCAAGACAGAGCGCGAGTGCGTGACAGAATTAAAGAAACGTGCGGCAGCAGCCGGTTTCCAGGATATGGAAGAAGTGATCGCAAACGGAATCACATTAAAAGCCGGTGACCGTGTATTTGCAGACAACAAAGGAAAAAGTTTTGCCATGTACATCATTGGTCAGAAACCGATGGAAGAAGGTATGAATATCCTTGGCGCACATATCGATTCCCCGCGTCTGGATCTGAAACAGAATCCGCTGTATGAGGATACGGATATGGCATTACTGGATACTCATTATTATGGCGGTGTCAAAAAATATCAGTGGGTGACACTTCCGCTGGCGATGCATGGTGTCATTGCGAAAAAAGACGGTTCCGTAGTAACCATCAGCATCGGTGAAAAAACGGAGGATCCGGTATTTGGCGTCAGCGATCTGTTGATCCATCTGTCTGCAGATCAGATGGAGAAAAAAGGTGCGAAAGTCATTGAGGGCGAGGCACTGGATATTCTCGTGGGCAGCATGCCGTTAGAGGCAAAGACAGAGGAAGAGAAGAAAACAAAAGAACTGGTACAGGCAAATGTACTGAAAATCTTAAAAGATACTTACGGTGTGGAGGAAGAAGATTTCCTGTCTGCCGAGATCGAGATCGTTCCTGCCGGACCGGCAAGAGATTACGGTTTTGACCGCAGTATGATCATGGGTTACGGACACGACGACCGTGTATGCGCATATCCTTCTTTCTCAGCGATCGTTGAGATGGAGAAACCGGAGCGTACCAGCGTATGCCTTCTGGTGGACAAAGAGGAGATCGGCAGTGTGGGTGCTACCGGTATGCAGTCCCGTTTCTTTGAAAATATGACAGCAGAAGTGATGAATGCCTGCGGCGATTACAATGAATTAAAACTGCGTCGTGCCCTGCAGAATTCCAAGGTACTTTCTTCTGATGTAAGTGCTGCTTTTGACCCGAACTATCCGAGTGTCATGGAGAAGAAAAATGCAGCATATTTTGGAAGAGGTCTTGTATTCAATAAATATACAGGTTCCAGAGGAAAATCCGGTTCCAACGATGCCGGAGCAGAGTATGTGGCAGAGATCCGCAAGATCATGGATGACAATCAGGTATATTTCCAAACCGCAGAGCTTGGTAAAGTAGATCAGGGCGGCGGCGGAACCATCGCTTACATCCTTGGAAATTATAATATGCAGGTTATCGACAGCGGTGTGGCAGTGCTGAACATGCATGCACCGTGGGAGATTATCAGCAAAGCGGATCTGTATGAAGCAAAATGCGGTTATAAAGCATTTTTAAAGGATGCATAACAGAGTGGAGCAGAACATGAATCAGATATATGAGACATTATGCGGCATCTGCGGAGCAGGGCATGTGCTGGCGCAGGAGCCTATGAGCAGACACACCACCTTTCGGACCGGCGGACCGGCGGATGTTCTGGTACAGCCAGAGGCTGATCAGATCGGAGCGGTCCTGGAAGCGTGCCGCAGGGCACAGATCCCATGGACGGTTATCGGAAACGGCAGCAATCTCCTGGTGGGAGACGGCGGCATCCGTGGTGTTGTCCTTGAAATTGGAAAACAGATGTCAGACATTGTAATAGAAGGAACTACTGTCACAGCCGGAGCAGGGGCGATGCTTTCCAGCATTGCTTCCAGAGCCGCTGCGGCAGAACTGACAGGAATGGAGTTCGCCTCCGGAATCCCGGGCAGTCTCGGCGGAGCAGTCGTAATGAATGCCGGAGCTTACGGTGGTGAGATGAAGGATATCCTGCAGGAAGTGACGGTGTTGAC
Organism: Lachnospiraceae bacterium; assembly: GCA_022781925.1. Lineage (GTDB taxonomy): Bacteria > Bacillota > Clostridia > Lachnospirales > Lachnospiraceae > Eubacterium_I. Next base: position 9,218 of record JALESO010000080.1, read on the forward strand.
ACCGGAGGGAGCTTTACAGACACTTTCCGTGGAAGAACTGGATCTGTCCTATCGACACAGTATCATTCCGGAGAAAGGGTATTTGGTAACCGGAGCGGTGCTGAATCTGCAGCCGGGGAAGGCGGAAGAGATTCAGGCCATCATGGATGATCTGAAGGAAAAACGGGTGAGCAAGCAGCCGTTGGAGTACCCAAGTGCAGGAAGTACCTTTAAGCGTCCGGAAGGCTATTTTGCCGGAAAATTGATTCAGGATGCCGGTCTGTGTGGATTTCAGGTAGGCGGAGCACAGGTATCGGAAAAACACTGTGGTTTTGTGATCAACCGGGATCATGCCACATCCGCAGATATCTGCCAGCTGATGCAGCAGGTGTCTGAGATCGTATATGAGAAATTTGGTGTCCGGCTGGAGCCGGAAGTAAAGAAAATTGGTGAGTTTTAAGCAGGAGTGAGTGACGGAATGGAGTATGTGATCGTAACAGGAATGTCCGGAGCGGGCAAATCAACAGCATTAAAAATCATGGAGGATATCGGATATTTCTGCGTCGATAATTTCCCGATTCCTCTGCTGGAGAAGTTTGCAGAGTTTGCAGATTCCGGCGAGACCCAGTATCAGAAGATCGCCTTTGGTCTGGATATCCGCAGTGGCGAATCACTGAAATATCTGGATCAGATCATCACGAATCTGAGAATGCAGGGACATATGATCCGTATTCTGTTTATGGATGCTTCGGATCAGGTGCTGGTAAAACGGTACAAAGAGACGAGGCGGGCGCATCCGCTGGCCGGAACAGACCGGGTGGAAAAGGGAATTGAGCAGGAGCGTAAGCAGATTTCCTTTTTAAAAGAGATGGCGGATTATATCATTGATACGAGCCAGCTTCTGACCCGGGAACTGCATGCCGCACTGGGCAATATTTTCCTGGATAAGCAGGAATATGACAATATCTATGTGACGGTGCTGTCCTTTGGATTCAAGTATGGGATTCCGTCGGATGCGGATCTGGTATTCGATGTCCGCTTTCTTCCCAATCCTTATTATCTGGAGGAACTGCGGCCAAAGACCGGAAATGACCCGGAGATCCAGCAGTTTGTCCTGAAAGCGCCGGAGGCAAATATCTTTCTGGATAAACTGGAGGATATGATCCGGTTCCTGCTCCCGAATTATATCCGGGAAGGCAAGAACCAGCTTGTCATTGCCATCGGATGTACCGGGGGCAAGCACCGCTCGGTCACACTGACCAATGCGATCTATCAGAGACTGAAGAAAAATCAGAAATATGGTCTGCGTGTGGAACACCGGGACATTGATAAAGATGCAAAACGTGGAAAGTAGTTGAGGAAACAGTATGTCTTTTTCAGGTGAAATGAAAGAAGAAATTGCCCGTCTCATACCGGCGAAGGAAGAAGAAGTCCGGGCGGAGCTGATGGCGATCATCCGTTTCTGTGGAAGGATCCTCAGACAGGAAGAAAGCGTGGCAGTATTCATGGAAACAGAGAATGTCGTGCTGGCAAAGACGTATGTCAAATTAATAAAAAAGGCGTTTGATCTTCAGGTACAGCTGGAGATCCGGCGGCACGGAGCCGGTAAATACAATCAGTATTTCATCCTGCTGTCAGAACGGCCGGAGGATATGCTTTATTCGGAGGAACTGCCGGAACGGCAGAAGCTGCAGCGGGCATTGAGGGATATCTGTATGTGGAGCGCCCAGGCGGATCCCAGGGGATTTTTAAAGACACCGGGCAGCATGCGGGCTTATATCCGCGGGGCGTTTTTGTGTACAGGTTCCATGAGTGATCCGGGGAAATCCTATCATTTTGAGATGGTCTGCGAGGATGAACAGACGGCGCGGATCTTAAAAGAACTCATGGGCGGATTTTATGTACACGGGAAAGTGATCCTGCGCAAACAGCGGTACATCGTGTATCTGAAAGACAGTGATGAGATCGTGCAGATCCTGAATGTCATGGAGGCACATAAGTCCCTGATGGAACTGGAGAATATCCGTATCATCAAGGATATGAGAAACAGTGCGAACCGTCAGTCCAACTGTGATTCTGCCAATATCAATAAAATGGTGCGGACTGCAGCCAGACAGGTGGAGGATATCCGATACATAGAGGAACATCTCGGATTTGAGCAGCTGTCGCCACAGCTGCGGGAGATGGCGCAGGTACGTCTGGAGAATCCCGACGTATCATTGCAGGAACTGGGAACTTATCTGGATCCGCCGGTTGGAAAGTCCGGTGTGAATCACAGACTTAGAAAGTTGAAAGAAATAGCGGAAGGCTTGAGAACCGGGAGGGAGGAATAAAAATGGATAAGAAAAAACTATTATTTATCTTTAATCCAAGATCCGGAAAAGGACAGATTCGAAACCAGCTGATGACGATCGTGGATACTTTTGTCAAAAGCGGATATGAAGTGACGATTTATCCGACACAGGCAAAAGCCGATGCTGTCCGGAAAGTGGTTGAGGCATCAGATGAATATGATCTGGTTGTCTGCAGCGGCGGGGACGGCACTCTGGATGAGGTAGTGACCGGCATGATGCAGTGTGACGGCATCGTTCCCATCGGATATATCCCGGCGGGAAGTACCAATGACTTTGCACAGTCTTTGAAAATTCCGAAAAACATGCTTCAGGCTGCAGATATAGCGGTAAACGGTCAGCCGTTTCCATGTGATATCGGGGAATTTAATGAAGATTATTTTGTATATATTGCGGCTTTTGGCCTGTTTACGGATGTTTCTTATATGACAAATCAGAAGCTGAAAAATATCTTCGGCCATGTGGCATATATTCTGGAAAGTGCAAAAAGGCTGTATGATATTCCGTCCTATTATCTGGAAGTGGAAGTAAACGGAGAGACAATCCGGGATGAGTTTATCTATGGTATGATCACAAACTCTGTTTCTGTGGGCGGTATGAAGAATATGACCGGAAATAATGTGAAACTGGATGACGGTGAGTTCGAGGTGACACTGATCAAGATGCCGCAGAATCCGATCCAGTTAAACGAAATTCTGGCAAATCTTGTGATGCCAAAGGATATCGAGACACCTTATATCTATACTTACAAGACGGATCATATCAAACTCTGGTGTGATGATTATGTACCGTGGACCTTGGATGGAGAGTTCGGTGGAGAGCACAAAGAAGTGGAGATTTTCAACCGGTGCAGGCGCATCAGCTTTATGGTTGAAAAATAATACTTTCTTTTTTGGCGAGATACGGTTATAATGTTATTATATTAACAATATTTTTTAAACAAATGGAGGATCTCATTATGTTAGTTTCAGCAAAAGAAATGCTTGAAAAAGCAAAAGCAGGTCACTATGCAGTTGGTCAGTTCAATATCAACAACCTTGAGTGGACAAAAGCAATCCTGTTAACCGCTCAGGAGAACAACTCTCCGGTTATTCTCGGTGTTTCCGAAGGTGCCGGCAAATATATGGCTGGTTACAAAACCGTTGTTGGTATGGTAAACGGTATGCTGGAAGAGTTAAATATCACTGTTCCGGTTGCATTACATCTTGACCACGGCAGCTATGATGCCTGCTACAAATGCATCGAAGCTGGTTTCTCATCTGTAATGTTTGATGGTTCTCATTATCCGATCAAAGAGAACGTTGCAAAGACGAAAGAACTTGTTGCTGTATGCAAAGAGAAAGGTTTATCTCTTGAGGCAGAAGTTGGCGCTATCGGCGGCGAGGAAGACGGCGTTGTCGGAATGGGCGAGTGTGCAGATCCGGACGAGTGTAAAGCGATCGCTGATCTTGGTGTAACAATGCTTGCAGCAGGTATCGGTAACATCCACGGAAAATATCCGGAAAACTGGGCTGGATTAAGCTTTGAGACTCTGGATGCTATCCAGCAGAAGACAGGCGATATGCCGTTAGTTCTTCACGGTGGTACAGGTATTCCGGATGACATGATCAAGAAAGCAATCTCTCTCGGTGTTGCAAAGATCAATGTAAATACAGAGTGCCAGCTTGTATTCGCTGAAGCTACAAGAAAATATATCGAAGAGGGCAAAGATCTGGTAGGTAAAGGATTCGATCCTAGAAAAGTACTTGCTCCTGGTTTTGAAGCAATCAAAGCAAAAGTAAAAGAGAAAATGGAAATTTTCGGTTCTATCGACAAAGCCTGAGTTTTTGTAAAAAATCACGAAAATGTAAGTTTTTACAATTCATAATTGTTGAAATGGACAAAAATGTTTTCGGCCTCTTGCAATTTTCAGAATTTTGTACTATGTTAATTGCAAGACATGAATACGTGCTGAACAAGGGTGTTCCAACAAATGGTGGAATACCCTTTTCTGCTATAAAAAGATAAATTTGATTGTTTAACCAAATATCTGTTTTAATATGGCAGAATTGCTCCGGATACATAAAAGATGAAGATGGAAGCAGATCAGTATATACTCAGGGGACTGTAAAAATTTGAGAAAAGAGAGGAATCAAGAAGATGAGTGAATATTTCAAAGTCGCTGATATTTTCGGTGAAAATGTATTCAATGATACTGTGATGAAGGAAAGACTTCCGAAGAAAGTATATCAGAAATTGCAGGAGACCATCAAAGAGGGAACAGATCTGGATCTTGCAACAGCAGATATCATTGCACATGAGATGAAGGAATGGGCGATCGAGCAGGGCGCAACCCATTATACCCATTGGTTCCAGCCGCTGACCGGTGTGACAGCAGAGAAACATGATTCATTTATCACCGCTCCGAATGAGCAGGGTAAGGTACTGATGAGCTTTTCCGGTAAAGAACTGATCAAAGGTGAGCCGGATGCATCTTCTTTCCCGTCCGGTGGACTCCGTGCTACCTGCGAGGCAAGAGGATATACAGCATGGGATTGTACTTCTTACGCATTCGTAAGACATGATGCAGCAGGTGCAACACTTTGTATTCCGACCGCGTTCTGTTCTTACACAGGTGAAGCACTGGATCAGAAGACACCGCTGCTTCGTTCCATGCAGGCCATCAACACTCAGGCACTTCGTCTGCTGAGATTATTCGGAAACACAACTTCCAGAAAAGTTACTCCATCTGTTGGTTCCGAGCAGGAATATTTCCTGGTAGACAAAGAGAAATATTTAAAGAGAAAAGACCTGATCTATACCGGACGTACTTTATTCGGTTCCATGCCGGCAAAAGGACAGGAGATGGACGATCACTATTTCGGAAGCATCCGTCCACGTATTGCTGCATTTATGAAAGATGTCAATGAGGAACTGTGGAAACTGGGTGTTCCGGCAAAGACACAGCATAATGAGGTAGCTCCGGCACAGCATGAGCTGGCTCCAATCTATGAGACATGTAACCTGGCACTGGATCACAACCATCTGGTTATGGAAGTGCTGAAAAAGAAAGCAAATGAGCACGGTCTTCAGTGCCTGCTTCATGAGAAACCATTTGACGGTGTCAACGGTTCCGGTAAACACAACAACTGGTCCATCACAACAGATGATGGCATCAACCTGTTAGATCCGGGCAAAACACCGCATGAGAATATTCAGTTCCTTCTGGTACTTGCCTGCATCCTGAAAGCAGTAGATGATCACGCAGATCTTCTTCGCTGGTCCGCAGCAGATGTCGGAAACGACCACAGACTTGGTGCAAATGAGGCACCGCCAGCCATCATTTCCGTATTCCTTGGCGAGCAGCTTGACGATGTGATCACACAGCTGATCAGCACAGGTTCTGCAACACACTCCTTAAAGGGTGGTGTATTACAGACAGGTGTTGCTTCTCTCCCGGATCTTGCAAAAGATGCAACAGACCGAAACAGAACCTCACCGTTTGCATTTACAGGAAACAAATTCGAGTTCCGTATGGTTGGTTCCCAGGATTCCATCTCTGCACCAAACGTTGTATTAAATACCATCGTTGCAGAAGCTTTTGAGGAAGCATGCGATGAACTGGAGAAAGCAGAAGATGTAAACGAGAAAGCACATGACCTGATCAAGAAATATCTGACAGATCACCAGAGAATCATCTTCAATGGCGACGGATATTCTGATGCATGGGTAGAAGAGGCTGGCCGCAGAGGTTTACCGAATATCAGATCCATGGTAGATGCGATCCCGGCACTGACCACAGACAAAGCAATTGCTATGTTTGAGAAGTTCGGTGTATTTACAAAAGCTGAACTGGAGTCCCGTGAGGAGATCCAGTACGAGATCTATGCAAAAGAGATCAACATCGAGGCAAGAGCCATGATCAACATCACAAGTAAGACACTGATCCCGTCAGTCATCAAATACATTACTTCTCTGGCAGAGTCTATCAATGCAGTGAAAGCTGCTTGCGATTGTGACATCAGCGTTCAGACAGAATTATTACAGGAGGCATCCGGATTATTGTCTGATGCGAAAGTTGCTCTGGCAAAACTGGAAGAAGTGACAGACAAAGGTTTGACCATGGGCGATGGCGCAGAGCGTGCTGCTTACTATCGTGATGAAGTTACAACTGCTATGGCAGAGCTTCGTGCACCGATCGACAAACTTGAGATTATCGTGGATAAGAAAGTATGGCCGATGCCATCTTACGGCGATCTCATCTTTGAGGTTTAAGAAACGGTATTATCTAATCCCCTTAGTTAGTATATACATCAAAAAGAAAAAGAACCGGAATTTCTTCCGGTTCTTTTTCTTTTTGAATTATACCCGGCGGATTCCTCTGTCGGTGAACTCGATCAGGCGTTCTTTGTAGAGGTGTCCTACCGCACGTTTGAATGCGTTTTTACTCATGTGGGCTTCCCGTTTGATGATCTCCGGTGAAGCTTTGTCATTAAATGGAAGCACTCCGCCATATTCATCAATGATCCGTAATACTTCTTCCGCATCGGCATTCATCTGGACATATGCTTTGGCGCGGATGGTCAGATCCAGTTTGCCATCCGGTTTGCGGTTTGTAACATTTGCTTCAATGATATCACCGATTTTTAATGCGGTTGTATTTTCAAATCCAGGGATGCGGGCAGAATATTTATCATCCACGGCAACAAAGGTACCGAAATTCTCACTGAATTCATAAACGCGGCCGGTTACGGTATCGCCTTTTTTGTAAGGGGAGTCCGTGGAGAGCAAATGGTAAATACCTTCCATCGTAGCGCAGAGGCGGTTACTCTTGTCGATATACAGTGTGACTAATACTTCGTCGCCCTCATGTACTTTGCGTAGCTGCTCCTTGAATGGAAGCAGCAGATCTTTCTCCAGTCCCCAATCCAGAAATGCACCAATCTTGGTGACCTGAAGCACTTTCAGCACTGCGAAACCGCCAAGGGTCAGTTTCGGTTCGTTGGTGGTAGCGATCAGACGATCCTTGGAGTCTTTATATAAGAAGACTTCCAGTTTGTCGTGAAGTTTTGTTCCCTCCGGAACCTGTTTGGCAGGGAGCAGGACACGGGTCTCGTCCTCCGGCTGCTCTGCGAGATAGACACCGAAGTCTACCTGTTTTACTACGGTAAGAATCTGTTTTTCTCCTAATTTCATCTGTGTTTCCGTCCTTTCGTGTCTGTTTTTGTATTAATCAGCCTGAGCCGGAACCGGTGCAAGCTGGAATTCAACAATGGCATATGGTTTGCCTTCTGCGTCGTTCAGGGATACTTTCAGCATATCATCTTCCTGATGGTATACCGGATAGATGGTGTCGCCGTATACGGCGGAATTGCGGTATTCTACCCGCAACTGGCGGATCTGTGCGCCCTCCGGCAGACATTCCATGGCCATAGGTACATAGCGTTCATTATTGACGTGGTTGTTGGAGTCAATATCATAGCGGTGCACCTGAATCGGTGTAATGCTGATACCTTCTGCCAGCGGTGCAATCTTGCGGGATGCTTCCTCCATGGGAAGGGCAGATTCGCAGGCATACAGATCACATACTTCCTGCGGAATCCGTTCCGGTCGTCCGGTCCTGATATTCATATAGATCCAGTTGGTGTTTGCGTAGGCCAGAAGATTATCTTCGGAATCTTCCATTTTAAAATTACGGTAGCCGAAAAAGGCTTTCCAGCCGTGTGCCCATGTGCTGACGGTGATCTCTTCGCCAAATTTCGGATAGCGGTTGATGATGATCTGCCAGGAAGAAAGGATCCAGGCATAGCCCTGCTCCATCATGACTTCGATCCCCTGACCGATGGAATCGGAGTGGAAGGTACTGCAGTCCTGAAAATAATTGATGACAGAGGGCAGTGTCATACGAAGCTGGCTGTCTACCTCACTGAATCTGACGCGGCTTTTAAATTGGTACATGAAAATCATCCTCCTTAAAAAACAGGATAGCGGATGTTCCGCATTATTCTTTTGGTTAGAAAAAAAGCACCATTTACATGGTGCTTTCTAAAAAACTGGCCCACAAGGATTCGAACCTTGAAATGACGGAGTCAGAGTCCGTTGCCTTACCATTTGGCGATGGGCCATTACTTGTTGTCGAGGACTTTGTTTTAGCTGTTTGCCTCATGTCCTGTCGACAAGTGTTATTATAGGGCAAGTTTCCAAGGATTGCAACCCCTTTTTTTGGAAAACTACGTTAGAATATTTAACTAAAACTTGTTAATAATCTGACATTTTATATATAAAAACTGTAAACGGAAACTAGAAAATGATTTCGCCATTCACAATGCCGAATTCTTCTGAATCTTCAGAATCCATCACAGCCTGACCACTGGTTGCTTCTGTGACCTGTGTGCAGAAATCCGTGAATTTTTCTTCCGGAACCATCAGATTTATGGTGACTGAGTCGGTATAGTGGGTGTCCAGGGTGAAAATCTGATTCTGTGCGATGAGATATTGCAGTTTCCCGATACCGGTATAGTCTGTGGTGATGTGCAGTTTTTTCCCAAATTGCTTTTCTATGATGGAACTGGCAGCCAGACCGGCCTGGGTGGCAGCCTGATATGCACGGACAAGTCCGCCGGTGCCAAGCAATGTGCCACCAAAATAACGTGTCACTACTACGATACAGTTGTGGATCTCCTCCCGGAGCAGCACATCCAGGATCGGCCGTCCGGCAGTTCCGGATGGTTCTCCGTCATCACTGCATCTGGTACATTCGTTATTTTTGCCAATAGTGTAAGCGTGACAGTTGTGCCGTGCATCCCAGTATTCCTTTTTGATCTTATTTAAGAAGGCAACGGCTTCTTCCTCTGAGGTGACAGGAAGGGTGTGGGCGATGAAGCGGGATTTTTTCTCCTCAATCTCGCCTTCTCCGGCCTGATAAAGAACTTTATATCTCATAATTACTCCTTTTTGCGTGAATCTGTGATCGTCTTTTTGGATAAAAATATCTATAACTGCAGGCAGGTTTTATACTTCTTTTAGAAATCCGCCTGGTTCTGAATATAGACAGTATATCGCATTAATGGTAAGATAGGCAATATAGGAACTCGATTTGGAGGTTTTTTATGAATTATGGAAGAAAGAATGCTGCAAAGATAAAATGGCAGCTGACTTCCCGTGGAACCGTGATGCAGCGGAAGATGAAATCACTGACGCTGCTGATCATATTGTTGTGTTTCGTGTTGGGCCTGGGCTATGCGGGTTACCGTGGCTATCAGTACGTGGAGCAGATGATCGCGGAGGCTCCGGATATCAACGAGATTGACGCAACACCTTCCGGTTATATGTCCACGGTGCTGGATGCAAAAGGAAATGTGACTGCTCAGCTGGTGGGTTCCGGTTCAAACCGTGTCTATGTCACACTGGATGAGATCCCGGAGGATCTCCAGCATGCCTTTGTGGCGATTGAGGACGAACGTTTCTATGAGCACAACGGTATTGATCTGCGGGGCATTGTCCGGGCCGGCATCAAGGGTCTGACCACCGGGCATTTCAGCGAAGGGGCAAGTACCATTACGCAGCAGTTACTGAAAAATAATGTATTTGACGGCTGGACGACGGAAAATTCTTCTCAGCGTGTCAAACGAAAACTGCAGGAACAGTATCTGGCATTGCAGCTTGAGAAAAAGGTTTCCAAGGACTGGATCATGGAAAATTATCTGAACACCATCAATCTGGGACAGAATACCCTGGGGGTTCAGGCAGCTTCCAGACGATATTTTGGCAAGGATGTGTCGGAACTTGATCTTTCCGAATGTGCCGTGATCGCAGGTATCACACAGAATCCGTCCAAATACAATCCGATCACCCATCCGGAGGACAATGCAGCGCGTCGGGAAAAGGTACTGACCAATATGCGGGACCAGGGATATATCAATGAGGCACAGTATGAGACGGCCATGAATGATGATGTCTATGACCGCATTCAGGAGAATAATACGAAGTGGCAGGGCAGCGACAGTAATGTGACCTCCTATTTTGTGGATGCACTGACGGAGGAGATCATTGATGACCTGCAGGAGGAACTGGATTATTCGGAAGCACAGGCTTACAAAGCATTGTACAGTGGCGGTCTGACGATTTATTCTACCCAGGATCCGCAGATCCAGAAAGTCTGTGATACGCAGGTAAATAACGACAGTAATTATAATATAGAAAAGAAAGTATCATTTTCTTATGCACTGTCCGTGCAGCAGAGTGATGGTTCCGTAAAGCATTACAGTGAGCAGAGCCTGCTTTCCTATTATAAGAAGCGTGATCCGGATTACAATCTGAATTATAAGAATGAAGCGGCGGCACAGGATGCAATCGATACTTACCGGGAGGCAGTTGTTTCCAGTGGCGAAACCGTGGTGGGTGAATCCATTACTTTTACTGTCCAGCCACAGGCATCCGTGACCATCATCGATCAGAGCACCGGTCAGGTGAAGGCGCTGATGGGCGGTCGAGGGGAAAAGACGGCCAGCAAGACGCTGAACCGTGCGGCGGATGTGACACGGCAGCCTGGATCTACGTTTAAGATCCTGACCGCTTATGCTCCGGCGTTGGATAGCGGGGCGTATACCCTGGCAACTACGGTGCTGGACGAGCCGATCACTTACAGCTCCGGTCAGGAGATCCACAATGCGGATGGCAAATACCGCGGTTATACCAGTATCCGGGAAGCAATCCAGGATTCTGTCAATGTAGTGGCGGTGAAGACGGTACAGGATATCACACCGCAGACCGGCTATGAGATGGCGAAAAAATTCGGAATCTCGACATTGACCAAGGATGATATCGTGGAATCCCTTCCACTTGGAGTCGGAGGCGTGACAAACCTGGAACTTGCAGCAGCCTTTGAGGTTATTCCGAACCAGGGTGTTTATAAAGAACCGGTATTGTATACGAAGATCCTGGATCAGGACGGCAATGTCCTGCTGGAGAAGAAACCGAAGAAACACCGGGTGATCAAGGACAGCACGGCATATCTGCTGACTTCCGCCATGCAGGATGTTGTGACTTACGGAACCGGTAAGCTGGCAGATTTCGGTACAATGCCGATCGCCGGAAAGACAGGTACCGCAGGAACTTCCGAGGCGGCGAGAGACGCATGGTTCGCCGGCTATACACCGTATTACACCTGTGTGGTCTGGGGCGGATATGATGATTACTCCAAGCTGGAATCCAACCGGTATCCGAAGATACTGTGGAACCGTATTATGGGACAGCTCCATGAAGGGCTGGAATATAAGGAATTTGAGATGCCTGCGGACGTGGAAGAGAGCAGCGTATGTAAGACTTCCGGAAAGATCGCCATTGCAGGTGTGTGTCCGGAGGTGGAGACCGAATATTTTGCGGAGGGTACAGAGCCTTCCGAAAAATGTGATCTGCATCAGACGGCAGTGATCTGTAAAGATTCCGGTCTGCTGGCCGGAGAATACTGTCCGGAGAGCAGTAAAGTGACAAAGACATTTGTGAAAAAAGGATCCGGAGAGGATAAGATGCCGACGGAGGTGTGCAATGTGCATACCGGAGAAGGATGGCTCAACCAGCTCATTCAGGCACTGACACCGGGATCCGATCATACGGAATAAGCGACAGTTTCACAGGATAGAAGTTGTCTGACAAAAAGAAACAGAATTGTTACGATTCTGTTTCTTTTTTTTCCTAAAATACCCCGGAGAATATTGACATAATCGAGATGGATTGTTATAATAAGTTTCGTTGATGTAACAAATTTGTAATAATTTAAAGATAAAAGTAACATTTATAAATATTTGATTTCGAAGGAGTATCGTAACAGATGAAATACAGAAATAAAAAAGCAGTAGCAACTTTATTATTAACCACATTACTTTTTACCTGTGGAGCAACCGGAGCACAGGCAGCACCGGCGACAGATCTGACAGCAGTTGGCAGTGTGGCAGCAGCACCGGTTTCCGGTGTATCTCTGGCGGTAGCACAGGCAAATGCGCAGGCAGCAGCTGCGCAGGAAGCAGTACAGAATCTGGGTGTTGCACAGATTGATAATTATCTGAACGTCCGCAGCGAAGCTTCCACAGACAGTGAAGTAGTGGGAATCATGAAAAATAATGCAGTGGCTGAGATCACAGGAGCAGTAGATGGCTGGTATCAGATCACTTCCGGTTCCATCAGTGGTTATGTCAAAGCTGAGTATCTGGCAGTTGGCAATCAGGATTTATTAAATTCCGTAAAGACAAGAATGGCACAGGTCAATACGGAGACCTTAAAAGTCCGCAGTGAAGCTTCCACTGAGGCTGCTGTTGTGACACTGGTAGGACAGGATCAGCAGCTGAAAGTTCTGGACGAGCAGATCCCGGGCTGGGTAAAAGTAGAGACTGCTGACGGAGAAGGATATATTTCCACAGAATTTGCTACGGTGGCAGATACTTATCAGTATGCGGAGAAACCGCAGGTATCTGAGCAGAAGGAAAGCTCTTCCGGCGGATCTGTTACTTCTTATGCATTGCAGTTCCTTGGCAATCCATATGTATGGGGCGGCACAAGCCTGACAAAAGGTGTGGACTGTTCCGGATTTGTTATGCAGGTATATGCACATTACGGAATTTCTCTTCCGCATTCTTCTTCCGCACTGCGTGGTGTTGGTCGTGGCGTAAGCTACTCCGAAGCACAGCCGGGAGATATCATCTGTTACAGCGGACACGTGGCAATCTACCTTGGCGGCGGCAAGATCGTTCATGCAAGCAACCCGAAAGACGGCATCAAAGTATCTTCTGCAACATACAAAAAAATCGTAGCAGTTCGCAGAGTAATGTAGTCTTTTCAGAATAATCGAATCGGAATACTTAAATGAAAAAATAAAATGGTGTGCTGTTTACAGATGGACATGGCAACGTCTGTAACAGCACATTTTTCATTTTTATGGGATAGCATACTGAAATTCCTGTCAGATAAAATTTTTGTTGATACTGTGCATAACATTGTGTATAAGTGCGAAAAAAGGCAATGAGTGTCCATGTTTTTTCAATAAAATGGAAAATTACTTGACGTATGGGAGCAATTATTGTATAAAGGTGCAATGGAGAATAATTCCTGAAATAATATTGGAAGAAATGGGACAAAATGAGTAGTAGAAAAGAACTGGCAGGCGTGCGTATTGATATCTGCAGTCTGCGGGAGGCACTTCATAAAATAGAACATTATGTACAGGAAGACGGTCTGCATGCAGTGGAGGCTGTATCCATGAAAACCATTGTGACGGCAGGGGAAGAGGAAGAAGTCCGTCAGTGTCTGGAGGACATGGATCTGGTCATCCCATCCGATAAGGAGATCCTGATGGAACTTGGCGTGACATCCCACAAATGGCTGGAGGAGGCCAGGGGGCACCGTTTTGCCAGCGAGGCACTGCACAGTGTGGCCAGAGACCGCCACAGTATTTATCTGCTGACGGATACGAGAGTGCAGATGGATGAACTGTGCACCTATCTCGATCATACCTTTGGCGATGTGGCCAGAATCTGCGGAGATGCAGTCTGGGAGGAATGTGAGGAAGATACGGAGCGTATTGTCAATGAGATCAACGCGGTGGCACCACATCTGCTGCTGGTCATGCTTCCGACGCCGCAACAGGAGATTTTTCTGTCACAGCATCGGAAAATGCTGAATGTGCGGCTCTGGTTCGGTATCGGAACAGAGAATACTTTTATGGAAAATAAGAAAAAGCCGGTTGGTCTGTGCAAAAGGCTGCTGGCACGGCGTAAAATGAAACGCCAGATACAGTCTTATGAATCAGAGGGAGAAGAGAATTAACGGACAAAGGCATTCTTGAATTAATATGGGGATAAAGGGGATTTACAACTATGAAAGACAGAACAAAGAAGGGGCTGCTGGATCTGATCCTGCTTCTGGCGGGAACAGCGCTGATGGCCTTTGCAGTGAAATGTATCTATGAACCGCTGGATATGGTTACCGGCGGTTTTTCCGGTCTTGCGATCCTGATCAAAGCAGTGACGGAGCATGTGGTACCGGGAGGAATCCCGTTGGGCGTATCATCGCTGGTGCTGAATATACCGGTGTTTCTGTGGGCATTTCTGAAGAAAGGAAAGACATTTGCCGGAAAATCCTTTGTGGCGATGATCCTGCTGTCACTGTGGCTGTCCATTCTGCCGGCCTGGGATCTGGCGGGGGATGACATGGTCATCGGCTGTGCCTTTGGCGGCGGTATGATGGGAATCGGTATCGGTCTGGTATTTCGAACCAGGAGTACCACCGGAGGAACAGATATGCTGGCGGCGCTGATCCACATGAAGTTGCAGCAGTATTCCATTGTGCGCATCATGCAGGTCATCGACGCGGTGATCGTGGTGGCCGGCCTGTCGCTGTTTGGACTGAAGAGCGGGCTCTATGCCATCATTGCCATCGTGATCACCACAAAAGTATCTGACATCACCATGGAAGGCTTTAAGATGTCAAAGGCCGTGTATATTCTGTCGGAGAAGACGGAGGAAATCGCAGAGGCCGTCATGCGGGAACTGGACCGTGGTGTGACCGGCCTGCAGGCGAAGGGCATGTACACCCAGAAGGAAAAATGCATGCTGCTGTGCGTGGTTTCAAGGAAAGAAATCGTGTGGCTGAAGGAAATTGCCATGAAAACAGACCCGAAAGCATTCCTCATTATCAGCGATGCCAGGGAAGTATGGGGAGAAGGATTCCAGTCTTACTCCGAGAAAATGTGAACAAAATCTAAAAATTGGGGAAATGCATAAAAAAAATTGCATTTCCTCTTTACTTTTTTGGGGCTTTTGTCTTAAAATAGAACTGCATAATAAAAATATATGAAAAAAAGAGAATTGGTTATTGTGAATGTTGTATAAAATGTGCAGGGGGGGCTTTTCATTATGATTTCAAATCAGATATTGCAAAATACGATTGATGGATTAAAAAATATTACAAGGATAGATTTGTGTATCATTGATACGGAAGGCAAGATCCTGGCGACTACATTTGCGGAAGCGGATCGTTATGTCAGCCCGGCGATGGCACTGGTAGAATCTCCGGCAGACAGCCAGGTTGTGTCAGGATGTCATTTCTTCAAGGTATTTGATGAACATCAGCTGGAATATGTATTGCTTGCCAATGGTGACAGCGATGATGTTTACATGATCGGAAAGATTGCAAGTTTCCAGATCCAGAATCTTCTGGTGGCATATAAGGAGCGTTTTGATAAAGACAACTTTATCAAGAACCTGCTGCTGGACAATCTGCTTCTGGTAGATATTTACAATCGTGCCAAAAAACTTCATATTGAAACAGATGTCCGGAGAGTGGTATATATTATAGAGACGAACCGGGATAAAGAAGGAAATGAACTGGAGAAGGTACGCAGTATCTTTGAAGGAAAGAATAAAGATTTTGTAACTGCTGTCGATGAGAAAAATATCATCGTGGTAAAAGAGGTGGATGATTCCGATACGGGAACGGATCTGAACAAGACCGCGGAAGTGATCCTCGGACTGTTCAAGGGAGATTCCGATATCCACATCGCATACGGTACCGTAGTCGGGGAGATCAAGGAAGTCTCACGTTCCTACAAGGAAGCCCGGATGGCGCTGGATGTAGGCAAGATTTTCTTTGAGGAGCGCAATATCATCGCGTACTCCGCACTGGGTATCGGCCGACTGATCTATCAGCTGCCACTGCCGCTGTGTAAAATGTTCATCAAAGAGATCTTCGGAGGCAAATCACCGGATGATTTTGATGAGGAGACGCTGACTACCATCAATAAGTTTTTCGAGAACAGCCTGAATGTCTCTGAGACATCCCGCCAGTTATACATTCACCGTAATACACTGGTGTACCGTCTGGATAAGCTCCAGAAGAGCACCGGACTGGATCTGCGGGTGTTCGAAGATGCCATCACATTTAAGATTGCGCTGATGGTTGTAAAATACATGAAATATATGGAAACATTAGATTATTAATTGCTAAGTGTTTGGGGGCACAAAAGAACAGTTTTTCGTGCCCCCATTTTATGCAAATACAGAAGAGTTGAATGAAGGAGGACAAGGATAAAGTATGATTACGTTAAAAGATGTAAGTAAGTCATATGTAGAAGGTGTACCTGCGCTGTCAGATATAAATATTCAGATAGATGAAGGCGAGTTTGTGTTTGTAGTGGGAGACAGCGGTTCCGGTAAATCCACGCTGATCAAACTGCTGCTCAAGGAACTGGAGCCGACATCAGGAACCATTGTGATCAATGACAAGATCCTGTCACAGATCCCGCGGCGTCAGATCCCGCGGTTCCGGAGAAATGTAGGATGTGTGTTTCAGGATTTCCGTCTGTTAAAGGACCGGAACGTCTATGAAAATGTGGCTTTTGCCCAGCGTGTTATCTCCGCACCGAACCGTGCCATCAAGGAAAAGGTACCGAAAATGTTATCACTGGTGGGACTGGCTGCAAAATACAAATCAAAACCGAATCAGTTATCCGGTGGAGAGCAGCAGCGTGTGGCTATCGCCAGAGCGCTGATCAATGAGCCGAAGATCCTGCTGGCGGATGAGCCGACCGGTAACCTGGATGCAAACAATGCATGGGAGATCATGAAGCTTCTGGACGAGATCAACAAACGTGGCACAACGGTACTTGTGGTAAGCCACAACATGGAAATCGTAGAGGCGATGAAAAAACGTGTCATTACCTTACAGCAGGGACATGTGGTAAGTGACGTAAAGATGGGCGGTGACAACAATGAAAATTAGTACATTTGGATATACCATCAAACAGGGTATCAAGAATATCTGGACAAATAAAATGTTTTCTATTGCTTCCATTGCAACCATGGCGGCATGTATCTTTATGTTTGGTATGTTTTATGCCATTGTGGCGAACTTCCAGCATGTAGTAAAAGATGTGGAGTCCAGTGTGGCGATCACCGTATTTTTCGATGAGGGAACGACCCAGGAGCAGATGGATGAGATCGGTCAGAAGATCGCAATGCGGCCGGAGGTCTCCAGTTTCAATTTTGTATCTGCGGATGAAGCCTGGGAAGAATACAAACTGGAATACTTTGACGGAGATGAGGCGGCAGCAGCAAGTTTTGGTTCTGACAACCCGCTGTCTGACAAAGCAAACTATGAGATCTACATGGAAGATATTTCCCAGCAGAGCAGTCTTGTATCTTACCTGGAGGGACAGGATCATGTCAGCAAGGTAAGACAGTCTGAGATGGTAGCAAATACACTGACAGATTTTAACCGTCTGGTAAGTATCGTATCTGCTGTTATCATTGTGATCCTGATCTGTGTGGCAGTATTCCTGATCAGCAACACCGTTCGTACCGGTATTGCGGTCCGCAGGGAAGAGATCGGTATTATGAAAATGATCGGTGCGACGGATTTCTTTGTACGTGCGCCGTTTATCGTGGAAGGTATTCTGATCGGACTGATCGGAGCAATCATTCCACTGTGCATTCTGTACGGTATGTATGGAAAGATCATCACATATGTGGCAAACCGTTTTGGCTTCCTGAACAACTTGCTGACTTTCCTCCCGGTACAGAGTGTATTCCAGATCCTGGTTCCGGTAGGTCTGGTTCTCGGTGTCGGCATCGGCTATATCGGAAGTAAGGCAACTGTTCACAAACATATTAATGTATAGGGAATAGACAGAAGGCAGAAGACATAGGATATAGGAGACTGATTTGATGATAAACAGAAACATCAGCCAAATCACAACATTTATATGGCGGCGGTCCTTCCTGCGATGACAGCGGGAAGTGCCGGCGCTTCTGCTGCTTACAGGAGCATTTCTGAGGCACAGAACCGGAAAACAATAAAGGAGTTAGAAGATCAGAATGAATCAGGATGAACAGGAAATACAGACAACTGTAACGGAAGATGCTTCCGGAAACGGAGCCATGATGACCGGACAGGAACCGAAAAAAGAAAAGAAACAGAAGAAGAAAAAGAGCGGATTTGGAAAAGGATTTGCCGTGGGTGCAATCACCATGGCAGTGGTGTGCGGTGTCGTGTTCTGGGCAACGAACGGGCTGGGACTGCTGTCCGCCAGAACATCAGGAAATCTGCTGAGCAGCAGTACCCAGCAGAAGATCGAGTCCCTGGCGTCTTATATTCAGTCCAATTATTACGAGGATGTGGATACCGAGACACTGGAGGAAGGGCTCTATGCCGGGCTGTTTGATAATCTGGATGTATATTCCCAGTATTATACGGAGGAGGAGGCCAAGGAGCTTTTTGATACCAGCGTTTCCGGTACTTACTGCGGGATCGGTGCCAGCCTGCAGCAGGATGATGCCACCAAGACGGTGACGATCCTCCATGTATACGACGGATCACCGGCGCAGGAGAGCGGACTGCAGGAAGGGGATGTGATCATTTCCGCAGATTCTTATGACGCATCTTCCATGGATCTGACAGAATTTGTCAGCCATATCCGTGGAGAGGAAGGCTCACAGGTGCATCTGGTGATCGCCCGGAGCGGGGAATCCGAGAATCTGGAATTTGATATTACGAGAAAAAATCTGGTGCTGCCTACTGTTACCTCCCAGATGCTGGAAAATAATACCGGATACATACGGGTGACAGAATTTACCGAGCATACGGCAGAACAGTTTGAGGAAGCGCTGAACAGTCTGCAGGGAGATGGAATGACGGCACTGATCGTGGACCTGCGTTCCAATCCGGGTGGTATGCTGACCTCCGTCTGCACTATGCTGGATGATATTTTACCGAAAGGACTTCTGGTTTATACTGAGGATCGGAACGGAAAACGGGAGGACTATAATTCCACGGATGACAAATCACTGGATCTGCCGCTGGCAGTCCTGGTCAACGGTTACAGCGCTAGCGCTTCTGAGATTTTTGCAGGTGCGATCCAGGATCGGAAGGCGGGAACCATCATCGGAACTACCACATATGGAAAAGGTGTGGTACAGTCGATCCTGTCCCTGAAGGACGGAAGTGCCTTCAAAATAACAACGAGCCGCTATTTCACACCGAGTGGAACCTGTATCCAGGGAATCGGTATCACGCCGGATGAAGAACTGGAATACGAGTTTACCGGTCCGGAAGATGCTTCTTACAGTGTGGAATATGATAATCAGATCCAGAAAGCACTGGAAGTATTGCAACAGCAGAAATAGTATGCTATGATGCAGACGGTAATACACTTTTGAAAAGAAAAATAGAATTGTTGAAACAAAACATAGATTTGCAAAGCACGCTGTGAGCACAGCGTGATACACAAATTGGAAAGGTGAAAGGAGAAACTATCATGTGTGGAATTGTAGGATATATTGGTGAGCAGCAGGCTGCTCCGATTCTGCTGGCAGGCCTGGCAAAACTGGAATACCGTGGATATGATTCAGCCGGAATTTCTGTCCGCAACGAAGAAACCGGTGAGATTGAAGTCGTAAAGGCAAAGGGACGTCTGAAAACCCTGATCGAGAAAACAGATGAAGGTCATTCCGTATATGGAACCTGTGGTATCGGTCATACCCGCTGGGCGACACACGGCGAGCCGTCAGAGACAAATGCGCATCCGCATTGTTCCGATGGAAAGAATGTCGTACTGGTACACAACGGAATCATCGAGAACTTCCAGGAATTAAAAGAAAAATTAGTAAAACGTGGTTATACATTTTATTCTGAGACAGATACAGAGGTCGCTGTAAAGCTGATCGACTATTACTATCAGAAAACAGCATCTCCGCTGTCAGCCATCGCAACTGCGATGCTGCATATCAGAGGTTCCTATGCGTTCGGTGTTCTGTTCAAAGATTATCCGGGTAAATTATTTGCTGCCAGAAAAGACAGCCCGCTGATCATCGGAAAAGCGGCAGATGCATCTCTGATCGCATCTGATGTTCCGGCAATCCTGGATCAGACCCGTAACGTATACTACATTGACAATATGGAGATCGCGGAGCTGACAAAAGATGAGATCCATTTTTACAATGCAGACGAAGAAGAAATCGAAAAAGAGATGGTGGAGATCAAATGGGATGCTGAGGCGGCAGAAAAAGGCGGCTATGAGCATTTCATGTTAAAAGAGATTCATGAGCAGCCGAAAGCTGTGCAGGATACCGGTGGTGCTTGTGTGAACGGGGAGCAGATCGAGTTTTCCGAGATCGGGCTGGATGATGAAGAACTGGCCTCCATCGAGCGTTTTTACATTGTAGGATGCGGTTCTGCCTATCATGTTGCCATGGCAGCGAAATATGTACTGGAAGATATGACGCAGATCCCGGTAGAGATCGATATCGCTTCCGAGTTCCGTTACCGTAATCCGATCTTGGTGAAGAATTCAATGGTAGTGATCATTTCCCAGTCCGGAGAGACCGCAGACAGTCTGGCTGCACTGCGTCTGGCAAAAGAGAAAGGCTCTGCTGTCCTGGGCGTTGTCAACGTGGTAGGATCCAGCATTGCCCGTGAGAGCGATTACACCTTATATACCTATGCAGGTCCGGAGATTTCCGTTGCTACGACAAAAGCGTACAGCACACAGCTGATCGCCATGTATCTGGTTGCAATGCGTACCGCTCAGGTCAAAGGTCTGCTCAGTGACGAGGATTGTGCAAAAATGATCGCTGAACTGCATACACTTCCGGAGAAGATCCAGAAGATCCTGGATGACAAAGAGCGTATCCAGTGGTTCGCAAGCAAATATGCAAACGCAAAAGACATGTTCTTCCTTGGCCGTGGACTGGATTATGCCATCAGTCTGGAAGGCAGCCTGAAGATGAAAGAAATCAGTTATATCCATTCAGAGGCTTATGCAGCCGGAGAATTAAAACATGGAACCATCAGTCTGATCGAGGATAATACACTGGTGGTAGGTATCCTGACCCAGAGCAATCTGTATGAGAAAACCGTCAGCAACATGGTAGAAGTAAAGAGCCGTGGTGCATATCTGATGGGACTGACCACGTATGGCAATTACAGTATCGAAGATACAGCAGACTTCTCTGTCTATGTACCGAAGACCGATCCGCATTTTGCCACCAGCCTGGCAATCATCCCGTTGCAGCTGCTTGGATACTATGTCAGCGTCGCAAAAGGTCTGGATGTAGATAAACCGAGAAATCTGGCAAAATCAGTAACCGTAGAGTAAAAGATCGTTCACATCAGAATTTAAAGAAAATGTTTTATATGAATACACAGCGGAGAAATCCGCTGAGGTAAAAAACACCCTGTAACCGACGGCTGCAGGGTGTTTTAATTGAATGAATTT
The DNA here is from genome assembly GCA_022781925.1 of Lachnospiraceae bacterium. Classification (GTDB taxonomy): domain Bacteria; phylum Bacillota; class Clostridia; order Lachnospirales; family Lachnospiraceae; genus Eubacterium_I. The sequence continues at coordinate 30,788 of JALESO010000080.1, forward strand.
TCAGAAAAATAGATATAATTTCGAACTTTAATTTTTTGCAGAAAAATCATTGACAGAACAGGGGTTATCCTGTATATTATGTCTTGTGTTCAGCAAGAGCACAAAACAATAAGAAATGCGCGAGTGGCTCAGTTGGTGGAGCGCGACCTTGCCAAGGTCGAGGCCGCGGGTTCGAGTCCCGTCTCGCGCTCTAAAAAATAGATATCCAGATGGATATCTATTTTTTTTGCGCAAACGGAACTGCGAACCCGCGGCGCCGCGGAGTTCGAGGTCTCGGAGGATCTAAAGTCCTCCTCGGTCGGCGCTAAGCATTGGTCCCCCGGACCAATAGCTTCTCAGAGGACCTAAAGTCCTCTTCGGTCGGTGCTAACCATTGATCCCCCGGATCAATAGCACCGTCTCGCGCTCCTGCCCAACGTAAGGTAGTGAAAACGTAATAGTTCGAGGTTTCGGAAGACCTAAAGTCCTCTTCGATTGGTGCTAAGCATTGATCCCCCGGATCAATAGCACCATCTCGCGCTCCTGGCATGTAGATGTATATGAAAATGTGAATTACTAAGTATCGAAGTATGTAGAGAAATATAGAAACGTAAATTGAGAAAAAGGGAACTCTTTCCTCGGCAAGCGATTGTTAGCTGCAGAGGTAAGAGTTCCCTTTTTCGATTTAATAAAAATTTAAAAAGCCATAAAACTTACAGGCTTCTCCATGCAGTCTCAAGTGCGATCTCGATCATCTCATCGAAGGACTCCTGACGCTCAAGTGCAGTCAGTTCTTCATGACGGAACATATGATCGGAGATGGACAGGATACTTAATGCTTTCTTGTGAGAAGCAACTGCTTCCCAGTAGATACCTGCTGTTTCCATTTCTACGCAGAGCATTCCGAGATCACGGCACAGGGACGGGATGTTGGAGTCTGCATTGTAGAATACATCGGTTGTGAATACGTTTCCGACTTTTACACTTGCTTCTCTCTCTTTGCAGACTGTTACTGCGTCACTCAGCAGATCAAAGTCAGCAGTCGGAGCGAGTGTTCCCGGGAAACCGTACTGTACATCAAATTTTGAGTTGGTGGAAGCACTCATGGCGATTACAACATCACGTACTTTCATGTCATCACGAAGTGCGCCTGCGGAACCTACACGGATAATGGAATCCACATCAAAGAAATTATAAAGCTCATGAGCATATAATGTCATAGACGGAATACCCATTCCACTTCCCATAACGGAGATGCGTTTTCCTTTATAAGTACCTGTGTAACCGTACATGTTACGCACGGTGTTAAATAATTCCGGATTTTCCAGATATTTTTCTGCGATATATTTTGCACGCAGAGGATCGCCCGGCATCAGAACTGCTTTGGCAACCTTTTCCTTATCTGCAACGATACATGCGGAAGGTGTTGAAATCATATCTAATTCCTCCTAGTATAATCTATTCTTTTTATTACCTATCACACTATACGTGATGAAAAATGAATTGTCAATAAAGTTTCCCGGAACTGTATCCGGAATGCGTGTGTTTCTGCGGGGATCCCGGCTGGTCTGATAATCCCAGGAGGTAGTCTGCGGATACCTGATAATATTCGCAGAGGGTAATGAGGTGATGGATTGGCAGTTCGTTTGCTCCGCGTTCATAGCGTGCATACATGGTCTGGGAGGTTCCCAAAATGTCTGCTATGTTCTGCTGGGTCTTATCATGATCTTCTCTGAGGTTCCGCATGCGCTGTATATAATTCATAAGTAAATCACCATCCATTTTTTTACCATCACATTAACATAGTACAAATATTTACTGATAAATTTAGTAAATATTTGTATTAGCAAAAACACAGAGTAATACAAAATAGACAAAAAATAATTGACTTTAGTACAGAAATGTACTAAAATAGACAACATAGTAAAGAAATTTACTAAAAAGAGATGTGAAAAGTTATAAAAAGAACCAAAAATATCAGCGCTGATTGGTGGAAATTAAAATGACGACAAAAGGAGATTCACATTTCAAAGAAACCATTCTTACACAAATGAGGAGGCAGGGGAATGAAAAGAAAAATTTTAGCTGTTGCATTATGTGGCGTTATGGCGTTATCACTTGGAGCTTGCGGAAGCAACAATGGTGGTGGAAATGCTAAAGCAGATGATGGTTCTGCAAAGCAGGAAGCATCCAGTGGAAAGACTTATAACTGGCAGATCGGTAACGTATTATCAGCTGACCAGCCGTGGGATCTGGGACTGAACAAATTTGCAGAATTACTGTCAGAGTATTCTGATGGCAGAATTACAGCTACTGTACAGAGTGGTGGTACATTAGGATCTGAGATCGAGATGCTTGAGGCTGTTCAGATGGGAACACTTGATATGTCTATCGCATCTACACCTTCCTTATCAGGATTCACAGATTGTATGAACTACTTCGATTTACCATACTTATTCAAATCCACAGATTCTGCATGGTCTGTTATGGATGAGTGGCTTGGAAAGGATCGTTGTGATGCACTGGAAGGTTCCGGATTCAAAGGACTTGGATTCTATGACAACGGTGAGTACATGATCGGTTCTAACAAGAAGATCGTACATCCGGAAGACGCAAAGGGGCTGCGTATCCGTGCACATTCTTCTCAGTTACAGTGTGACTCACTCTCTTCTATCGGCGCAAATCCATTAAGCGTTGCATGGGGCGATATTTACACTTCCTTACAGCAGGGAACAATTGATGGTGTATCCGGAACAACACTTACAAATATGTATGGTGGAAAATTCTATGAGCAGTGTGATTACATCACAATGACAAAACATCACTTCATTCCGGCACCGGTAGTTATGAACGAAGACTTATGGAACTCTTTATCATCTGAAGATCAGGAGATCGTTCAGAAAGCATTTAATGACTCTATTTCTTACCAGCGTGAGCAGGCAGCTTCCTATGTAGAGAAAGCAGCTGCTGAGATCGAAGACAGCGGTACAGAGATCATTCAGATCGACGCAGATGAGTGGTCAGATGCAATGCATTCTACTTATGACAGCTGGGTAGGTACCAAAGGTATCGAGCAGGATATGATCGATAAGATTCAGGAATCTGAGAAACAGTATCTGAAATAAAGTCAGGAATGCCTCTCTGGCATTCTTGATGATATACATGTGAGAGGTATTTAGGTAACTTTGTATATCAGCAATAAAAGGAGTTTATATGTCGAAAGGGTTAAAAAAAGCAGGAAAGATAATCGGCGGAATTGAAGACTGGATGGTAATCGTACTGTTCACAGCAATGGTTGTTGTAACTATGGCCATTGTACTTTGCAGATACGTGTTCAAAGTTCAGTTCGTACCGGGTGAGGAAATTGCCCGTTATCTGATGATCTGGTGCGGATATGCAGGAGCAGCCATGGGATTCCGTACACATGCGCATGTAGGTGTCGTTGTGTTCGCGGAGAAATTTCCGAAATCCTGGCAGCCGGTCATTATCAAGATCAGACACATTATCAGCACCGCAGTTGTAGCAATCCTGTTTGTTGTAAGCTGCAATTGTTTTATGCAGTATGTGGATAGTGGTAAGCTGACAACAGCGACTCACATTCCAACAGCAGTAGTTTATGTGGTTATTCCGATTTCCATGGCGCTGGCAATCGTTCATACGATCGTTGACATCAAGGAAGATTTTGTTCCGGCAAAAGCGGAAGCAGCAGAAAGTGAGGGCACGGAAGTATGATAGGAACAATTTTATTCGTTACATTTTTAGTATTACTTGTAATTGGTGCTCCTATCGCATTGTGTCTCGGCGCTGCAGCGTTACTGGTTGTATTTACTTCCGGAGATGTAAGTCCGATCGTACTTGGACAGCGAATGTTCGGATCACTGGACAGTTTCACCATTATGGCGATTCCGTTATTCATGCTGGCAGGTAATCTGATGTCTTCCGGTGGTATTTCCAAGAGACTGACAGATTTCTGTGATGCTATTCTTGGATGGATGCCGGGTGGATTAGGTGTTGTATCTATTCTGTCCTGTATGATCTTTGGAGCGTTATCAGGTTCTCCGACAGCAACCTGTGCGGCAATTGGAAGTATTATGGTTCCGGCAATGATTGAAGCCGGATATGATAAGCGGTTTGCATTGGCATCCGTGGCAGTTCCTGGTGTACTTGGATGTATCATCCCACCGTCAACCGTTATGATTTCCTATTCATCTGTTACAGATGCATCCGTAGGAAGCATGTTCATGGGTGGTATCTTACCAGGTATCCTGATGGGTGTTGCAATGATGATCGTTGCAGTAAAATATGGTCTTTCCCATAAAGATGTAAAACGTACACCGTTTTCACTGAGAAACTTACTGCAGAAATTTGTAAAAGCAATTGGTGCTTTATTAGTACCGGTTATTATCCTCGGAGGTATTTACGGAGGAATCTTTACCCCGACTGAGGCAGCAGGTGTTGCCTGTGCATATGGATTGATCGTTGGTATCTTTATTTATCGTGAGTTAAATCCGAAAGAACTGAAGAAAGCATTCGTTGGTTCCGGATCTACTACTGGTATGGTATTATTTATCATGGCAGCAGCAGCACTGTTCGGATACATCATGACACGTTACCAGCTGACAAATTCCATTGCAAACTTCATTATCGCAGTTTGCGGAAATAAATATGTATTCTTATTACTTGTTAATATCTTACTGCTTGTGGTAGGATGTTTTATGGAGACAACAGCAGCGATTCTTATCCTGGCGCCAATTCTGGCTCCGGTACTTGGTACTTTTGGTATCGACCCGGTACACTTTGGTGTTATCATGTGTATCAACCTGGCAATCGGTTGTGCAACACCGCCATTAGGACTGAATCTGTATGTAGCAGCCGGACTTACAAAAGACCGTGTGGAAGTTGTTGTAAATAAACATACCGTAGCATACATTCTGGTAAGTATTGCAATGTTGTTCCTGATTACATATATTCCGGATATTGTTATGGCAGTTCCGAACAGTATGATGTAATGAGACAACCTGTAATGAGGTAAATTTATTTGGCAAATTACGATCATGGGTGATCGCACTCATGATCGTAATGAAAACGTAAGGGTATTGAAAGGAGAAAAAATGTACGAATTAACAGGAAAAGTAGCAATCATAACAGGTGCGGCAGCCGGACTTGGACAGGCTATCGCAGCTACATTCGCAAAACAGGGAGCAAAAGTAGTTCCGACTGACCGCCCGGGCGTTTCTATGGATGAGACCATTGAAATGTGCAAAAAAGCAGGCGCAGAGGAAGTATATACACATGATCTGGATGTTACAGACCAGGATTCCATCGCAAAAGCAATCGCAGATGTAAAAGAGAAATACGGAAGCATTGATATTCTGGCAAGCAATGCAGGATTAAACCGTCCGATGCCATTAGATCAGGTTACACCGGAAGTATGGGATTCTGTAATGAATGTAAACTTACGTGGTGCATTCTTCATGGCTCAGGCAGTAGCTCCGGTTATGAAAGAGCAGGGAAAAGGACGTATCATCTTCACCAGCAGCCAGGCAGGTTTAGTTGCACGTGAGAATCAGCAGCCATATTGTGCAAGCAAAGGCGGTATCAACGCAATGACCCGTGCACTTGCTTATGACCTCGCTCCGTTTGGTATCACTGTAAATGCAGTAGCACCGTGCTTCGCTATGACAGCATTAACCAAGACAAGACTGGAAGATCCGGAATACCGTGATATGGTACTCGGCATGATTCCGGTAGGCCGCGTAGTAGAGCCATCTGAAGTTGGTGCAGCATTCAATTATCTTGCATCTGATGAAGCAGCTATGATTACAGGACAGACACTGGTAATCGATGGCGGATGGACAATGTGGTAAAAAGCATTTATTTATTTTTTTAGATCATTTGGTATACCAGAAGTATATAAAAAGTATATGGAAAGTATATAGCAAGTATGTAAATACCCAGAGGAGGCAGACATGGCGAAATATAAAATTACAAAAACAGATGAATATTATACATATGAACTTCCGGCACATAATGAGTGTAAACTGACCAGATTACATGATCCGGCAGATGTAGAAGGCGGTAAATTGATCTTATCCCGTTCACATTTCCTGCCGGCTGGCGGCGGAACTGATTTCAGTACCAATGCAGCAGAGTCTATTTACTATGTGGCAAAAGGAAAACTGCTCTTCAAAGGCGAGGATGGCCAGGAAACCTTACTCGAAGAAGGCGACAGTGTTCATATTGCAGCAAACTCTCCGAAATGCGTGACAAACGTAGGCGTAGAGACAGCCATTATGCTTGTAATTCTTCTTCCGGCTCAGTAAAGCGTTAATTTACTTTCTTTGGATAATAATTTTCTCGAAAAGAACCTTCGGCAACCCCATTCCGCCGGAGGTTCTTTTTTTACCTAAACTCTGTCATATGCTTCCGGTACCAGATCGGCAGATGGGTGCGCTGGCAGTTCGGGTTGTGGCGTTGTGTGATCTCAATCTGTTGGAAAAAAGATTTCCACAGATCTGTAAATGGATCGATCTGATTTTCTACATGGCTGAGCCGCTGAAATTCTTCCACGGACAGTGTGGTCAGATAGGTCGGTTCATCTGCCGGATGAATGGCGGCTGTTCTTCGGGTGGCATCCATGATCATCCAGTTTTCAGAAGGCATGCGGTCGTCGAAAGCCGGATAGAGCAGGGTCAGAATATCGGATTTCGGTTCTATCTGGGCCAGCAGTACACCGTCCGGAAGTGCCTGAAAGCGCACACATTCCCGGAAGAGATGGGCTTCGTTCATGACTTTGCGGTTCAGTTCGAAGACGGCATTGACGTAAGGATGCTGAAGCATATCGGTGATCTGTGCCGGGTAGGCAAAACCGAGAAGCAGAAACCGGTAGATGCGGTCAAGCTTGTCGGGGTGATCCGACAGGGCACAACGGTAGACCATCAGGTAGGCGGTGGAAGAAATTTTCTGCTGGATGGAACGGACGACTTTCCGGGCTTTTACAGAATCTGAGGTAACGGTGCGGTACTCACAGAAGAGTTCCATGGTTCCTATGGGCTCTGTCTTCAGCCGGATGTTCTGGTGTCCTTCTCTGGAAGCCCAGGCGTCATAGATGCAGGTCATCATGGCTTCAAAGGTATCTTCACATGTATAGACAATCATAAGATTAGTCCTCCTTTTTTGTTCATGTATTCTCGAAAATTTTTTGTGAAGCATTCTGAGTGTACATGCGATTTCTATTTCTGGTTATTTCAAAAAATCAAACAGAGACAGCTGTTCATAGTTGGTATCCGGGCAGGCGATGGCATACCCTGTACGGGCATCCAGTCCGGTAAGCTGACGGGTGATAAAGGATTCTTCCAGCCGGATCGGCACATACATTTTGCCATTGCAGGTAATAAAATATTGTGCCCGTTTCAGTACCACACCCATTTTCCGGAGACTGTCAAAGGACAGCGGAGCCATACGGCGGGCTTTCAGAATCCGCATGGCAGACTTGCTGCCGATGCCCGGAACCCGCATCAGGGTACCGTAGTCCGCCGTGGCGACTTCCACAGGGAACTGTTCCAGATGCCGCAGTGCCCAGTCACATTTCGGATCCAGGGCGAGGTTGAAATTCGGCCGGTCCGGAGTCAGCAGTTCGGAAGCGTGGAAGCCGTAATAGCGCAGCAGCCAGTCGGCCTGATACAGCCGGTGTTCCCGCAGCAGCGGCGGCGGTGTGCCGATGGCAGGAAGAGCAGAATCGTCATTCAGCGGAATGTAGGCGGAATAGAATACACGTTTCAGATCAAAATTCTGATACAGCGCCTGGGTGGTAGACAGAATCTCAAAATCTGTCTCACCGGTGGCTCCGATAATCATCTGGGTACTCTGACCGGCAGGGGCAAAGGGGCGGTCCGGGTGGCCGGAAATGGCAGATGGCAAAGCCGTGATCGTTGATACGGGCTGTTGAGTACCCAACGGATCAGACTTGCATGTATCCGTGGAATATAAGCGGGGCTGGTCTGAGTCGCCAGGCAGCTGCACATCTGAAAAAATACTGTGCTCCAGATAGCGGTTGCCGGTGTTGCGCTCCATAAAGGCACTTTTTCCAATGGCAAGCCGATAGCCGCTGATCCGCTGCTGCATGCGGCGCATGGGAGTCAGAATGGATGCACGGGTCTTCTGGGGCGCAAGCGTGGCCAGTCCTTCCGCTGTGGGAAGTTCCAGATTGACACTCATGCGGTCTGCCAGATAGCCCACCTGCTCCAGCAGATCATCCGGGGCATAGGGGATGGCCTTGACATGGATGTAGCCGTTGAAATGGTAGCGGGTGCGTAGCAGAAACAGTGTCTGATACATCAGCTCCATCGTGTGTGTCGGATTCTTATATACACCGGAACTCAGAAACAGCCCTTCGATATAGTTGCGTCGGTAAAATTCGATCACCAGCTGGCAGATCTCATCCGGGGTAAAGGTGGCACGGCGGCAGTCACTGTCGGAACGGCTCTGGCAGTAGCGGCAGTTATAGATACAGTCGTTGCTCAGCAGGATCTTCAGCAGGGAGATACATCTGCCGTCCCCGGCAAAACTGTGGCAGATGCCGGCGGCACAGGAATTGCCCAGAGATCCTTTTTTGCCACGGCGGTCTACTCCGCTGGAGGTGCATGCCACATCGTATTTGGCAGCATCGGATAATATTTCCAGTTTTTCCTGTAAGGAAAGTGTTGTATGATAAAGTTCCATCGGTTTGATACCTCCATTGCAAATAGAACATACGTTCGAATACAAACATAGAATAACACGGGAAATAGAAAAAATCAACTGGAAAAGAACGGGAATTGAACGAAACTTGGGGAGCTTCTTTTTTATAAGGAAGAGACTGAAAAATGCGTTTTCCTTTTTATATAATGATGAAGTATTTGTCGAGTGCGTTATATTTGCTTGCAATTATAAAATCAGTGTGTTATAATTCAAAAATGACTGTAAGTAGTTGAAGTATACCTTTTTCAAAGAAATTACACATGACTACATAGATATAAAGGAGGAAATTGTCAATGAGCGTACAGGTGGAAAAGTTAGAAAAAAATACAGTAAAGCTTACCATTGAAGTTCCGGCAGAAGAGCTGGAGAAAGCACTTCAGGAAGCATATAACAGACAGAAGAAAAATATCAGCATGCCGGGATTCCGTAAAGGAAAAGTTCCGAGAGCCATGGTTGAGAAAATGTACGGTGCAGGCGTATTCTATGAAGACGCAGCAAACGCACTGATCCCACAGGCATATGCTGATGCAGCAAAAGAGTGTGGAGAGGATATCGTATCCAGACCGGTTGTTGATATCACTCAGATCGAGAAAGGCAAACCGTTCATCTTCACAGCAGAAGTTGCTACAAAACCGGAAGTAACACTTGGTAAATACATCGGTGTAACAGTTACGAAAGTAGACGGAACTGTAACAGACGAAGATGTAACAGCAGCAATCGACAAAGAGCGTGAGAAAAATGCAAGAACCATCAACGTGGAAGATCGTGCCATCAAGAACGGCGATACAGCAGTGATCGATTTCGAAGGATTCGTAGACGGTGTTGCATTTGAAGGCGGCAAAGGCGAGAACCACTCCTTAGAGATCGGTTCCGGAAGCTTCATCCCGGGCTTTGAAGATCAGCTGATCGGTAAAAATGCAGGTGAGGATGTAGACGTAAACGTTACATTCCCGGAAGAGTATCATGCAGAGGATCTCGCTGGAAAAGAAGCTACATTCAAAGTTAAAATCCATGAGATCAAAGCAAAAGAGATTCCGGAGCTTGATGATGACTTCGTTCAGGATGTATCCGAGTTCGATACTGTTGACGAGTACAAAGCTGACGTAAAAGCAAAATTAGAAGAGCAGAAACAGAACGAGATTAAACGTGCATACCAGGATGAAGCAATCGACAAGATTGTAGACAAATCCACAATGGAACTTCCGGATGCAATGATTGATACACAGTGCGAGAACATGATCAATCAGTTCGCACAGCAGATGGCACAGCAGGGTCTGTCCATGGATCAGTACCTTCAGTTCTCCGGTCTGACACTGGATCAGTTAAAAGAGCAGGTTCGTCCGGATGCGATCACACGTATCAAGAGCAGCCTTGTTCTTGAGCAGATCGCAAAAGAAGAAAACATCGAGATCACAGACGAAGATGTAGATGCTGAGATCGAGAAAATGGCTAAAATGTACAACATGGAAGCTGACAAGCTGAAAGAGTACATGGGCGAGGATGAGAAAGAGAACATGAAACAGGATCTGGCTGTTCAGAAAGCAGTTGAACTGATCACTGAGTCTGTAAAACCTCGTGCAAAAGCAAAAACAAAAAAAGAGAAAGAGGCTGAAGCTGAGACAGAAGCAGCTGAATAATTCTCGATATGTAGCAGGAATCAGATGTCCTGCATGACAAAGTGAATAATACGAAAGCAGATCGTGCCGGCGAGGCCGGTCTGCTTTTCATGTTTAGGAGGTAGCAAGATGAGTTTAGTACCTTACGTTGTTGAGCAGACAAGCAGAGGCGAGCGGAATTATGATATTTATTCCCGCCTGTTAAAAGACAGAATCATTTTTCTGGGAGAAGAAGTAAATGAGACCACAGCAAGTCTGATCGTGGCACAGTTACTGTTCCTGGAATCCGAGGATCCGGGAAAAGATATCCAGTTATATATCAACTCTCCGGGTGGTGTCGTTTCCTGTGGTCTGGCAATTTATGATACCATGCAGTATATCAAGTGTGATGTTTCTACCATTTGTATCGGTATGGCAGCAAGTATGGGCGCATTCTTACTGGCAGGCGGAACAAAAGGCAAACGTTATGCGCTTCCGAATGCGGAGATCATGATCCATCAGCCGTCCGGCGGAGCCAAAGGACAGGCTACGGACATCCAGATTGTAGCTGAGAACATTCTGAAGACAAAAGAGCGCTTGAACCGTATCTTATCTGAGAATACAGGACAGCCTTACGAGATCGTAGCAGCAGATACTGAGCGTGATAACTATATGACTGCAGAAGAAGCAAAAGCTTACGGTCTTATTGATGCCGTAATCACAAACAGACAGTAAATGTAGCGTGGGAGTAAGATTGAATGGCAGGAAGAATAAATCAGAGCGATAAAATTCGTTGCTCTTTTTGTAATAAAACCCAGGATCAGGTACACAAACTGATCGCGGGACCGGCAGGCATCTTTATCTGTGATGAGTGTATTGAGACCTGCAACGACATCCTTGAAGAAGAAATGCAGGATTATGAAGAAAATGACGGCATGGATATCAACCTGCTGACACCGGAAGAAATCAAGTCATTTCTGGATGATTATGTCATCGGACAGGATGAGGCAAAGAAAGTATTGTCCGTAGCAGTTTACAATCATTACAAACGGATCCTGGCTGAGCCGGATCTGGATGTGGAACTGCAAAAAAGTAATATCCTGATGCTGGGACCAACCGGTTCCGGTAAGACATTACTGGCACAGACACTGGCAAAGATCCTGAATGTGCCGTTTGCGATCGCAGATGCGACGACACTGACCGAGGCCGGATATGTCGGTGAGGATGTGGAAAACATTCTGCTGAAGATCATTCAGGCAGCAGATTATGATGTAGCCAAAGCAGAGTATGGTATCATCTATATTGATGAGATTGATAAAATTACCCGTAAGTCAGAAAATGCATCCATTACGAGGGATGTTTCCGGAGAGGGTGTACAGCAGGCACTGTTGAAGATCCTGGAAGGAACCGTTGCCTCTGTTCCGCCACAGGGCGGCAGAAAGCATCCGCAGCAGGAGCTGATCCCGATTGATACCACCAATATTCTGTTTATCTGTGGTGGTGCCTTTGAGGGAATTGACCGCATTATCGAAAACCGTATGGATCGTGGTTCCATCGGATTTAATGCAGAGCTGGCAGGAGAAAATGACAAAAATATCAGCGAGCTGCTGAAAGATGCACTTCCGCAGGATTTTGTCAAATTTGGTATGATTCCGGAGTTCATGGGCCGTGTGCCGATCACAGTATCTCTGGAAGCGCTGGAGAGGGAAGATCTAATCCGCATTTTGAAAGAGCCGAAGAATTCTCTGTTGAAACAGTATCAGAAGCTGTTCTCACTGGATGATGTAGAGCTCGTTTTTGAGGATGATGCCCTGGATGCAGTGGCAGATCTGACCATCAACAGAAAGACCGGTGCGCGTGGACTGCGTGCCATCATGGAAAATGTCATGATGGATCTGATGTATCGGATTCCGTCTGACAAAAATATCAGGAAATGCACGATCACCAAAGCGATGGTGGAAGGAACCGGGGAAGCCGTTCTGGAGTATCGCAATGGTGCAATCGAAGCTGAGAATTAGAAGAAAGGGAAATACAGCAAAAGAAGTGTTTCCCGTTTTATAAGGGCGGGGTCAGATATGGCACCGCCCCTTGTTGTAGAAGTGTTAAGAGACAGAGAGGAATCGTATGAGTGAAATTTTGAAAGAATTACCAGCGGTGATTTTGCGCGGCTGTGTGCTGCTTCCGGGTGTGGTATCTCATTTTGACATCAGTGCCCAGCGCTCCATTCATGCAGTGGAAGAGGCAATGAACGGAGACAATCACATTTTTCTGGTGACACAGAAGGATATGCAGACGGAGCATGCGACACAGGAGGATGTCTATGCCATCGGTGTGGTTGCAGAAATCAAACAGATCGTAAAAATGCAGAATCATGTGATCCGGGTAATCGTTGAGGCAAAACATAAGGCAGAACTTGCCTATTTTATAGAGACAGAGGAATATCTGAAGGCACAGATCGTGCTGGAGGATGAAGAAAATGTGCAGGAGCAGCTGCCGCCGGAAGTGGAGGAGGCAATGCTGCGCAGTTTGCAGGAAAAACTGCTGAGCTATTGCAGTTCCAATCCGAAGATTGGGAAAGAATTAAAGAAACAGGCGGACGGATTAAACAAGCTGGACACTTTTATCCAGGTGGTGGGTGGGACACTGGCCCTTGGATATGAAAAACGGCAGGAACTTCTGGAGGCAGATTCTCTTACCGCACAGTATGAGATCCTGATGAAGATTCTTCTTTACGAAACAAATATCCTGCAGATCAAGAACGAATTGCAGGAGAAAGTAAAAGAGCGAGTGGATCAGAACCAGAGAGAATATATTCTCCGGGAAGAGATGAAAGTCATCCGGGAGGAACTGGGAGAGGACAGTACCACTTCTGATATCAAACAGTTTGAGGAAGCACTGGAGAAGCTGGAGGCGGATGATACGGTCAAGGAGCGGATCCGCAAGGAAATTGCCCGGTTTAAAAATGTGGCAAACAGCCCCTCCGAGGGAAGCGTGGTGCGCGGTTATATCGAGACGCTGCTGGATCTGCCATGGAATAAGAAATCTGAAGATAATACAGATCTGAAAAATGCAGAGCAGATTCTGAATGACGATCATTATGGTCTGGAAAAAGTAAAAGAGCGTGTGCTGGAGTTCCTGGCGGTACGTGGACTTACCAAAGGCGGGGAAAGTCCGATCATCTGTCTGGTGGGACCTCCCGGAACCGGTAAGACGAGTATTGCCCGTTCCGTGGCCAGAGCGCTGGACAAAAAATATGTCCGCATCTGTCTGGGCGGTGTGAAAGACGAAGCGGAGATCCGTGGTCATCGCCGGACGTATGTGGGTGCCATGCCGGGACGTCTGATCCAGGGCATCCGTCAGGCCGGAGTGAAAAATCCGCTGATGCTGCTGGATGAGATCGATAAAATGAGCAGTGACTACAAGGGCGACCCGTCTTCTGCCATGCTGGAAGTGCTGGATTCCGAGCAGAATTCCAGGTTTATCGATCACTATGTGGATATGCCGGTGGATTTATCCGAAGTGCTGTTTATCGCCACAGCCAACGATGTACATACGATTCCACGTCCGCTGTTGGATCGTATGGAACTGATCGAGGTATCCAGTTATACGGAAAATGAAAAAATGCATATTGCAAAGGAACATCTGCTGGACAAACAGATCGAGAAGAATGGTCTGAAGCCGGAGCAGCTGACCATTACCGACGAGGCTATGCATCAGATCATCAGCGGCTACACTAGAGAGGCCGGTGTGCGTAATCTGGAGCGTAAGATCGGTGAGATCTGCAGAAAAGCAGCCAGAGAGATTTACGAAGGAAACTGCACCGCCGTACACGTGGAAAAAGAGCAGCTGGAGCAGTATCTGGGAAAAGAGCGGTTCCATGTGGATCGGATCAATGAACAGGATGAGATCGGTATCGTGCGCGGTTTGGCATGGACCAGCGTGGGTGGTGATACCCTGCAGATCGAGGTCAATGTAATGCCGGGCAAAGGTGAGTTCAAATTGACGGGACAGCTGGGTGATGTAATGAAAGAGTCTGCACAGGCAGGCATTAGTTACATCCGTTCCGTAGGTGATACTTACGATATCCCGGAGGATTTCTTTACAAAACACGATATCCATATTCACATCCCGGAGGGCGCTGTGCCGAAAGACGGACCTTCTGCGGGTATCACCATGGCGACGGCAATGCTGTCCGCCATCACAAAGAAACCGGTGCGCGCGGATGTGGCAATGACCGGCGAGATCACCCTGCGCGGCCGTGTGCTGCCGATCGGTGGTCTGAAAGAAAAGCTGCTGGCAGCAAAGATCGCAGGCATCCGTACCGTATGCGTTCCGGCCCAGAATGAGGCGGATGTGGCTGAGATTTCCGAGGAAATCCGGGAAGGTCTGCAGATCTGTTACGTTAGCAAAATGGAAGATGTGCTGAAAATCGCAATGAATGGAGGAACCAATGATCATTAAAAATGTTTCACTGGAAACGGTATGCGGCTATACCAGTAAATTGCCGAAAAATACAAAGCCGGAGATTGCTTTTGCGGGAAAATCAAATGTGGGAAAATCATCGCTGATCAACGCTCTGATGAACCGCAAATCACTGGCCCGCACTTCCGGACAGCCGGGAAAGACACAGACCATCAATTTTTACAATGTAAATGATGAACTGTATCTGACCGATCTGCCGGGCTATGGTTTCGCAAAAGTATCTCAGAAGGAAAAAGAAAAATGGGGAACCATGATCGAGAATTATCTGAACAGTTCCGAGCAGCTGCGGGCAGTATTTCTGCTGGTGGATATCCGTCATGAGCCATCCGCAAATGATAAAATGATGTATGAGTGGATGGTTTATCAGGGCTTTCACCCGATTATCATTGCCACAAAGGCAGATAAGATCAAACGCAGCCAGCTTCAGAAACAATTAAAAGTGATCCGTCTGGGGCTGGACACAGAAAAAGGAGCCATTCTGATCCCGTTTTCTGCTGAGACAAAGCAGGGAAGAGAGGAAATCTGGAATTTGGTGGATCAGATCTTAGCATCTTCAGGAGAGACAGATGAAGAATAAATATGTATTTACCGCAGTATTGCTGGCAGTGATCCTGTTTGTGGGAAGTGTGCTGACCATGGCATATGTCAGAACGGAGCAGAAGAAGGAACAGGCGAAAGACGGAGACCTGCTGGTGGTGACATCCTTTTACCCAATGTATGTTGCGGCAGAAAACGTCATCGGTGATGTGGAAGGTGTCACACTGGAAAATTTAAGTGAGCCGCAGACCGGCTGCCTGCATGACTATCAGCTGACGGCGGCGGATATGAAGCTGCTGTCCAAAGCAGATGTGTTTATCGTAAATGGCGGCGGTATCGAGTCCTTTTTATCCGATGTGGCAGAATCCTATCCGAATCTAAAAATTATCCAGGCCTGTGACGGGATTGATTTACTGGAGTCGGCAGAAGGAACCGAGGAATCTCGTTCCGATGATTCAAATTCCGAAGCAGATGTTGATTCAGAGGAGCATTTACATGAAAATGAAGATGCACATGATGAAGAAGATGATCACAGTGAAGATACAGATGATTATAGTGAAGACACAGATACACACGTAGATTCTGATACTCATAATGAGGATACAGATCATGCGGACCACGATCATTCCGAGCATTCTCACGGGGATGAGAACGCTCATGCATGGATGAACTTAGCTGATTATCAGATTCAGGTACAGAACATCTGTGACGGGCTTTCTGAGGCTGACAGCGCCCATGCGGAGCAGTATGCGAAAAATGCACAGACTTATCAGGGAAAAGTGCAGGAATTGCAGCAGGAGGCTGCAGAATTTGCGTCACAGATTGCATCACAGCCGGTGGTGATTTTTCATGAAGCGTATGAATATATCGTGCAGGAATACGGACTTGCTCTGGCCGGTGAGATGAATCTGGACGAAGAACGTCAGGTCAGCGCCGGCGAAGTGGCGGATATCCTGCATGCGATCGAGGACAATCATGTCTCCGTGGTACTTGCAGAAGCATTGTATGGCACGGACATGGGAGAAATGGTGACAAAACAAAGCGGCGTAAAAGTTGTTTATCTGGATACACTGACCCGGGGGGATTATTCAGCAGACAGTTATCTGGAAGGCATGAGAAGCAATATTGAACAGTTGAAAGAGGCATTCCAATGAT
Source organism: Lachnospiraceae bacterium (assembly GCA_022781925.1). Classification (GTDB taxonomy): domain Bacteria; phylum Bacillota; class Clostridia; order Lachnospirales; family Lachnospiraceae; genus Eubacterium_I. Next base: position 47,275 of record JALESO010000080.1, read on the forward strand.
GAAAAAAATTATGCAGCCCTGCGGATTGCATTGTATCAAAATGCAGGATATCGGCGTGACCATCGGGGAACAGACGATCCTGCAGCATGTGAATCTGCATATCCACTGTGGCACCCTGGCGGCGGTGATCGGGAAAAACGGTGCGGGTAAGTCCACACTGATCCGGGCAATCCTCGGAGACATTCCCCATACCGGGACCATCGAGTTCAAAGACCGGGAAAATGGCCATATGCAGAAAATGCGCATCGGCTATGTCCCGCAGTCACTGAATATTGAGAAAAAGACACCGATCAGCGTCTATGACATGATCGCAAGTTACCAGAGCCGTTATCCGGTTTTCTGGAAAAAAAGCAAAAAATTGTATGCAAAGATAAAAGAGCATCTGACTGTTTTCAAGGCAGAAGATCTCATTGATAAACAGGTGTGCAATCTGTCCGGCGGAGAGCTGCAGCGTGTGTTGCTTTCCATGGCTGTCATGGATGAACCGAACCTGCTCCTTCTGGATGAACCGGTATCCGGCATCGATCAGAACGGTATGGATCTGTTTTATCATACAATCTCTGAATTGAAGAAACATTACGATCTGGCGATCATTCTGATCTCCCATGATCTGGACTATGTGGCACAGTATGCCGATCAGGTAATTCTGATCGACGGAACCGTGAAAAAGCAGGGAACTGTGCGTCAGGTATATGAAAGTGAAGAGTTTCAGGAAGTGTTTGGCAAATTTGATCTGGAAAATTACAAACCGAGCCGTCAGGTAAAGGAACAGAATGAAAAAGAGATTGCCATGCCGAAACACAATCATGGTTTATGGAAGGAGGAAGTGTAAATGGGTGGAATCACCTCCTTGTTTCAGTATGATTTTATGGTAAATGCATTCCTGGCGGTTCTGATCATCACACCGCTGTTTGGAATTCTCGGTACTATGATCGTCAACAATAAAATGGCATTTTTCTCAGATGCACTGGGACATTCTGCCCTGACCGGCATTGCTGTGGGCGTAGTATGCGGAATTCCGGATACAAATTTGTCCATGGTGATCTTCGGAATTGCATTTGCATTGCTGCTGAACTGGATCAAAAGTAAGAGTACCGCATCCACGGATACGATCATCTCGGTCTTTTCGTCATGTTGTATCGCCATCGGTCTGGCCATTTTGTCCCGGGGCGGTAATTTCAGCAAATATTCCAGTCTGTTGGTGGGCGATATCCTCAGTATCACAAAGAAGGAAATCGTTTATCTGCTGCTGATCTTTCTGGCAACCATCGTGTTCTGGATCGTATGCTATAACCGCCTGCAGGCCATCAGTCTGCACCGGACGCTGGCAAAGAGCAAACATATACGGATCCGACTGATCGAGAATCTGTTTTCCGTATTTATCGCACTGATGGTCATGCTCTCCATTAAATGGGTGGGAATTCTGATCATTAATGCGCTGTTGATCCTGCCGGCGGCATCCAGCCGGAATATATCGGAGAATCTGAGGGAATATCATTTCTTCTCGATTCTGTTTTCCATTTTTTCAGGAATCGTGGGATTATTTATCTCCTATTATACAAATGTGGCTACCGGACCGATGATCGTGATCATTGCGTCGGTTATTTTCTTCGCAACGTATTTTTATGGAAGAAACCGGTAAAGAATTGTGCGACTGAACATTTAGAGAATAAAGGCGCTCCATTTATTTTGTCTTTCGAGCTAACAATCGCTCATCAAGAAAAAATAAATTGGAGCGCTATTTAAGTTGTGTAAATGCCAGTCATCAATCTTGCCTCTGAGGCTAACAATCGCTCTCAGAGGAAAGATTGCCTGACCGGCGTTCATTTACGCCTACGAATGTCCTAAAAATTTTTCATCACACGGCGCTATGTGCTGCATTCATTGAAAGGTTTTTGAAAATTGTATTCGTGCAATTAGGTAATACTCTGGTTCAAGGGAGATAAAAATGGAAAGTAAGAGATGTTTGAGAGTATATAGAACTATAAGAGGTCGAAAAGACAAATAATGATATCTGCATGCACGGCATAAAGCAGGGTGTATCGAGCATTTGCATGTGCATGTGGCAGGCAATCGAATGAAGTGGCATTGTGGCATGAAAATTTATGGGAACACAACGTAAATGCGTCCCGGGGGTATTTTTTCTTGACG
>JALESO010000071.1 GCA_022781925.1 Lachnospiraceae bacterium
TTTAAAGCAGTTTAGGAGGAAGAAAAGTTATGGCAGTACAGAACAGTTTGACAAGATCAAAGAGTAACCAGCGTTTTGGGATTACAGCATATCTGACGCAGGATGCGGTAAAACAGCAGATCAACAATGTCATTGGCGGAAAGGACGGACAGCGGTTCATTTCCGCAATCGTATCAGCGGTAAATACAAATCCGGCATTGCAGGAGTGCACAAACCAGTCTATTCTCTCCGGGGCATTACTTGGTGAATCTCTGAAATTGTCACCATCACCGCAGCTGGGACACTATTATCTGGTCCCGTTCAATGACAAGGAAAAAGGCAAGGTTGCAACTTTCCAGCTGGGATACAAAGGCTATATTCAGCTGGCGATCCGTTCCGGTCAGTACAAAAAGCTGAATGTTATGGCAATCAAAGAAGGAGAACTGGAGTATTTTGACCCTCTGAACGAGGATATCAAGATCAATCTCATGGTTGACAGCTGGGATGAGAGAGAAGAGGCACCGACCATTGGATATTATGCTTTCTTTGAACTGACCAACGGTTTCCGCAAAGCAATCTACTGGAGCAGAAAACAAATGGAATCCCATGCGGTTAAATATTCACCGGGATATAAGCGTGATCTGGATAAGGGAACAAAATATACGTTCTGGTCAAAGGATTTTGATGGAATGGCATATAAGACCATGCTGCGACAGCTGATCAGCAAATGGGGCATCATGTCGATTGAACTGCAGAATGCGATTGATTCTGATATGGCGGTCATCAATGAGGATGGAACCAAGGAGTATGTCGAAAATGATGATTCTGTGATTGATGCAGAAGTGCAGACAGTAGAGTCACAGCCGGATTCGGTACAGGAAGCATCAGTACAGCAGCCAACAGACGCACATGCGGCACTGTTTGGAAATAATTAAGAGAAAGGATGAGAGTCATGAACAAAGTAGGATTACAGGACATTGTAGGCGGTCAGTTACAGGAAAAATTTAATCGCGCCTTTGAGAAGGTTGTGGATAATCTGCAGGATCCAAACACTTCCTTCAAGGTAAAGCGTGGTATCGACATCAAACTCGGATTTACACAAAACGAAAACCGGGATGATGTGAAAGTATCCGTTGTCGTGTCTGAAAAGCTTGCACCGCAACAGGACATGAGCACCAGTTTTTATATCGGTAAGGATCTTCAGACCGGTGAGGTGTTTGCGGAAGAGTATGGAAAACAGGTGCGTGGTCAGATGAATCTGAGCGAGATCACACCACCGGCAGAGCCTGTTCAAGCAGAAACGGTAGATACAGAGACAGGTGAGATCATGGAGGATGCTGGTACAGTTGTTGATTTTAGAAAGGCTGCTTTATAAGTAGAAAAGGTGAGAAAGATGATTAAGGACGCTATTAAGTACATCGTGGATGAATTGAGCCATGCAGAGAGATACATGATTAATGGAGACGAATATTCTGACAAGCAGTTATACCGTATTGATCCGTATTTCCCGAAAGCAAAGGCAATCGGAATGAGTACGCTGACAAGCCTTGTGGAGTATATTAAGGCGAATACTGATTCCATGGACAAAAATATGATCATTCATGTAAAAGATCCGGAAACAGTAGAGTTGTATTCCTGCCTGGATGATAACCGTGACCGTGAATACCTGGTAACAGCAAAAGCCATGGTACCGGATTTTGTTTTCAACCATTTTATGGACCAGGAGAAATTCTGCATTAACCTGCAATCAAAATTTATTGATGATCCAGAAACGGACCGTGCGTTACTGCTCAAATTTGCAGGTACGGTAGAGGCTGGTACAGTAGCTGAGTATGGCGATGATGGCGTAACACAGAAAGCTACGGTAAAGACTGGTATTGCTTCGAAAGGGGATGCGATTGTACCGAATCCGGTAAGATTAAGACCGTATCGGACATTTCTGGAAGTGGAACAGCCAGCATCTGAGTTTGTTTTCCGTATGAAACAGGATAAATACGATGGCATCACATGTGCAATTTTTGAAGCTGACGGCGGCGCATGGAAAGTGGCAGCCATGAAAGCAATTAAAGATTACCTGCAGTTTGAATTAGAAGACAAAGAGCAGTTCACAGTGATCTCATAAGGTTGCAACACCTGCCACAGGGCAAAAGAAACAGTTCATGCAAAAAAGTATATCACACAAATTATTCCCGGTCGCTTCTGTGGCCGGGAAATTAAAGATCAGGAGCAATATGGGTAAGATTAACAGTAAAGACAAAGGCGCACGGTTCGAGCGGCAGCTTGCAGGCATGTTTCGGGATTACGGCTACACTGAGGCAAGACGGACCGCACAGTATTGCGGAAACACCGGTGATGCATCGGATGTGGTTGGACTGCCTGGAATCCATGTAGAAGCAAAGCACCAGGAGAAGATGCGACTGTATGACTGGATGGAGCAGGCGAAACGGGATGCGGCAGGTACCGGGGACAAGCCGGTGGTATTTCATAAGAAAAACCACGCAGAGGTGCTGGTAACGATGCGTTTTGATGATTTTATGGAACTTTACAGGGAATGGAAAGCAGGTGAGGACGATGGCGGAACGGAGGATGTTTTCTCTGAAGATTGTGGATAGTGATGCGTTTCTGGATCTGCCACTTTCTGCACAGGCATTGTATTTTCACCTTGGAATGCGGGCGGATGATGATGGATTTGTCAATAATTCCAAACGGATCCAGAGGATGGTTGGTGCAAATGAAGATGATCTGAAAATGCTGATTGCAAAACGGTTTGTTCTTGTATTTCACAGTGGGGTTATTGTGATAAAACATTGGCGGATGAACAATCTTTTGCGGAAGGACCGGCACATTCCGACCCAGTACCAGGATGAACTGGCAACACTTGAGGTAAAGAGCAATGGTGCCTATACGGAATGTGCCACGGAACCCTTGCAAATAGCGGCTTCGGATGACATGACAACCACTGGTCAACCATATGGCAACCAAATGGCAACCCAGTATAGTATAGGTAAGGGTAGTGTAGTAGAGTGTAGTGTAGTAGAGTGTAGTGTAGAAGATGGCACCCACACACCCACCAATCAATCTGATACTGAATTATATATAAACTTATGTTCGAAGTACGGGAAGGTATTTGTTGATAAACGAATGAAACGTGCGAAACGTTATAAAGGTGCATCCATTCAGACGGTAGCAAAATGGTGTGAAGAGGATTCCAAAAATAAAAAACAGCCAAAAGGCAATGGATTTAATAATTTTTCACCCAGAGAGTACGACTGGGACGAAGTAACAAGAGATTTGCTGACTAAATCAGCGGAGACAAAATAGCAGAGAAAGGGATAGGTTGTCCGGACATAAAACCATGGTTCCCTTTGGAAAAGATGATAAACGGAAAATTAGTAGTAGACAATTTTGCTGGCGGAGGCGGTGCATCGACCGGGATAGAAATTGCAACTGGATACAGCGTAGACATAGCAATCAATCATGACCCGGAAGCCATACGCATGCATAAAACAAACCACCCAGACACCAAACACTATTGTGAGGATGTGTGGCAGGTAGACCCGGTTAAAGTATGCAATGGAAGAACAGTTGCACTTGCATGGTTTTCTCCGGACTGTAAGCATTTTAGCAAAGCAAAAGGTGGAAAACCAAAAGATAAAAAGATTAGGGGACTTGCATGGGTAGCGTGCAGATGGGCGGGGCTTGTAAGACCAGAAGTGATTATGTTGGAAAATGTAGAGGAATTTAAGACATGGGGGCCACTAAACCGGCGACATCATCCCGTGAAAAGGAAACAGGGACAGACATTTAAAAAATTTGTTCAGCAGCTTACTGCGTTGGGGTATGAGGTTCAGTTTAGAGAGTTGATTGCTGCGGATTATGGTGCACCGACTATGCGCAAACGATTCTTTATGATTGCACGGTGTGATGGTAAGCCGATAGTCTGGCCAGAGCCTACACACGGACCGGCAGACTGCGAAGATGTAAAAGCAGGATTGAGAAATCCTTATGTTGGAGCTTATACACAGATCGATTTCAATCGACCATGTCCTTCGATTTTTGATACATCGGAAGAAATTAAAGAAAAGTATGGCATCCGGGCAGTAAGACCACTGGCAGAAAAAACAATGAGCCGGATTGGAAGAGGTTTAAAAAAATTTGTAATAGATGAGAAAGATCCATTTGTGATAGATGGGAAAATGCCGTTTTTGATTCAATACCATTCATATGCTGGACAGGATGTAAGAGGGCAGAATTTAAGAGCTCCACTCATGACACTGGACGGTTCGAATCGATATGGTCTGGTATGTGCTTTTGTAAGTAAATTTTATAAAAGTGGAATTGGACAGGATATTAGAGAACCGTTACATACAGTTACTACATCGCCAGGGCATTTTGGATTAGTGATGGCATATTTGATCAAATATTATGGTCAGGGTGATGGCGGATGCTCTGTGAAAGAACCATTAGATACGTTGACTTCAAGAGATCGATTTGGGCTCGTAGAAGTATATGGCACTAAATACCAGATAGATGATATTGGCCTTAGAATGCTTGAACCAAGCGAACAGTATGGATGTCAGGGTTTTCCAAAGGATTACATAATTGATCATGATTATACAGGAAAGACATATCCAAGAAGTGAACAGGTTCGACGGTGCGGAAACGCAGTATGTCCACCAATACCTGCAGCTATGGTAAAAAGCAATCTTCCAGAATTATGTGTAGCAACAAGGCAGCCAATATGCAGGGCGGACAGAATGCAAATGGAACAGAACGGACAATTGAGATTCGTATAGGAGAGAAAAGTAATGTTTAAGGTTGGAGATAAATACAAGATCCGTAGAAACGGAGTAATAGAACTAAGTGAAAAGAAGTGGGTAAGGGCAGTTATTGAGCATATCC
>JALESO010000053.1 GCA_022781925.1 Lachnospiraceae bacterium
AGGAACATTATTGAAATTGGTTCAATTAACATTGAAAAAGATACAGAAAGGCTGTACACCGGAGAAGATTGCCGATATGTTTGAGGAAGATCTTTCGATGATAAAGAAAATCTGTGACATTGCTAAAAAGTATGAACCGGATTATCAGGAAAGTGTGATTTGTGCAGAAATGCTCTTACAGAAAAAATGAGAATCTTATTCACAAACTTTTCTTCGTAGGATTAAAAAATGAAAAAACATTAACATAAACATTAAAAAATAAAATAATAATGTTGGATAACGAATGCAAGTATGTTAAAATTAACGCATTGACAATCATAGAGGACATGAAAGATAACAATTAATGATTTTGTAAATAATGAAGGGAGTACAAATGAAGAAAAGAAGATTTCAGGCGTTGATATTAAGTATGGTTTTGGCTTTGTGTCCACTCAGCGCCGTGCAGGTACAGGCAAAAGATGTTTCTGGTAATGCCAATGTGAAAGAGGTACAGGATACGGGATATATAGAAAGTGATCTGGATGATAATGTACCGGTACACAGATCTGCTGTTGCAACATATGCGATGTTACCGTCATCCTATTCTGCTGATATTGATACCTGCAGAAGCCAGTATCCGGCAGTGCGTAACCAGAATCCATATGGCACCTGTTGGGCATTTTCTTCACTTGGACTGGCTGAGTTTGATCTGATCAGTGATGGAACGGCAAAGAAAAATATTGATCTGAGTGAATTGCAGCTGATTTATTTTACTTATAATTTTGCAACGGATCCGCTGGGAGGAACGGAAGGTGATTCCGCAGAATATGACAGTGCAAATGCTGAGGACAGCTATCTGAATTATGGCGGAAATTATGAGATGGCAGCCAGAAGAATGAGTCAGTGGATCGGTGCAGTTAATGAATCTGATGTTCCATATGCAGATGCGGAAAAAGTAGAAAAATCCGGACTGGATACAAGCTATGCTTACAGCCGGGATGTGGCGCATCTGGAAAATGCCTATTGTATAAGCTTGAAAGATAATACTGATGATGTGAAGACACAGATCATGGATCATGGTGCAGTAGGTGTTATGTATTATCATCTGGATAAGGGGATGGCTGCAAATCAGAAAGGGGAATATACTTACTACGATACCAGTGCCAGCGGTGGCGGTCATGCGGTTATGATCGTTGGTTGGGATGATAATTATTCCAAAAATAATTTTGCCGGTTATGCAAAACCGGCGCATGATGGTGCATGGCTGGTGCGTAACAGTTGGGGTTCTTACTGCGATTATTTCTGGATGTCCTACGAGACTTCGTCTCTCGGTGATGCTGCATGGGTATTTGATCTTGATACGGCAGATACATATGACAACAATTATCAGTTGGATGGCGGACTGGATGCATATCCGACACAGTTTGATACCCTTGCAAATGTATTTACCGCGCAGGATGCCAAGGAAGGCGTGGAAGCGGAAGAACTGAAGGCAGTTACAGTATCCATGCTGCATAATGCGGATGTATCTTATACGATTGATGTTTATACCGACCTGAAAGATCCGAAAGATCCGACCAGTGGAACAAAGCAGGAAGCGGCAACGACAAAAGGAACGACTGCTTATGCCGGTATCTATACGATTCCGTTGGAGAATACCATTGAATTGGAACCCGGAACCACATTTTCTGTTGTAGTTCAGACGGACACTAATGCAGTAGAATGTGAGCAGGCTGTGTCCATTCAGGATGGAGACCAGATCATCTGGTTCTGCAATGTCAGCTACGGAAATGAAAAGACATTTTATCAGTACAGCAATAAATTTTATGCATATCCATATGGAAATGCCTGCATCAAAGCGCTGACATCTGATGTGATGGATCCTGCTTATAAAAATGGTATTTACACAGAAGATGGCGAGGACGTTTATTACGTGGGCGGGAAACGGCAGCATGATACCGGTCTGGTTGACGTAGATGATGTGCTTTACAATATGAAAGACGGTGTGGTACAGAAAGAGGAAACCGTTGTAATGAAGGAGGACGGCAGCTGGGTATATATCAATGAAGATGGTATCGCGGATGATTCTTACAGTGGATTTGTTTCCTATGGCGGTAGCTGGTGGGATATCCAGGATGGAGAGATTGACTTTTCTGTAAACAGTGTTGTGGAAGGTACTGTGGATGATGAATATGGTTGGTGGTATGTGGTAAACGGCCGCGTAGCTATGGACAATACGGTTGCCGGAAATGCCGGTGGCTGGTGGTGTATCAGAAATGGTAAAGTAGATTTTTCTTATACCGGTGTGGCTCAGAATGCCGGTGGCTGGTGGAGAATTGAAAACGGTAAGGTCAATTTCAATTACAACGGTATCGCAGACAGTGAGTATGGCTGGTGGTATATCCGTAACGGAAGTATTGATTTTACCTATACCGGACTGGCTCAGAACGAATATGGCTGGTGGAGAATCGTCAACGGAACCATTGATTTTGGCTGCAACAGTGTAGTGAACAGTGAATATGGCTGGTGGTATGTGAGAAATGGACAGATCGATTTCGGATACACCGGTGTGGCCCAGAATGAATATGGCTGGTGGAGAATCGAAAACGGAGCCCTGAATTTCGGATTTACCGGACTGGCTCAGAATGAGTATGGCTGGTGGTATATCCGCAGCGGTATGCTTGATTTCTCCTACACAGGATATGTGGGATGGTACGGCGTAAATTACCGGGTACAGAATGGTCAGGTAGTATTTTAAATAAGAGGAAAAATGAGTGGAGAGAAGTTGTTTCGGCAGCTTCTCTCTTTTGCTTTTACAGGAAAAAAGAAGTTAGGCACATCACACATGTTGACATCTTTCAACATGTCAACTATAATAAAACACAGAAAGAATACGTTTGGTATACCAAGCGAAATCATACAATTTGACTATGGATTTTTTATTCTATTGTAGAAGAAGAGGAGGAATGAACTGGTGGAAGCAAATGCAAAGAAGTTTTTCTCATCGGTAGCGATTTCCGGGCTGGAAGCGGTGACAGCAAAGCGCAGATATCTGACGAAATGCGAACCGAAGGTCATGGAGATTGATGATGAGGAAAAAATCGTGAAGACGGCCTGCCGTGCCTGCATCGCAAACTGTGGTGTACTGGCGCATGTGAAAAATGGCCGTGTGGTCAAACTGGAGGGAAATCCGGTGGACCCGATGAGTCAGGGACGAATGTGTGCAAAAGGTCTGTCCGGTATTCAGGCACTGTACCATCCGAACCGAAACAAGTATCCATTGCTGCGTGTCGGCGAACGTGGAGGCGGACGCTGGAGACGTATCAGCTGGGATGAGGCGCTGACCCGTGTGGCAGAGAAAGCCATGGAAATTCGTGAAAAATATGGCGCAGAAGCGTTATTCTGTACCACAGGAGGCGGTGGTAATCCGGAGATCTGGAGTATCGCCCGTTTCTGCAATGTGTTTGGAACACCGAACTGGTATGAGCCGGGCTGTGCGCAGTGCTATCTGCCGCGTGTTCTGGCATGTGCGATGATGTACGGCGGAGCAGATTCCAGTATTGCGGATTCCAATGCACTGGAGCTGTATGATTATGAAAATGCGCAGATCAAATGTCTGGTCCTGTGGGGCGCAGGTCCGGCCTATTCTGCACCGGCCAGCGGCGGCCGTATGGTCAACGAGCTGCGTGCGAAAGGCGTGAAGACAATCTGTATCGATCCGCGTTTTACACCGGATGCGGCAAAAGCTGATATCTGGCTGCCGATCCGTCCGGGTACGGATGTAGCTCTGCAGATGGCATGGATCCGTTATATTTTGGTAAATCGTAGATATGACGAAGCGTTTGTGACACGCTGGACAAACCTGCCATATCTGGTAGAAGTTGAGAGCCGTTTCCTCGCCCGTGCGAAAAAGGGCGAAAATGGTGCACCGGATACATTCTATGTATGGGATGAGAATACGAATTCCATGCAGCCGATGGAGTATCCGTATGATGAGAATTTATCCCCGGCTTTATGGGGCACTTATGAAGTAGATGGTAAAGTATACAAGACCGGCATGCAGCTTTTATATGAGCGCTGTGAGGAGTTTACACTGGAAAAGACGGCAGAGATCTGCTGGCTGGAGGCAGACCGTATCAAGGCTGCTATTGAGATGTATCTGGAGAATTCACCGAGTGGTATCTGTCTGGGTGTGGCAACAGACCAGACGCCGAACTCCGTGCAGGCTGCCATGGCTGCCGATACCATTGATTTCCTGATGGGTAATCTGGAGAAACCGGGTGCACTGATGCAGAGATTCCGTACCAGCGGTGTGCTGAAGGTTCCGAACTATCCGGTGCCGGTTGCCTTGAAATGTCTGCCACCGGAGCAGTTGAAAAAGCGTCTGGGCGGAAGAGAACACAAGGGTCTTAGTATCTGGTATGCAGGTCATCCGGGCAGCGTGCTGAATGCGATCCTGACCGAGAAACCATATCAGCCGCGGATGTGGATTGACCGTTCCGGAAACAAACTTGGTGTGCTGGCAGAGTCCGGCCGCTGGGCAGAGGCCATTGAAAAACTCGATTTTATTGTACATATGTATATGTATCCGACTTCTTTCTCCTGCTATGCAGATATTCTGCTGCCGACGGAGGAATGGCTGGAGACGGATATGATTGTGGAAACCTGTAACATGCTGGTAGCGAGACAGCAGGTAGTACATCTCTGGGAGACGATGGATGAGACGCTGATCTGGTCCCGCCTGGCGAAGAAATGTGCAGAGCTTGGTCATGAAATGTGTCAGAAAGCCTTTGATCCGGAATTTATGGGCGATCAGCTTCCTTACTGGGATTCCATGGATGAGTTCTTTGATCATCTGACACCGGCGATGGGTATGACATGGGAAGAGATGAAGAAGAAAGCACCATTCGAATATATGTCAAAAGAAGAGTGGAAGAGCTATTATGTATACAAACAGACGGATGAGAATACAGGTCTGCCGAAAGGTTTTGATACACCGTCAAAGAAGATTGAGGTTTACCTGGAGAGCATGATCACACTGGGAAGAACCGGTCAGCCGTTTATGCCCATCGAGTTTGCACCGGCAGACAGGGATTATGAGCCGCTGCCGTATTATCTGGAACCGGTGGAGAGTCCGGTCCGTGATGATGATACCGCAAGGGACTATCCGCTTGTCATGACCAACGGCCGTGTACCGTTTTATCATCATTCCACACTGCGAAATGCAGCAACCATGCGTGAATTGTATCCGGTTCCGGAGATCTGGATCTATCCGGATGTGGCGAAGGCATATGGCATTGCACCCGGCGACTGGGTATGGGTTGAGTCAAAACGAGGCAAGATCCGTGCGAAAGCACTTGTCACAAAAGGCATCAATCCGGGAACCGTATGTATGGAGCGTTTCTGGCATCCGGAGACCATGAATACCAAGACTCACGGATGGCAGGAGACAAATGTCAACGTATTATCAAAATCAACCGCGCCGTTTAACGATGTCGTAGGTACGCATACACTCCGTGCTTATCAGGTACGGATTTCAAAAGCGGACAGTGCACCGGAAGGTATCTGGCAGAAACCGGAAGACTTTGTAAATTGGCTTCCATTAGGTAAGGCATAAGGAACGAGGAGGCAGAGTGATGAAACAATATGCGATGGTTGTAGAGGTTGACCGCTGCATCGGCTGTAAAGGCGGATGCCAGGTTGCCTGCAAGACAGAAAATGAAGTAGCTCTGGGTCGTTCCAGAAGCACGTTATATCATATGGGACCGACAGGCGTCTATCCGGATCTGCAGATGTACTTTCTGCCGGTGATGTGCCAGCAGTGTGAGGATCCGAGCTGTGTGGATGTGTGCCCGACAGGTGCATGCTACAAGGATGAGGAAGACGGAGTTGTCCGCATCGATCAGGATATCTGTATCGGATGTCAGAGCTGTAAGAAGGCATGTCCGTTCCATGCGAACAATTTTAATAAGGAATTGCGTGTCATGGATAAATGTACCGGCTGTGCACAGCTGCGGGAGCAGGGAAAAGAGCCGGTCTGTGTCAAAAACTGTGCCGGACGTGCTTTGCACTTTGGGGATATTAATGATCCGGAGAGCGAAGTATCGAAAATCCTGGCAGAGAACGAAGGTCATGTATACACATTGAAGGATGATAACGGAAATTATCCGTCCGGAAGATTTATTCTGAAGAAACAGAAATGGATCGACATGCTTCCGTTTGAATTTGAAGAAGCACTGCGCAATGGCATTTATGAGGAGCCGGAGAGTGAACTGGCTCACAGGATTTTTGAGGATCACTTCAAAAAAGCCAAAGTAAAGCGCGCAGAGGAAGCGAAGGAAAAGGAGGCGTGCGAGGAATGAAACAGGCAGAATTGAGAAAACAGATGGCGAAAGCCAGAGCCGGACTTTACCGTTTCCTTGGCGGCTTGTATATCATGGAAGTGGATGAAGAGACACTGGCAAATATGAAAAAGATGCAGTTTCCGACAGACTGTGAGAATGCAGAGCTGGCAGAAGCTTATGAGCGTCTGGCAAAAGCGATTGCAGATCTGAAAAATGAGGATCTGGAGGATGTGGCGGCTGATTATGCCAAGACATTTCTGGCAGCAGGAGAGGCAACCGGTGTGGCTGCTTTCCCATACGAGTCTATTTATACAAATAAAAAGCGTGAGATTGGCGGACGTACCGAGCAGGAGACACTTGCTCTGTATGCGCTGCACGGATGGGAGCCGAGCAAGAATATGTTCCGCACCATGAATGATCACATCGGTCTGGAACTGGAATTTATGGCGGTTCTGTGCGAGGAAGAAGTGCTGTCCTGCCAGACAGACAATGCGGACCGTGCCGCAATGTCTTCCCGTGATCAGAATGAATTTTTATGCAAACATCTGAAATGGGCGGGAGCCTTCTGTATGGATATCAGCAAATATGCGAAGACAGAGTTTTATCAGGCAGTCGGAAAAGTGACGAATGTATTTCTGGAGCAGGAGAAAGAGATGCTGGCAATGGGAGGTGCAATATGGGATATCGAGTAGATTTTGACAAGATGAATGATATTCTGGATGTCTGGTCAGAGGCATATCATATTTTTGCACCGGCCTGGGATCAGAGAAAGAAGAAAGTGCGTTATCGTGAGATCAAGACCATCGATCAGATCGTTCTGGACCGGCAGGCTGATTTTTCACCGAAGGAAGCGTATTATCCGGTGTCACAGACCATGTTTTATTTCACTGACACAGAAGTGACGGAGAGTGAACTGGCGGACGACAAGGGCATTCTGATCTTCGCGCGTCCCTGTGATATCAATGGTATGGCACGGCTGGACTGTATTTTCATGGAAAATGGCGGCCATGCAGATTATTTCTATGCAAGACTCCGGAAAAAAGTAAAGGTCATTATGCTGGAGTGCCGGGAAAGCTTTGAACATTGTTTCTGTGTATCCATGGGGACAAATAAGACGGATAAATACGATGCGGCTGTCCGTATCACGGAAAATGAAGTGCTGGCGGATGTCAAAGATGAGATACTTGGTGCGGCATTTACATCTGCATCAGCATGTGATTTTACACCGGAATTTGTACAGGAGAATCAGAAAAAACTGCACATTCCGCAGATCACAGACCGCAGCATGTTAAAACCGATCAGTGATCTGGAATACTGGACGCAGTATGACGAAAAATGTATGTCCTGCGGCGGATGCAATACTGTATGCGGAACATGCAGCTGCTTTGATACCGTAGATGTTATCTATCAGGAGGGAAGCCGCAGCGGTGAACGCCGCAGAGTCTGGTCTTCCTGTATGCTGGAGACATTTACCGAGACGGCCGGGGGTGGTCGTGCCCGCAAGACGCCGGGAGCAAACATGCGTTTTAAAGTGCTGCATAAATTTTATGACTTTGCAGACCGTTTTGCGAAGGACGGCAGCCATGGCATTGCCTGCGATGCACAGATGTGTATCGGCTGCGGACGCTGCGATATGAGATGTCCGAAGAAGATTTCATTCTTTGATGCAGTGGACGGTCTGGCAGCAGAAATTGAAAAAATGAATGTGGGAGAGGAGGCGTAAGACGATGGAAAATATTATGAAACCGGAACCGCACAAGATCGTGAGTGTCATCCGTCAGACTGCGGCTGAGTTCACCATTCGTGTGGCATGTGACAAAGATCCGGGATACGGACAGTTTTTTCAGCTGTCTCTGCCGAAGATCGGAGAGGCGCCGATCTCTGTCTGTGGAAAAGGACCGGGATATGTGGAATTTACCATCCGTAAAGTCGGACGACTGACGGGAGGAGTCTTTGATCTGAAAGCAGGAGATACGCTGTTCATGCGCGGACCGTATGGAAATGCATTTCCGGTAGATCAGTTTGAGAATAAAGATCTGCTTGTTATCTGCGGTGGTACCGGTATGTCCCCGGTAAAAACCACGCTGACACATTTTTACGATCATCCGGAGATCTGCAAATCCGTGTACCTGATCGCCGGATTCAAGGATATTAACTGTGTACTGTTCAACGAGGAGCGTGCAAAATTTGCGGAGCGGTTCCACTGTACTTACTGTCTGGACAACTCCGAGGCACCTGGATTCCACAAAGGAATGGTAACAAAATACATTTCGGATGTGCCGTTTGATACCTTTGAGGATTACAACGTAGTCATCGTAGGTCCGCCTCCAATGATGCGGTTCTCTGCACTGGAGTGTATGAAATGTGGTGTCCCGCCGGAGAAAATCTGGGTATCTTTCGAGAGAAAGATGTCCTGTGCGGTAGGAAAATGCGGTCATTGCAAGATCAATGAGACCTATGTCTGCCTGGAGGGACCGGTATTTAACTATACCAAGGCCAAAGAACTGTTCGATTAAATTCTTGTTTATCTGTGTAAAGAGACAAACTGAAACGAACTCCAACAAGGACATGAAAAATTTTCTGTGTCTGTTGCATCGCTTATCTCCGACCGCTCCCGCGAACTCGGCTGCAAAAAACAGCAGCCTCAGACACACTCACGCGGTCGGGCTAGATGCAACAGCCACGACGAAAATTTTACAACGATCCTTTTGTTGGAGTTCGTTTCACTTTTGTCTCATTTACGTGATGGCACCGTGTGCCGCACATGCATATTAGTTATGAAACATCTCGTCACATGTGCAGATTTACATCTTCGTTTTTCAGTAACAAGAAAATAATCTTCGTTGAGTAATCATTTGCAGGTGACAGTATCTAAATACAGTATTCAATCACCGCTTATTTTTTGCAACATAAATCTGCGTGCGCAACAAAATGTTAAATTATTGGTAGATTATATGTGCGTGTAGCACGCGGTGCGGTCGCGTGGAGAGCTAATTATTTCACTGTGTAAATAGCGAAAACGAAGAATCCTGTCAGGGAAAGCGATTAAGTGACACGACTGAGTTTTGCGAGTTTTGCGCGAGTGGGAACGACCTCTTTTTCAGGCGTGAGAGCGAGCGCGATAAAACCGAAGCAAAACGAGGGTAGTGAACGTCTAGCGTCCCGACAGGATTCTCCGTTT
>JALESO010000054.1 GCA_022781925.1 Lachnospiraceae bacterium
GATACACCGTATTTCTGGTAAACGGCCTGGGTCTCCTCGTTCATAGCCTGAACGGATGCCTGATCTCTTCTGTTTTTATACTTTTTCTGAATTGCCTGAATTTCAGGATTCATGATCTGCGACATCTTTGAGAACTTCTGCTGCTTGTAGGTAAGCGGAAGTAAGCAAAGATAGATAACAATCGTAAATACAATGATTGTCAGACCTACGTTCTGGATGTTTAAGAATTTGTCCATAAACACGTAGATTGCATTCATAAGGTAACCAAGTACCTTTGCGATTGGTCCTAAAATCTTACCTGAATTCTGTGTAAGTAAAAATAAGGAATCCATCTGGTTGCCTCCTATTAATCATGGAACCGGATCGTAGCCACCCTTAGAGAACGGATTACAGCGTAAAATGCGCCAGAGCGCAAGTAATCCACCCTTCCATGCCCCATACTTCTCTACTGCTTCCAGCCCGTAGGTGGAACAGGTGGGATAATAAGGACATTTCGTGGTTTTCATCGGAGAAATGTATTTACGATACCATTTTATTAAAAAAATCAATATTTTTTTCAATGTGATTCCATCTTCTTTTCTTCGGGGTTCATGATTTTCTGAAGATTTCCCAAGTGCAGCAATGCGGATTCGATTTCGTGATATGATGCGTTTTTTGCGCCTGCCCTTGCGATGACTACAATGTCCCAACCACTATGGAACATCTCTTCATGCAGTCTGTAACTTTCTCTTACTAATCTGGTAATGTGATGCCGTACAACACTGTTACCAACTTTCTTACTAACGGAAATTCCTAATCTGTTTCTGTCCGAGTCATTTTTCAGTGTATACATAACCAACAGTCTGTTTGCATAAGATTTTCCATCCCGGTAAACTGTCCGGAACTCTCTGTTCTTCTTTAATGATTCTGAAAAATGCATAATTTCCTGTCCTCTGATTTCATAACAATTTTTCAAAAATGTTTAAAAAGAGAAGAAAAGACCACAAACGTTGTGGCCTAAGCTGTTAATTTTTTTCTTCCTTTTAATCTTCTAGCGGCCAAAACTTTTCTTCCGCCTGCTGTACTCATTCTTTTTCTGAAACCGTGAACTTTCGCTCTCTGTCTCTTCTTTGGCTGATAAGTCATTTTCATCGTGATACACCTCCATTCCTCGTAGCATCATTTCCGATGATATCAAAAAAAGTCAGACAAGTCAATAGAAAAATAAAAAGTTTTAGAAAAGCGTGTAAAACGCCCGAAAATCCATTTTTTGCGTTCCGTGTACTCCTGTGCGATTGCGAAGTTTTCATTGAAAAATGGCTGGATTTGAGTTATCATAGACATTGGACGACTATCCAAACGTATCATTGTAAATGAATCGTAACTCATTTTACATGGAGTATGAGAAAGGACGCGAGTTATGCATCTGGTCGAAGAAAAATGGGATGAAATCCTTCTGACTGTGAAAAGAGAGCACGAACTGACAGATATTTCCTTTAATACCTGGCTGAAGCCGCTGCAGATCTTCTCTATTCAGAACAACCGGATCTACATTCTGGTGTCCAGTGAGCAGATGGGGCTGACATATATAAATAGGAAGTATTACCTTCCACTCAAAGTGGCAGTCGCGGAGATCACAGGCACGGAGTATGAGATCGAATTTGTTCTCCCGGAACAGGCAAAGAAGCTGAAAACGCCGCATCCGAGACGGCGTGCTACGACAGAAGAAGCGGAACGGTCAAATCTGAATCCGAACTATACATTTGATACCTTTGTGGTGGGCAACAACAACCGGTTTGCACATTCTGCGGCGCTTGCTGTGGCAGAATCCCCCGGTGAAGTATACAATCCGCTGTTTATTTACGGCGGTGTGGGGCTTGGCAAGACACATCTGATGCATTCCATCGCACATTTTATTCAATCGACACATCCGGAATTAAAGGTTCTGTATGTTTCCTCGGAGACATTTACCAATGAATTGATTGAGGCAATCCGAAACGGAAATAACACGGCCATGAGCCGTTTCCGGGAAAAATACCGCAGTATGGATGTACTGTTGATCGATGATGTGCAGTTTATTATCGGAAAAGAGAGTACGCAGGAAGAATTTTTCCATACCTTCAATGAGCTTCATGTGGCGAAAAAGCAGATCATTTTATCCAGTGACCGGCCGCCGAAGGAGATGGAGACGCTGGAGGAGCGCATCCGTTCCCGTTTTGAATGGGGACTTCTGGCAGACATCGGCTCGCCGGATTATGAGACGCGGATGGCGATCCTGCGGAAAAAAGAAGAACTGGACGGGGTTTCACTGGATGATGCGGTGCTGAACTATATCGCGGTGAACATCAAGTCCAATATCCGGGAACTGGAAGGGGCACTGAACAAGCTGGTGGCCTATGAAAACCTGGTGCAGACAGAGATCACTCTGGAGATTGCGGAAAAGGAACTGCAAAATATCATCTCGCCGGATATCCCTCTGGAAGTGACTCCACAGCTGGTGGTAGAAGTGGTGGCGGAGCATTTTGGCATTACAATAGATCAGATCACCTCGAAGTCCAGAAGCAACGATGTGGCAAAACCGCGGCAGATCGCCATGTATCTGTGTAAAAATATGACAGATGCATCGCTGGAGACCATTGGAAAAGCCGTGGGTGGCAGAGATCATTCCACAGTTGTTCATGGGATAAAAAAAGTGGGAGACGACATCAGCACGGATGAGTCAGTCAAACGGCTGGTGACGACCATCCGAAAGAAGATCAACCCACACTGACCCAACCTGTTATACACAGCAAAAGAAAAAAGAATGATGGTGGCAGCCCTCTTAACGTAAGGCGTTGCGGTGTTATACACTTATCAACAGCCCCTAAGACGGCTACGGCGAAAACCATTTTATATATAGATACATTACATGAAGATATGATACCTGAAAGGAGTTATTCACATTATGAAGTTAATCTGTTCAAAAGCAAACCTGTTAAAAGGTGTCAGCATCGTATCCAAGGCTGTTCCTTCCCGGACAACCATGCCGATCCTCGAATGCATCCTGATCGACGCATCGGCAAATGAGATCAAGCTGACTGCAAATGATATGGAACTTGGCATAGAGACAGTTATTGAAGGCGAGATCGTGGAGCGAGGCATCATTGCACTGGATGCAAAATTCTTCTCCGAGATCGTCCGTAAACTTCCGGATAATGATGTGGTCATCGAGTCAGACGACACATTCCAGACAACCATTACCTGTGAAAAAGCAAAGTTCAACATCGTTGGAAAATCCGGCGAAGATTTTTCCTATCTGCCGTATATTGAGAAAAATGAGTCCATCAGCATTTCTCAGTTTACCTTAAAAGATGTGGTCCGCCAGACGATTTTCTCCATCGCAGACAACGATACAAACAAACTGATGACCGGTGAACTTTTCGAGATCAACGAGAACCGCCTGAGAGTCGTATCTCTGGACGGACACCGCATCTCCATCCGGAATATCGAGTTAAAAGAAAATTACAGCCCGTTGAAGGTTGTCGTTCCTGGAAAGACACTTCAGGAGATCAGCAAGATCCTCACCGGAGAAGCGGAGGATATGGTGGATATCTTCTTTGCAGACAACCATATTTTATTTGAGTTTGACCAGACAAAAGTGGTATCCAGACTCATCGAGGGCGAGTATTTCCACATCGATCAGATGCTTTCCTCTGATTATGATACAAAGGTAAAGATCAACAAACGTGAGTTTTTAAGCTGTATCGACCGTGCGACCCTGCTGATCCGCGAGGGTGACAAGAAACCGATCATCCTGAATATCCAGGACGGCAGCCTGCAGCTGAAGATCAACTCTTTTGTAGGTTCCATGAACGAGGAGATTGAGATCGAGAAAGAGGGCAAAGACCTTCTGATCGGCTTCAACCCGAAGTTCTTCATCGATGCGCTGCGTGTCATTGACGATGAGGAAGTTACTTTATATATGGTAAATCCGAAGGCTCCGTGCTTTATCAAGGATGACGCAGGCACTTATGTATACCTAATCCTGCCGGTCAACTTCAACGCAGCGACAGTATAAAGGTAAGCAGCAGGAATATTACAGAAAACAGTGGCTTAGTTTGAACGCAGAATAAGCAAAGCACCTGCGTTTATGAGTAAATAATAAGAATGCAGATTGCGAAGGTTCGCTTCAGAACCTCTTCAAGAGGTTTTCAAATTAAGCGGAAGATGGGAGAGACATATGGAAAAAGTAATCATCAGAGATGATTTTATCAAACTTGGCCAGGCCATGAAGCTTGCCGGTATGGTAGGTTCCGGCGTGGATGCCAAAATGCTGATCCAGGACGGTCAGGTAGAGGTCAACGGAGAAGTAGAATACCAGCGTGGCAAAAAACTCCACGAAGGAGATGTCATTACATTTAACGGAGAGAGTGTTCAGATCGGCAAATGATTATAAAATCACTGGAATTAAAGAATTTTCGCAACTATGAGTCCCTGAGCATCGCCTTTGATGCCGGGACCAACATCCTGTACGGAGATAATGCCCAGGGGAAGACAAATGTGCTGGAATCCCTGTATGTCAGCGGGACGACAAAGTCCCACAAGGGCAGCAAAGACCGGGAAATGATCCGTTTTGACGCAGAGGAAGCGCACATCCGCACCATCGTGGGAAAAAACGGTGTGGATAACCGCATTGATATCCATCTGAAGAAAAACAGCGCCAAGGGAATCGCAGTCAACGGCATTCCGATCCGGAAAGCCGGGGAACTGTTCGGCATCCTGAATCTGGTTGTTTTTTCACCGGAGGATCTGAATATCATCAAGGACGGCCCGGCGGGGCGCCGCAGATTCATGGATATGGAACTAAGTCAGCTGGACAGTATCTATCTGCACAATCTGACGAAATATTACAAGACCCTGCAGCAGCGCAACAAACTGCTGAAGGACATCCATTTCCGGCCGGATCTGGAGGCGACGCTTCCGGTATGGGATGAGCAGCTGGTGCTGTACGGAACGAAAATTATTCAGCGCAGACAGGAATTTTTGAAGGAACTCAATGAGATGGTCCGTGATATTCATCAGAATATCTCCGGAAACCGGGAAACGCTGCAGCTTGTGTATGAACCGTCGGCAGCGGCGGTGGAGCTGGCAGCCCGGATGGAAGAATCCCGCACGAAGGACCTGAAAATGGGAATGACTTCCTACGGCCCCCACAGGGACGATATTTCTTTTCTCATCAATGAGACGGATATCCGGAAATACGGTTCCCAGGGGCAGCAGCGGACGTCGGCCCTTTCATTGAAACTGGCGGAGATCGAGCTGGTGAAACAGCTGATCCACGACACGCCGGTACTTCTTCTGGATGATGTGCTGTCAGAGCTTGACAGCAACCGGCAGAATTATCTGCTGAACAGCATCCATGATATCCAGACCATCATCACATGCACGGGTCTGGATGAATTTGTTAAAAATAGATTTCACATAAATAAAGTGTTTTTCGTCAGGGAAGGCACGATAGCAGAACAGTAGGAGGACAGGAATGAGTACAGAATACGGTGGAGATCAGATTCAGATTTTGGAAGGTCTCGAAGCAGTACGAAAAAGACCGGGTATGTATATCGGAAGTACCTCTTCCCGCGGACTTCATCATCTCGTATATGAGATTGTGGATAACGCTGTGGATGAGGCGCTTGCAGGATTTTGCTCGGAGATAAATGTAGACATCAACGAAGGCGATACCATTACCGTTACCGATAACGGCCGTGGCATCCCGGTAGACATCAACCACAAAGCGGGCAAACCGGCGGTAGAGGTTGTATTTACCATTCTGCATGCAGGTGGAAAATTCGGCGGTGGAGGGTACAAGGTATCCGGCGGACTGCACGGTGTAGGTGCTTCCGTAGTAAACGCCCTTTCCAACTGGCTGGAAGTTCAGGTATGCAGGGACGGACACATCTATCAGCAGCGTTATGAGCGTGGAAAAACCATGTATCCGCTGAAAATCGTAGGAGACTGCCCGGCAGAGCAGACCGGTACAAAAGTAACGTTCTCCCCGGATGGAAGCATTTTCGAGGAAACGGTGTACGATTATGATGTGCTGCGTCAGCGTCTGCGTGAGATGGCATTCCTGACCAAGAACCTGCGCATTGTCCTGACCGACAAGAGACCGGGACAGGAGCGCACTGAAACCTTCCATTATGAGGGCGGTATCAAAGAGTTCGTTCAGTATCTGAACAAGAGCAAAGAGGCTCTGTATGAAAACGTTATTTACTGTGAGGGGGAGCGTGACGGTGTTTATGTAGAGGTTGCAATGCAGCACAATGACTCCTATAACGAATCAACCTTCAGTTTTGTAAACAATATCACGACTCCGGAAGGTGGTACGCATCTCGCCGGATTCCGAAATGCCCTGACAAAGACATTTAACTCTTATGCAAAGGCAAACAAACTGGTGAAAGAGAACGAAGCAGCCCTTTCCGGTGAGGATATCCGAGAAGGTCTGACCGCCATCATCAGTGTCAAGATCTCCGAGCCGCAGTTCGAGGGACAGACAAAACAGAAACTTGGAAACAGCGAAGCCCGTGGTGCGGTAGACAGCGTCGTAAGTGAGCAGCTGACCTACTTCCTGGAGCAGAATCCGACAGTTGCAAAGACCATCTGCGAGAAATCCCTGCTGGCACAGCGTGCCCGTGAGGCAGCCCGGAAAGCCCGTGATCTGACCAGAAGAAAAACCGCGCTGGAGGGAATGTCTCTTCCGGGAAAACTGGCAGACTGCTCCGATAAAGATCCGAAAAACTGCGAGATCTACATCGTAGAGGGTGATTCCGCCGGTGGTTCCGCAAAGACCGCAAGAAGCCGTGCGACACAGGCCATCCTTCCGCTGCGTGGAAAGATCCTGAATGTAGAGAAAGCAAGACTGGACAAGATTTACGGAAATGCCGAGATCAAAGCCATGATCACCGCCTTCGGAACCGGTATCCATGAGGATTTCGATATCACAAAACTGCGTTATCACAAGATCATCATCATGACCGATGCCGATGTGGACGGTGCGCATATCAGCACCCTGCTGCTGACTTTCCTGTATCGTTTCATGCCGGAACTGATCAAACAGGGCTATGTATATCTGGCACAGCCGCCACTGTTCAAACTGGAGAAAAACAAAAAAGTATGGTACGCATACAGCGACGAACAGTTGAATGCCATTCTGGCAGAAGTAGGACGTGACTCAAGCAACAAGATCCAGCGATACAAAGGACTGGGCGAGATGGACGCAGAGCAGCTCTGGGAGACAACCATGGATCCGGAAAAACGAATCCTGCACCGCGTCACCATGGATGAAGCTGCCACCGCAGAAATCGACCTGACATTCACAACCCTGATGGGAGATAAAGTAGAGCCGCGTCGTGACTTCATCGAAGCCAATGCGAAATACGTTGAGAATCTCGATGTATAAAAAGCTTTCATATAGCGAAGTGACAGACGAAATGTAGTAAGGGAAAAGAAGAAAGATAGTAGATTTTATACAAAAACTGGAAGTGAAAAACCACTAAGCGAGACGGTAGGGCGATTTTCGTTATCGGAGTGAGCATAGCCCGCCTCCGTGAGTGTGTTTGAGCTTGCTGATCTTGCAAGCGAGTTCGCGGAAGGAGGCGGAAATAAGCGGCGCAACGGAGATAGAAAATCGTCCGTGTCTGCGTGTGGTTTTTCATGACAGTTTTAAAAAAATATATTTTCCCGCAGCAAAGAGAGGAATATAAATGGACGACAAGATATTTGATCAGATCCACGACGTGGACCTGAAGAAAACCATGGAGAAATCCTATATCAATTATGCCATGAGCGTAATCGCATCCAGAGCTCTTCCGGATGTCAGAGACGGATTAAAACCGGTACAGCGCCGTGTTCTCTACTCCATGATCGAATTGAACAACGGACCGGACAAACCGCATCGTAAATGTGCACGTATTGTCGGTGATACAATGGGTAAATATCATCCACACGGAGACAGTTCCATCTATGGTGCCCTGGTAAACATGGCACAGGACTGGTCCACACGTTATCCACTGGTGGATGGTCACGGAAACTTTGGTTCTGTGGATGGCGACGGCGCAGCTGCCATGCGTTACACAGAGGCGCGTCTGAGCAGAATTTCCATGGAAATGCTGGCAGATATCAACAAGAACACTGTTGATTTCCAGCCAAACTTTGATGAGACAGAGAAAGAGCCGGTAGTGCTTCCTTCCAGATATCCGAACCTTCTGGTAAACGGAACCACAGGTATCGCCGTAGGTATGGCGACAAACATTCCGCCGCACAACCTGCGTGAAGTCATCAGCGCTGTTGTAAAGATCATTGACAACCGCGTGGAAGAGGACAGAGACACCACTATCGAAGAAATCCTGGAAGTAGTCAAAGGCCCGGATTTCCCGACCGGTGGCATGATCCTTGGTACCGCAGGCATCGAGGAAGCTTATCGTACCGGACGTGGCAAAATCCGCGTGCGTGCCGTGACAGATATCGAGCCGATGCAGAACGGCAAGAACCGTATCGTTGTCACAGAGCTTCCGTACATGGTAAATAAAGCCCGCCTCATCGAGAAGATCGCTGAGCTGGTAAAAGATAAACGGGTAGACGGAATCACGGATCTCCGTGACGAGTCTGACCGTCAGGGTATGCGTGTCTGC
Source organism: Lachnospiraceae bacterium (assembly GCA_022781925.1). Lineage (GTDB taxonomy): Bacteria > Bacillota > Clostridia > Lachnospirales > Lachnospiraceae > Eubacterium_I. The sequence continues at coordinate 8,646 of JALESO010000054.1, forward strand.
ATCGAGCTGAGAAAAGATGTAAACCCGAATGTTATCTTAAATCAGTTATTCAAACATACACAGCTGCAGGATACATTTGGCGTCATCATGCTGGCCCTGGTCAACAACGAGCCGAAGGTATTAAACCTGCTTGATATGCTGAAACATTACCTGAGACATCAGGAGGATGTAGTAACCAGACGTACCAAATACGAATTAAACAAAGCTGAAGAGCGTGCCCACATTTTACAGGGATTACTGATCGCACTGGACAACATTGATGAGGTAATCTCCATCATCCGTGGAAGCCGCACGACACAGGAAGCAAAAACAAAATTAATGGAGCGTTTCGGTCTGACGGATGCACAGTCTCAGGCAATCGTAGATATGCGACTGAGAGCGCTGACCGGTCTGGAACGTGAGAAGCTGGAAGCTGAGTACAAAGATCTGATGGCTCGTATTGCTGAGTTGAAAGCAATCCTGGCAGATGAGAAAAAACTGCTTGGTGTCATCAAAGAAGAGATCATGGTCATCAGTGCAAAATATGGCGATGACAGACGTACCTCCATCGGATACGATGAGTATGATATCTCCATGGAAGATCTGATCCCAGTGACAAATACTGTCATTGCGATGACAAAACTTGGCTATATCAAGCGTATGAGTGCGGATAATTTCCGTGCACAGCATCGTGGCGGCCGTGGTATCAAAGGTATGGAGACCATCGATGATGATTATATTGAGGAACTGTTTATGACAACTTCTCACCATTATCTGATGTTCTTTACAAATCTTGGAAAAGTATACCGTCTGAAGGTATATGAGATACCGGAGGCGGGCAGAACTGCCAGGGGAACAGCAATTATCAATCTTCTTCAGCTTCAGGCAGGAGAAAAGATAACTGCAGTCATTCCAATCAGCGAATATAAGTCAGATCAGTATCTGCTGATGGCAACAAAATGTGGACTTGTGAAAAAAACATCGATCAAGGAATATGAAAATGTAAGAAAAACAGGTCTTGCGGCTATTGCTTTAAAAGATGATGATGAGCTGATTGAAGTTAAAATTACAGATAACAGGAAAGATGTAATTCTTGTAACCAAATACGGTCAGTGTATCCGGTTTAACGATACGGATGTGAGAAGTACAGGAAGAGTATCCATGGGTGTGAGAGGAATTAATCTGAGTGACGGCGATGAAATT
>JALESO010000060.1 GCA_022781925.1 Lachnospiraceae bacterium
TGACACGACTGAGTTTTGCGAGTTTTGCGCGAGTGGGAACGACCTCTTTTTCAGGCGTGAGAGCGAGCGCGATAAAACCGAAGCAAAACGAGGGTAGTGAACGTCTAGCGTCCCGACAGGATTCTCCGTTTTCGTATTAAAGTTTAAATTTTAGCCAAGAACCACACAAACAAGAATTTTAGTAAATCTGCTGTTTTTTTCTGGAAATTTTTGTGCGATATGATGTTGACGAAACGCATGAAAGTGAGTAGAATATAAATCAGTTCAGAAATGGTAGAACCAATCAAGAGCATAAATGTTTTCGAGGAACCAATAAGTTCCGGATGAAAACGTTATTTTTTACTATGATTGGTACTACCAAAAAATAAAACAAAATTGGTAGTACCAAAACACATACAACCAAAAGTTGTTTTATGAGGGGGAATCAAAACATGGCAGAGGTGACCTTACCTTTTGGCAAAGAAAAAATGAAGGTAACAATTCCGGACAATCGCCTGAATGGTATCCTGGTTTCCAGGGCACATGAGTTTCGGGCAGACAAATCCGAGGAAGAAATCGTAAAAGATGCCTTAGCGCATCCGATCCATTCCAAGCGGTTACGGGATCTGGCAAAAGGAAAAGATAATATCGTAATGATTGCCAGTGATCATACACGGCCGGTTCCAAGCAAAGTGATCATGCCGGGGATTTTAGATGAAATCAAAGCAGGTAATCCGGATGCAAAGATAACTGTTCTGATTGCTACCGGTTTTCACAGACCGACTACGAAAGAAGAATTGATCTATAAATTCGGCGAGGATATTGTAGATCGTGACGATATACAGTTTCTGGTACACAAAAGCCATGAAGATGCAGATATGGTAGAACTTGGCACGCTGCCATCCGGAGGAAAGTTGAAAATCAATAAGATCGCAGCCGAGGCAGATCTGTTGATTTCAGAAGGATTTATTGAACCACACTTTTTTGCAGGATTTTCCGGTGGAAGAAAGAGTGTATTGCCAGGTGTATCCAGTGCAGCGACGGTAATGGCAAACCACTGTTCGGAATTCATTGCCAGTGAATATGCCAGAACCGGAGTGCTGGAAGGAAATCCAATCCATCGGGATATGATCTATGCAGCAGAACAGGCAAAGCTTGCATTTATTATAAATGTGGTGCTGGATGAGAATAAAAAAGTCATCCGGGCTTATGCGGGAAATTTCGATGAAGCACATCGGGAGGGCTGTAGATTTGTAGACCAGATGTCTGGTGTGGATGCTGTTCCTTCGGATATCGTGATCTCCACCAACGGTGGTTATCCGCTGGATCAGAATATTTATCAATCTGTCAAAGGTATGACAGCAGCTGAGGCAAGTTGCAACCCAGGCGGCGTGATCATCATGGTTTCCAGCTGCATCGACGGACATGGAGGTCAGTCATTGTACGATACGTTTGCCAGTGGTGAAGAGAAAGACGTGATCATGCAGAGATTCCTTGATACACCGAGGGACAAGACAATCCCCGATCAGTGGGAAGCACAGATCCTGTGCAGAGTCCTGATGCACCATAAGGTGATCATGGTGACGCAGGCACCAAAACAGCTGGTGAATGACATGCAGATGGATTATGCAGAGAGTGTGGAGGAAGCAATCCGCATGGCGGACGCATATTTGGGAAAATCAGACAGAAAAATCACAGTAATCCCGGATGGAGTATCTGTGATCGTTAGAAAAAAATAATAATTTCTTGTATTCTGAATGACCAGAATACAGGATAGCATAAATAACATTGAAAAAATGGGTATAAGGAGGATTTGGATGATGGCAGATTACAGTTACAATCAGGTAACACCGGAGCTGATCGAAGCATTCAAAAAGATCGTTCCGGGCAAAGTATTTACCGGAGATGAGATTAATGCAGATTATTCTCACGACGAAATGCCAATTTATGGAAAAGGAGCTCCAACGGTATTGATCGAGGCAACTACAACGGAGGACATCGCAGCGATCATGAAGCTGTGTTATGAGAACAGCATTCCGGTGATCCCGCGAGGCGCAGGAACCGGTCTGACCGGTGCGGCAGTTGCACTGCACGGCGGTGTTATGATCGACATGTCCAAGATGAACAAGATCCTGGAGTATGACAAGGAGAACTTTGTGGTTCGTGTACAGGCAGGTGTTCTGCTGAATGATCTGGCTGAGGACGCACAGAAACAGGGCCTGTTATATCCACCAGATCCGGGTGAAAAATTTGCAACGCTGGGTGGAAATGTATCCACAAACGCAGGTGGTATGAGAGCCGTAAAATATGGATGTACAAGAGATTATGTCAGAGCCATGACCGTGGTACTTCCAACCGGTGAGATCGTAAAACTCGGTGCAACGGTTTCCAAGACTTCCACCGGATACAGCCTGCTGAACCTGATGATCGGTTCTGAGGGAACCTTAGGTATCATCACAGAGCTGACATTGAAGCTGATCCCGGCTCCGAAGGAGACCATCAGCCTGATCATCCCGTATGAAAATCTGGAGGACTGCATCGCAACGGTTCCGAAATTCTTCATGGAGCACTTACAGCCGCAGGCAATCGAATTTATGGAAAAAGAGATTGTGCTGGCTTCCGAGCGTTACCTTGGAAAGAGCGTGTTCCCGCAGAAACTGGAAGGTGTGGATATCGGAGCATATCTGCTGGTAACCTTTGACGGAGATGACATGGAAGCACTGGAGGAGATCACCGAGAAGGCAGCAGAGGTTGTGCTGGAGGCAGGTGCCATCGATGTACTGGTTGCTGATACGCCGGCGAAGAAAAAAGATGCCTGGGCCGCAAGAAGTTCCTTCCTGGAGGCCATTGAGGCAGAGACAAAACTTTTGGATGAGTGTGATGTCGTCGTTCCGGTAAATCAGATCGCACCGTATCTGACTTTCGTAAAATCACTGGAATCCAACTATGATTTTACTATCAAAAGTTTTGGACATGCAGGTGACGGAAACTTACATATTTATGCATGTGCCAACGATATGGATGAGGCAGAGTTCAAGAAACAGGTTGCGGATTTCATGGATATTATTTATAAAAAAGCCGCTGCGTGTGGAGGCCTGATCTCCGGTGAACACGGAATCGGTTATGGAAAGATGGATTATCTGGCAGCCTTTGCAGGCGAGACAAGCATGCGTCTGATGAAAGGAATCAAAGAAGTATTTGATCCGAAGATGATCTTAAACCCGGGTAAAGTTTGCTATTCCGCAGAGTAAAGCAGAACTGCGGAAAAAGTAGAAATCATACGGATGGGAATACTTTTTTGCTGAAACTTTATCTGATAGCTGTTAAAAATATGGAAATGCGTTTATTTGAGGAGGAATCAAAATGGCATATTTAATTTCTGAAGAAGCACAGGATCTGTTACAGGACGTAAAAAATTTCTGCGACAAAGAAGTGGTAGAGCAGTGTAAAGCATATGATGTATCCGGCGAATGGCCAAAGGAGATTTACGATAAAGCCATCGAGCAGGGATATCAGGCACTGGAAGTTCCGGAGGAGTACGGCGGCCCGGGGTTATCAAGGGTGGATGTGGCAGCGCTCATCGAACAGATGGCAATTGCGGATGCTGGATTTGCAACTACCATTTCCGCCAGCGGACTTGGTATGAAACCGGTGCTGATCGCAGGAAGTGAAGAATTAAAACAGCGTGCGTGTGATCTGATCCTGGAGGGCGGCTTTGGCGCATTCTGCCTGACTGAGCCGGGCGCAGGATCCGATGCAGGTGCAGGCAAGACAACTGCAGTCAAAGATGGTGATGAGTATGTACTGAACGGAAGAAAATGCTTTATCACAAACGGCGGTATCGCTTCTTTCTACTGTGTAACAGCCATGACAGACAAGACAAAAGGTGTCAAGGGAATGTCCATGTTCTTCGTAGAAAAAGGAACGCCGGGACTGAGCACAGGAAAAGAAGAAAACAAGATGGGTATTCGTACATCCAATACCTGTGATGTGGTACTTGAGGATGTCAGAATCCCAGCTTCCAACCTGATTGGTGAGGAAGGAAGAGGCTTCAATATTGCAATGCAGACACTGGATCAGGCACGTACCTGGATGGGCTGTGTGGCAACCGGTATCGCACAGAGAGGCATCAACGAAGCCATTGCATACGGCAAAGAGCGTGTACAGTTTGGCAAACCAATCATCAAAAACCAGGCACTGAAATTCAAAGTAGCTGATATGGAGATCAAGACAGAAACCGCTCGTCAGATGGTGGCACATGCCCTGACCAAGATGGATCTGGGGCTTCCGTATACCAAAGAGTCCGCTATTGCAAAATGCTATGCTTCTGATATTGCAATGGAAGTCGCTTCTGAGGCAATCCAGATGTTCGGCGGATATGGATACAGCCGTGAATATCCGGTAGAAAAACTGTTGAGAGATGCCAAGATCTTCCAGATCTTTGAGGGAACAAACGAAGTACAGAGAATCGTTATCTCCAACAGTGTCATTGGCAAGTAAGCGATCCCTTATCTAACAATATATATTCCGTTGCTGCCCTTATACGGGCGGCTGACGGGATAAAATCGAACAGGAGAAAATCATCATGGAAATATTAGTTTGCATCAAACAGGTTCCGGACGATTCTGTAGAAATTTCGCTGGACGAAGCTACGGGAAAACCGGCACTGGACGGGGTCACACCTGTCGTAAATGCATTTGATACATATGCAGAAGAAATGGCAGTACGTCTGAAAGAGTCTGTCGGCGAGAGCGAAGTAACTGTGGTATCCATCGGAGATGACAGTGTGAAAAACTCCTTAAAGAACTGTCTTGCGGTCGGTGCCGACCATGCATACCTCGTAAAATATGACGAGGCCGAAAAATTGGATGGTGCGGCAGTTGCAAAACTTCTCGCAAAAGCAAAATCAGACATTGAAGCAGCGGAAGGAAAGACATTTGATCTTGTATTTTGCGGGAAGGAATCCACTGACTATGCAGCAAGTCAGACCGGCTTGCTGCTGGCAACGGAGCTGAATGTTCCGGCAGTGGCCAATGTCGTAGCCGTAGAGGCAGCAGATGGAAAAGCCATCATCAAACAGGAGACCGAGACCGGATACAATGAGGTGGAAGCTTCCCTTCCGTGTGTTGTGACGATCCAGAAACCGAATTACGATCCGCGTTATCCAACCATCAAGAGCAAGATGGCAGCGAGAAAGAAACCGATCGGTGAACTGGAGACCGGAGAGATTCCGGAGAGCACCATGGAAGTTGTAAAAGTATATGCGCCGGCAAAACGTCAGGCCGGTGTGAAGATCAAGGCAGAATCCCCGGAAGAGGCCGTTGCACAGGCAATGAAGCTCATCGCGGATGCCAAGGTATTGTAGGAGGTCACAGGAAATGAGTCTGACAGAAGGAAAAAATATTTTAGTATATGTTGAGACTGCCGGGGACGCTCCGGTTGGTCCTGCCCTTGAGATTCTGGCAAAAGCGAAAGAACTGGCAGGAGCAAAAGGCGAAGAAGTGATCGCAGCTGTTCTTGCAGAAGCTCCGGAAGCGGCTGCACAGACAGCCATAGAAGCAGGTGCAGATGAGGCGGTCGTTGTGAAAACGGCAGAGAAACGTCCGGAAGTGCGGGCAGCGATGCTTGCAAAACTGGTAGAGAAGTATACACCGTCCCTGGTGCTTGCAGCAGCGACCCAGGAGGGCAAGGATGTCACTCCGCTGCTTGCACAGAAATTTGAGGCAGGATGTGCCGTTGATGTCATGAATATCGTGGCAGATGGTGATCAGTATGTATTTACCTGCCCGGTATACGGCGGAAATGTGTTGAATGATGTAGTATTGCATACCCGGCCGGCTGTAGCCACCGTGCGCGGCGGCTCTTTTTCCAAATCTATTGAGGCGGGAAAAGCCGGCAAAATTATAGAAGAAACAGTTGAGATCACAGAAGAATCTGTATTTACAAAGATTGCCAATGTGGTAAAAGAGATCAGTGAAGCAGTCAATCTGGAAGATGCGGATGTTATCGTATCCGGCGGCCGTGGCATGGGAAGCAAAGAAAACTTTGCACTGGTGCAGCAGCTGGCAGATGTCTGCGGCGGTGTGGTAGGTGCCACAAGACCGGCCATTGAAGAAGAGTGGGTCGGACGTTCCCATCAGGTTGGTCAGTCCGGCAAGATCGTTGCACCGAAGCTGTATATCGCCTGCGGTGTATCCGGTGCCACACAGCATGTGTCCGGTATGATCGGATCCGGTTATATCATCGCCATCAACAAAGATGAAGATGCACCGATCTTTGATATCGCAGATGTGGGAATCATCGGAGACGCCATGAAGATTCTTCCGCTGATGATCGAAGAAATCAAAAAGATCAAAGAAGCATAAAAATATAAAAACAACTTATTTTACTGATACAATGAAAATACGCTAATCCAAATCCATTTTTATACTCTAAATAATATATTGGAAAAATCCCCTGCTTTTTGTGCGTAATGCAGCAATTAGCAGGGGACTTCCTTTTTATAAATGAATAAAGAAATTGCTATTGATCGGTCAGAAGTGGTGCATAAGCCTGTTTGTGCAGCTCTTTCTGCTGATACATGGCATAATCAGCCTGGCGGATCACATCATTGACAGAGATTCCGTTATGATTGGCGGGAATTTCGATGATTCCGAAACTGAACCCTTTTGGATATGGTTTTGGCTCCGTCTGGTCGAAGGCTGCCTGAACATTGACCAGTCGTTCACGGGCAATATTCATGGGCCATCCTTCCATGACAAGACAGAATTCATCGCCGCCGATCCGGGCAAAAATATCTTCTTTTCGGATAAAAGACTGTACGGTTCTTACAAAATGGCGGATATACCAGTCGCCTTCCAGATGACCGTAGGTGTCATTGATATATTTTAAATGATCCAGATCGCAGTAACAGAACGTCAGCTACCGCTGTGCATTCAGCAGTTCCACCATCTGCTCGATCAGGAAATGCCGGTTTCCGATGCCGGTCAGAGGATCATGATATGCCTCTGCGGTCAGCTTCCGTTCACGTTTTTTCTCTTCGGTAATATCCTGGATAATATGAGCGTATGCTTTCTGTCCCTGCCATTCCATCAGACCGGTGGTGATGCGATAGATCCGGTGGAAGGAATCCTCCGTTTCCCAGATCCATTCGTATGCTTTCTGACCGTGAAAGGGTTCGGCATTTTTTTCAGCAAGATGCTGAAGACACAGGGCATAGATCTCATTGGATAAAGTGTCACCGGAGGTACGCTGGTGCCGGTAAAGGATCTCATGATCATCCATGCTTGTGACAAGGATATCTTCGTTACTGCGGTCGATGAGCTGCATCAGAAGCTGGTTATAACTTTCCAGCATGCTGGCGTGTGCTTTTTCCCGCATGGCTTCATCCCGCAGGGATACCTCGCGTTCATGAAGCTGTTCTGTCATGGTATTGAACGCTTCCGAGAATTCCCCCAGATAGGAAACGTTCTGTGCATAATCGCCTTTTGCCACCTGCTTTGCCTGCCAGGTCAGATGGTTTAAGTTTGCGTGGATATTCTTGAGATTTTCACACAGAAAATTGTCCCTTGGCGGAGTGTCTACGGACAGATTGCCCCGGGAAAGTGCTTCGGCGTAGGATTTCATTTCTACGATCGCATTTTCGAGATACTGAAGTCCCTGCCCGAGCTTGCGGTAAGGTTCATCGAGCTCAAAAATATTCAGCGTTTCTATTTTGGAATCATATAGAATGCTGCGTAAATATTCAAAAAGTAATTCACAGTTTTTATTTTCCTGCATAATGAGACCTAACCTTCCGATTTTATGATATCTGCCTGGAAACGGCACACGCGGTCACCGGTTGCCCAGCAGTCGATTTCAATGGCTGAATATGGCTTTCCAGTGTATACAGATAAAATGCCGGAAATAAAACCCTCGTCATAATTGCACACGGTTTCGCCAAGAACCGGAAGACCGGAGCAGTCAGCATCTTCGGAGACGGTGAGAATTATGCGTCCGCTTTCTTCATCTACATTTTCAATGCGCAGAACCCCGATCTTCAATTCCTGCATTTTTGCCTGAAGCTCACTGATAAACTGATTCACAGGCTGATCCAGATGCAGCATGTTGCGGGCAAAATATTCACCGCTGCGCTGGCCTGCTTTTCGAAAAATATCAATCTGAGTGTCTTTATCAAATCGGGAGATCAATTCATCTTTGATGGAATATTCCAGCATACGGTAAACCAGAACCGGAAG